>NZ_JAMPTM010000071.1 GCF_025403375.1 Frankia gtarii
GCCGAAGCAGCCGTACCCGCCGAAGCAGCCGTACCCGCCGAAGCAGCCGTACCCGCCGAAGCAGCCGTACCCGCCGAGACAGGTGTGGCCGGCGAGATAGGTGTGGCCGGCGAGATCGGTGCGAGCGGTGTGACGGATGCGGCCGGGGAGCGGGCCGCGGCCAGCGTGGACGGGGGGCAGCCCGCGGGCGGGGCTGAGGCGTCCCGCCGACGCGGTGGGTGGGCCCGCTGGACGGTCGGCGGCCTTGCGATCGTGTTCGCCGTGATCGTGGGCCTCGCCGGCTGGGTGGCCGTCCGTGGCCTGATGGCTCGCTCGCAGCTCGACGATGCTCGCACGCGCATCGCGGCGCTGCAGCATCAGGTGCAGGCCGGGGACATCCCGGCCGAGGGGGAGCTGCGGGCGCAGGTGGCGGGTATCGCCGAGCGGGCCCGGGCCGCCCGGTCGCTCACCGGCGACCCCGTGTGGTCGGCGTTCGGTCGGGTGCCGTGGGCCGGGTGCCCGCTGCGCTCGGCGGCGGCGCTCGTGCGGGCCGTCGACGCGATGGCAGGCGCCGGGCTGCCCGCCGTCGCGGATCTCGGCGCTGACCTGAACCCGGAGCGGCTGCGCCATCAGATGACGATCAACGTCACCGCGCTGGCGGCGGCCCGCATCCCGGCCGAGCGGGCCGCAGCGGCACTGTCGGCGTTGCAGGCGGCCGCCGAAGGCACCGGGACCTGCGGCTGGCCGGGGCGGGTCAGCGGCGTCGACGACGCCCGTGCCGAGATGATCGACCGCGGCCGGTCCCTGTCCGGGGCGTTGGACAGCGTGGCCCTGGCGGCCCGGATCGGGCCGGAGATGCTCGGCGCCTCCCAGCAGCGGCGTTACCTGCTGATCGTCCAGAACCCCGCCGAGTCCCGGGCGAACGGCGGGATCATCGGCGGTTTCGGGCTGCTGACCGCGGATCGGGGGCGGCTGTCCCTCGCAGGCATCTCCGGCAATGGCGCGCTGCCCGGCGGCCCCACCCAGCAGACCCCGGCCACCCCGCTGCAGGGCCCGTTCGCGGCGCGTTACGGCTCGTTCTGGCCGGACCGGGTGTGGGCCAACGCCAACCTGACGCCCGACTACCCCACGACCGGCAAGCTCTACTCCCATCTCTACCAGGCCGGAACCGGCATTGATGTGGACGGCACCATCAGCGTCGACCCGACGACGCTGTCCTATCTGCTGGCGGCAAGCCGGCCCGCGGTGCTGCCGGGCGGCCAGGTCGTCAGCGCGGCGAACCTGGTCGACCTCGTCGAGTCCAAGGTGTACGCCCGCATTCCGACGGTGGCAGCCCGGGACCGTTACTTCGCCGAGGTGGGTCAGGCTGTCTATGCGGCGGTGGAATCGGGCGGCGGGGACATGGCGAAGCTTCTCACCGCCATGTCCAGGGCGGCCGAAGAGGGTCGGCTCACTGTGTCCAGTAACCACGCCGACGAGCAGGACGTTCTTTCGACGACCGCGCTGGGTGGCGCGCTGCCGGCGGGACCAGGTCCCTTTCTCGCCGTTGTCACGCAGAATGCCACGGCGAGCAAGCTCGACTACTGGCTACGCCGCCGGACCAGCTATCACGTGCAGCGCCTGCCGAACGGCGCCGGCGCGGTCACAATCGCCATCCAACTCACCAACGCGGCCCCCGACGGCCTGCCGCGGTACGTCCGCAACCGGGGCGATCTCCGAAGTTCCCCGGGCAACCCGCAGGCCCAGAACAACGTGTGGCTGTCGGTGTACACGGGTCGGGACAGCCTGTTCGCGGGGGCGCATCTCGACGGTCAGCCGGTCGGGATGACCAGTGGTTCCGAGGACGGGTTGCCCATCGTCTCCACCTACCTGACCGTCGACCGCGGCCAGACCAGGACCCTGGAGCTCAAGGTGCTGGAGCCGCAGGCGGGCCCCGCGCTCGCAGTCCGTCCCCAGCCGCTGCCGGTTCCCGAGCGTCTCGACGTCGAGGGGGTGCCGGTCACCTCCCCTTGGTCACGCAGAGTCAGGGGCTGACTGTGGAAGGTTGTAGACACGGAGAGTAATCATCAATACTCTCCGTGTAGTCAATCGTCCAACTGCTTGACCTGATGATCCGCAGGGAGAGTGCCTGTATGAAGTTCCGATCCCTCGGAGTCGCGCTGGTGGCAGGCGGCGGCATGGCGCTCGCCGCCCTGCCGGCTTCGCCAGCCGCGGCGTTCGACAAGCCCATCTTCGGCCGCGACGGCTGCTTCGGCGGCCAGGACGGCTTCGGCGGCCAGGACGGCAAGGGCGGCGGTGAGGGCAAGGACGGCTTCGACAACGGTCTGAACAACGGCTGGGACAACGGCGAGCTGCCGCAGGCCGACGAGCGGAGCGGCAAGGACGGCGGTGAGGGCCAGGACGGCTTCGGCGGCCAGGACGGCTTCGGCGGCCAGGACGGCAAGGACGGCCGTGAGGGCAAGGACGGCTGGAACGGCGGTGACGGCAAGGACGGCTGGAACGGCGGTAACGGCGGTAACACCAAGGACGGCAAGGACGGGGACTGGTTCGACGACAAGGACGACAAGGACGGCGACAAGCGGGACGGTGCCCCGTGCTTCGTCGGCGGTGCCCCCGGAGTGGGCGTGGTCGGGGCGGGCGTCGGCGGCGGCGGCGGCGTCGGTGCGGGTGCCGCGGCGCCCGTCGGCGGAGCGTTGCCCTTCACCGGGGTCGAGACCGGGGCCATGGCCTCGATCGCGGTGGCCCTGCTCGGTGGCGGTGCGCTGCTGCGGGTCGCGGCTCGGCGTCGCCGGGGTGCTAACGCCACCACCCGTACCGAGGCCTGATCGAGCTTGGTAACACCAGGTAGTGCGGCCGGGGCGGGGTGCGTCAACCCACCTCGGCCACACTGATACGCGTGGTGGGTTCGCCGCTCAGCGCAGCGGGTCGAAGGGGGCCAGGTCGGCTGCGGGCGTGCCGGCGACGACGGCGTCGGCGAGCAGGCGGCCGGTGACCGGGCCCAGGGTGATGCCCCACATGCCGTGGCCGCCGGCGACGAACACCCGTGGTGACGCGCTCGCGCCGATCAGCGGCAGCCCGTCTGGCGTGCAGGGGCGCGGCCCGACCCATTCATGGGTGCGGGTGTCGAGGTCGACCCCGCGCAGCAGGCCGCGGGTGGCTTCGACCACCGCGCGGGTGCGGCGCGGATCCGGCGGCGCGTCGGGGCGGCGGAACTCCATCATCCCGGCGACCCGCAGGCCGTCGCCGATGGGCGTGCAGGCTACCCGGGAGGCCGGAAAGTAGATCGGCCCGCTCGGCGGCTGTCCGGTCGTGACGTGGAAGCTGTAGCCACGGCCGGCCTGCACGGGCAGGCGGACCCCGAAGGGCCGGGCCAGCCGGGGCAGCCAGGCGCCGGTGGCGAGGACAGCGGCGTCGAACGCTCCCGCCGTCCGGGCCGGGCCGACCACTTCGACCCGGTCGCCGACCTCCCGCACGCCCGCGACGGTCGTCGTCTCGTGGACCACGCCGCCCCTGGCCCGCACGCTGTCGGCGAGGGCCGCGACGAACCGCCCCGGGTCGCAGTACCGCTGCCCGTGCACAGAGGCGACGTACCGAACCTGCTCGGACAGCAGCGGTTCCAGGTCGCGGGCGGCGAGCGGGTCGAGCACCTCGGCGTCGACCGGTTGGCCGGCGGCGCGCACCTCGGCGAGCTCGACGAGCAGCGCGTCGAGGTCGGCGCGGTCCCGGTAGCCGGCGAGGAAGGGCGCGGCGGCCAGCGTCGGCGCGCTCACTCCGCCCGCCGCGAGCTCGTCGAACGCGCCGAGAGCCGCCCGGGTCAGCGGCGCGAGCGCCCGCATGGCGCGCCGCCAGTGACTGTTCGTGCTGTGCCGGACGAATCCGGCGACGAAGCGGGCGAGCCCGGCGTCGGCGACCGGCGGCACGTATACCGGCGAGTCCGGTCGCAGCAGCACCCGCAGCCCGTAGCGCAGCACCGCCGGCTCCGGCAACGGAGTGGCGAGGCCGGGGGTGAGCCAGCCCGCGTTGCCCCACGACGAGCCGGCGCCGGCCCAGGTCGGCCCGGTGGTGAGCTGGTCCCGGTCGAAAACGGTCACCCGCACGCCGCGCTCCTGCAGGAACCAGGCCACGCACAGCCCGACCATCCCGCCGCCGATCACCGCCACCTGATCGGGAACGTCCCGCGTCCGTCTGCCCACCCTCACCATGGTCCGCCGGCGGGCACGGTAGTGCCGCGGTTCCGTCCCTTCCGCGACTTATGCCACGATTGCCACGATTACCGTGATTACCCGACATCGTCGAGTAGTGGCCACGGATCGGCCACGGAGCTGCCACACGGCCACGGAGCTGCCACGCGGCGGCGCCCCGCCGACGGGGGTTGCCGTCGACGGGGCGCGTGCCGGCTTCTTCCTGGTCCTTCCACAGGATTTTCGGTCTGATTCATCCCTGTGGAAGGACCGGGAGGTCGGACGGGTGGTGTGGCGCGGGCTACTTGCGGCCGAGGGAGGCGCGCAGGTACTCGCGGTTGAGGGTCGCGATGCTGTCCATCGGGATGCCCTTCGGGCAGGCGTTGGTGCACTCGCCGGTGTTGGTGCAGCCGCCGAAGCCCTCGGCGTCCATCGCCTCGACCAGGTTGAGCACGCGGCTCGCCCGCTCCGGCGCACCCTGCGGCAGGCTGTTGAGGTGCGCCACCTTCGCCGAGGTGAACAGCATCGCCGAGCCGTTGGGGCAGGCGGCGACGCAGGCCCCGCAGCCGATGCAGGTGGCGTTGTCGAACGCCGAGTCCGCGATCGGCTTCGGCACCGGGGTGGAGTGCGCCTCGGGGGCGCTGCCCGTCGGCGCGCTGATGTATCCGCCGGCCTGGATGATCCGGTCGAGGCCCGACCGGTCCACCATCAGGTCCTTGAGCACGCCGAACGCAACCGAGCGCCAGGGCTCGATGTCGATCACGTCGCCGTCGGAGAACGAGCGCACGTGCAGCTGGCAGGTGGTGGTCAGGGCGCGCGGCCCGTGCGCCTGGCCGTTGATGACCACACCGCAGGAGCCGCAGATGCCCTCGCGACAGTCGTGGTCGAAGGTGACCGGGTCCTCGCCTTCCAGGGTGAGCCGCTCGTTGAGCACGTCGAGCAGCTCCAGGAAGGACATGTCCGGGTTCGCGTCGGGCACCTCGTAGGCCACCATGCGGCCGGGTTCGGCCGGGCCGGCCTGGCGCCAGATCCGCAGGGTGAGCTTCACGGTCGGCTCCTTGCGCTGTCTGCGCTGTCGTGGTTCTTCGGGAGCGCGCGGGTCATGGGTTGCGCGTTGATCATTCGTGTTCCGTGACTCATGGTTGTCCGACCCCGCCTCACGCGTAGTTGCGCTGGGCGAGGTGGACGTAGTCGAACTCGAGCGGCTCGCGGTGCAGGACCGGGGTGCCTCCGGTACCGCCGAACTCCCAGGCGGCGGCGTAGGCGAACCGGTCGTCGTCGCGGCGGGCCTCCCCGTCCGGGGTCTGGCTCTCGACCCGGAAGTGACCGCCGCAGGACTCCTCGCGGTGCAGCGCGTCGACGCACAGCAGCTCGCCGAGCTCCAGGAAGTCCGACACCCGGTTGGCCCGCTCGAGGCTCTGGTTCAGGCTGGCGCCGCTGCCGGGCACCTTCACCGAACGCCAGAACTCCTCGCGCAGCTCGGGCAGGCGACCGAGCGCCTTGCGCAGGCCGTCCTCGGTGCGAGCCATCCCGCACTCGTTCCAGAGGATCTCGCCGAGCTCGCGGTGGAACGAGTCGACGGTGCGCTCGCCATCGATCGACAGCAGCCGGTCCAGCCGGCCCGTCGCCTCGGCGACCGTCGCGGTCACCTCCGGGTGGCTGGCGTCGACCTTGTCGAGCTTGGTGGAGGCGATGTAGTTGCCGAGCATCGGCGGCAGCACGAAGTAGCCGTCGGCCAGGCCCTGCATCAGCGCGCTCGCGCCGAGCCGGTTGGCGCCGTGGTCGGAGAAGTTCGCCTCACCGACGACGAAACAGCCCGGAATGGTGCTCTGCAGGTCGTAGTCCACCCACAGGCCACCCATCGTGTAGTGGATGGCGGGGTAGATCCGCATCGGGACCTTGTACGGGTCCTCGCCGGTGATCCGGTCGTACATCTCGAACAGGTTGCCGTACTTCTCGCGGACGGCGGCCTCGCCCATCCGCTTGATCGCGTCGGCGAAGTCGAGGTAGACGCCCAGGCCGCCGGGGCCGACCCCGCGGCCCAGGTCGCACTGGTTCTTCGCCGCGCGCGAGGCGATGTCGCGGGGGACCAGGTTGCCGAAGCCGGGGTAGATGCGCTCGAGGTAGTAGTCGCGATCGTCCTCGGGGATCTGGTCCGGGGAACGGGTGTCGCCCGGGTTCTTCGGCACCCAGATTCGGCCGTCGTTGCGCAGCGACTCGCTCATCAGGGTGAGCTTGGACTGGTGGTCGCCCGAACGCGGGATGCAGGTCGGGTGGATCTGCGTGTAGCACGGGTTGGCGAAGTAGGCCCCGCGCCGGTGGGCCCGCCAGATCGCGCTCGCGTTGGAGTTCTTCGCGTTCGTCGACAGGTAGAACACGTTGCCGTACCCACCGGTGGCGAGGACGACCGCGTCGGCCAGGTAGGTCGAGATCTCGCCGGTGACCAGGTCGCGGGCGACGATGCCGCGGGCGCGGCCGTCGATGACGATCAGGTCGAGCATCTCGGTGCGCGCGTGCATCTCCACGCCGCCGGCGTCGATCTGCCGCGACAGCGCCTGGTAGGCACCGATCAGCAGCTGCTGGCCCGTCTGGCCGCGGGCGTAGAAGGTGCGCGCGACCTGCACGCCACCGAACGACCGGGTGTCGAGCAGGCCGCCGTACTCGCGGGCGAACGGCACGCCCTGCGCCACGCACTGGTCGATGATCTGGGTCGACGTCTGCGCGAGCCGGTAGACATTGGACTCCCGGGACCGGAAGTCGCCGCCCTTCACCGTGTCGTAGAACAGCCGGTAGACCGAGTCGCCGTCGTTGCGGTAGTTCTTCGCGGCGTTGATGCCACCCTGCGCGGCGATGGAGTGCGCGCGGCGCGGCGAGTCCTGGTAGCAGAACTGGATGACGTGGTAACCCTGCTCGGCGAGGGTGGCCCCGGCGGCTCCGCCGGCCAGGCCCGTCCCGACGACGATCACGGTGTGTCGCCGGCGGTTTGCCGGGTTGACCAGCTTGGCATCGAAGCGGCGCTTGTCCCAGCGCTGTTCGATCGGCACGTCCGGCGCGGTGGTGTCGGCGATATCGTCGCCGAGTCTGTAGAACGACATGTCAGCCTCTTTCGTTCTCAGTCTACGAGGCCGGCGAGGACCGACACCGGAACGATCAGGAATCCCACCGTGAGAAGCACGGCGAGACCCGTCGCCGCGCCCTTGAAGGCACGGTCGCGGCTCGGCCGGTTGTACCCGAGGGTCTGGGCCGCGCTCCAGAAGCCGTGCTGGATGTGCAGGCCCAGGCAGATCATGGCGGCGATGTAGATGGCGGTGACCCACCACACGCTGAAACTCGACACGATGTTGTCGTAGGCGGCGCCGTCGACTCCGTGGCGGTTCAGTGTGAGCGTGGTGAAGTCGAGGATGTGGTAAACGATGAACAGTGCCAGAGTGATGCCGCCGTAACGCATGATGTGCGTGGCGTAGCCGGCCTTGGCCCGTTGGTGGTGGGAGTATTTCGTCGGCCGGGCCTTCAGATCACGTCGGCTGAGCTGGTAGGCCGATACGGCGTGTAGCACCACGGCCACCACCAGGACGAACCGCTGGATCCACAGATACCAGCTTTCGTGCAGGACCGGATTCCCGATCGTGCGCAGCCAGTGGGCATAGTGGTCGAAGTCGGTTCGGCCGAAGAAGATCTTCAGGTTCCCGAGCATATGGACGATCAGGAACAGCAACATCAGCAGACCGGTGACCGCCATCACGGTCTTCTTGCCGATCGTAGAACGCCAGAAGTTCAACGGGGCGAAGGAGGACCGCGCGGGGCGCGGGGGGCGTCCAGCGGGCGCCGGTCGCGTCGGGGTTGTTACAGCCACGCACGCACCCTAGAGCCGCCACCTCGAGTGGTCCAAGACATGATAAACCTGGACTCCATAGTCGCCCCCTATCGAGGTCTACGCTGGCGGGCGTGCAGCTCCACCAGCTCGCCTATTTCGTCGCCGTCGCGGAGACCCGGCATTTCACCCGGGCCGCGCAGCGGATGCATGTGGCGCAACCCTCGTTGTCCCAACAGGTCCGGGCGCTCGAACAGGAGCTCGGCACACCACTGTTTAACCGCGCCCGGGGCAACATCAGCCTGACCGCGGCCGGGGAGACGCTGCTGCCGCTGGCGCGGCGCATCCTCGCGGACACGGAGACGGCGCGTCAACGGGTCACCGAGCTGCTCGACCTGCGCCACGGCACGGTTCGCCTCGGGGCCACGCCGAGCCTGTGCACCGGCTTCCTGCCCGACGTGCTACGCCTGTTCCACCAGCGTTATCCGGGCATCCGCCTGCTGGTCGAGGAGGGCGGCTCGCGTGACCTGGTCCGCGACCTGGCAGGCGGCGAGCTCGACCTCGCCCTGATCATCCTGCCGCTGCAGAGCTCCGACCCCGCCCTGGCCACCTCGCCGCTCATCCGGGAAAGCCTGGTGCTGGTCTCCTCCCTCGACGAGCCGCCGGTCGTCACCGGCCGCTCGCTGAATGTCGCCGATCTGCGCAACCATCCGCTGGTGATGTTCCGGCGCGGGTACGACCTGCGCGTCGCCACCGTGACCGCCTGCCGGGAGGTCGGCTTCGAGCCGACCTTCGCGATCGAGGGCGGGGAGATGGATGCGGTGCTTGGCTTCGTCGCGGCGGGACTCGGCAGCGCCGTGATTCCGAGCATGGTCGCCCGTCGCCTCGGCATGCGGGTGACCCCTTTTGTGGCACCCGGGCTGCAACGCACGATCGGGCTGGCACGGCGCCGCGACGTCGAGCCGACCCGCGCCGCCGTCGAGCTCCAGCGCACCCTGTGGGAGTACCTGCGCCACGCGGCCAGCACCGGCAGTCTCCCCGACGGCACCCGCCTGCTCGGCGATCGCTCCGCCGCCACCGTGCCCATGGATCCGGACTCGCAACCCATGGACCCGGAGCAGCAACCCTCGGACCCGGAGCAGGAACTCTCGGCCGCGGTGCGGCACCTGGCGACCGGCGGGCAGGAGCTGTCGGTCGGGGGAGAGGGCCCATCGGCCGGATACCGGGGACCTTTGTCGTTCAACGAGAACAACGGGCTGGGCCGGTCGCGGAAACTACCGTGATCCGGGAAACGGTTGGTCGGAAAACGACGCCGTGCACCTTTTCGTCGACGCCGACACCGGCGGCGATCCTGGAATTTGGCGCGGCAGGGATTTCAGGGAGTGGCGAGAATCACCGAGTCGGCATACCTGGCCGGCGTACCGGATCGGTCCACGTCTGGCCACTTGGCTTGCTCACGGAGAGCTGTTCTCCGGAGGCGATACCTGCCTGGTCGGCCGGAGCCTCGGTCTTGGCGTCGCCGGCGGATGGCGGTCGGCGGCCCGCCAGGCGGCGGATGGGTTGGCATGGCGCCGCGGGGCGTCACGCCCCGTGGCGACTCGGGCTCGCGGCTCGGAGGCCACCGCTCTGACCTGTGGTAATGTCCCGCCACCCTGATGACCGGTTGATCATATCCTCGTACTGGGGGAGAGCGGGTTTGCTGGATCGGTCGGGTGGTCCCGGTCCCGGGACGCTGTGGCGGGCACCCCGCGGACCGCGACAGGATCCGGTTGCTCGGCCGGGCACGCCGTGACGGAGAGTTCGGACCCAGTCCGGCCGCCGCTCTCGCCACCGGGACGGGCGGCGGGCGCGGGCCGGCCGGCGGCGGACCGTTCGTGCGGGTAGTCGCGTTTCGCCCAGCCGCATTTAGCGGCCCGAAGGGCTCTCGGGGAAATCCCCTATTCCCCCGCTCCCTGTCACGTCCCCCACATGCGGAACAGACCTTCCGCTCGCGGAATGCTTGCTAGCATACAAATATGCTGCGCATCGGATAGTCATGTGCGTGGATCGCCGCGAGGGTTGCCGGCCGGGCCGAGTTCATCGCCCGCTCGGGCGCGGTCTCGACGACCGAAGTCGTTCGCCGGGCGATGCCGCCTCCTGGGGGCAGCGAGCCATCCGATGTTGCGTCCATCTGACCGATCCAGTCCTTGACCAGGGCGGATCGCGACCCCGTTGGAGGTATGCGTTGAGCGTGGCCGAAGTCCAGCTCGAAGTCGCCACCCCAGCTACGCCGGCCCGTGCGGCGGAGCGGTTCCGCAGGGGGTGGGTGGATCGCTTTCTTGGTTCGGACCCCGGTCTGAACCGGTTCCGGATGGCGCTGCACTGCGTCGTGACGATCGCGCTGATCCTGCTGGTCGAATACCTGTTCGTCCGGGCCACCCACGCGATGCAGGTCCAGACCCACGGTGCGTCGCTGCCCGCCGCGAAGGCGGCCGAGGTGGCGACGATCAACCACTACATGCAGGTCATCGCCATGATGGTGGGGGCGCTGATCGGGCTGATCTCGGTCTTCGGGGTGGCGGATCCGACACCGCGGGGCCAGCTGGTGACGATGCTCCTGCTGCCGGTCCCCATGATCCCGATGCTTGTGCTCGGCATCAGCATCGCCGATCATCGGACGATCTCGCTGATCGTCATCGCCGCGTCCCTGGCGGTCGGCACCTACTGCCGGCGGTTCGGCCTGCGCGGGTTCATCGGCGGCATGTTGCTGTTCATGGGCGCCTTCCTGGGGTTCTTCCTCGGGGCGGCGGTGTCGCTGGATGATCTCGGCTGGCTGTGCGCCGAGATCGGGGTGGGGCTGGCGGTGGCCCTCGCCGTCCGCTTCGGGCTGTTCTTTCCGCGTCCCGCGAAGGACCTGCGGCGGACCCAGCGCTCCTACGCCGCCCGTGCCCGCAAGGTCGCAAAGCTGGCCCTGGAGCTGTTCGACGATCCCGATCACAGCGAACGGCAGGAGCAGCGTCTGCACCGGCAGCTGGTCCGGCTCAACGAGGCCGCCCTGATGATCGACGCGCAGCTCGGCGATCCGGCCGCGGTGGCGGAGGGGTCCTCGGGTCAGCTGCTGCACCAGCGCCTGTTCGACGTCGAGCTGGCCCTGACCAACGTGGCCCGGTTCGCCCAGGCGATGACCCGGCTCGACCTTCCCGCCGACCAGCTCGCCGAGGCCCGCGGGGCCCTGCAGGGTCTTCTCGGCCGCGACAACGAGACGGCCAACACCCACGCGCGCGCTCTGATCGAGCTGCTACGGGCGGTGGATCACGACTCCGATCCGCTCGCCGGCAGCAGTGACCGCACCGCGATCGTCGTCGCGCACCGGTTCGCCGGGTCGGTGCTCGCGCTGACCGAGGCGATGAGCCAGTGGCTCGCCCTGGGCTCGGCGAAGACCGAGGACGGGGCGGCGAGGGTGTTCCAACCGTCGGTGATGCTCTTCGGCGGCTGGCTGCCCGGGTCCGCGGTGACCAGTGCCACGGCCTCGCTGGAGCGGGGCGTCCACTCGGGCGGACGCATCCGGCTTGCGCCCCACGTCCGCGCGGCGATCCAGATGGCGGTGGCGGTCTCGGCGGCGATCGCGCTCGGCGACCTGCTGTCGGGTCGGCGGTTCTACTGGGCGGTGATCGCCGCGTTCATCACCTTCATGGGGGCGAACAACTCCGGCGAGCAGGTCCGCAAGGCGTTCTTCCGAGTGGTCGGCACGCTGGTCGGCATCCTGATCGGCTCGGTGCTCGCGCACGCCGTCGGCCACAACACGGCGCTCTCGCTCGCGATCATCTTCATTTCGTTGTTCTTCGGCTTCTACCTGATGCGGATCAACTACGCCTTCATGGTCGTCGGGATCACCGTGATGGTCTCCCAGCTCTACGTCCAGCTCGACGAGTTCTCCAACTCGCTGCTGCGACTGCGACTGGAGGAGACCGCGCTGGGCGCCGGGGTCGCCATCGCGACCGTCATGGTGGTGTTCCCGCTGCGCACCCGGCGGGTCCTGCGGATCGCCGTGCGAGGCTATGTGGAGGCGGTGGCGAACCTCGTCGAGCACGCCAGCGCCCGCCTCGTGGCCGACCCGGCCGTCGGAGACCCGGCCGTCGGAGACCCGGCGAGCGGCGAGACCGTCCTGCGGGCCGACGCCCGCGCCATCGACGCCGCCTACCAGAGCCTGGTTGCCACCGCCCTGCCGATGCGGCGCAACGTGACGGGCGGGATCGACGAGTCCGTCGGGGAGCTCATGCGCCTGGCCAGCGCGTCGCGCAGCTACAGCCGAAACCTCGTCCACGACGTCGATCGGGCCACCCCGCTCGACCTCGGCAGCCGGCGCGAGATCAAGGGGGCCAGCGCGACTCTGCACGAATCCCTGGACGTCATCGCCGCCGCGCTGAACGGCCCGCGCGACACGACCTACACCCGGTCCTCGGCGCTGTTCGACCGGGCCGAACGCCGCAGTGAGGAGCTGGCCGGCGCCGTCCACGACGGGCAGCTCGCCATCCGCGACCTCAAGCTCATCGACGGCAGCATGGCCCGACTCGCCGAGACGATGTCCCTGCGCATCGCCGACTACGACACCGTCGGCGTCGGCTGACCCCGCCCCGCTCCTGCGGTCCCGGCCCGGCGGCATCGACCGCCGGCCCGGGACCGGCCCGGGTAGGGGGTGACCTCGGCCGCCGGATCGGAGTCGTTGCCGGCCGGCGTGACCAGGAGCGTTCTCGTAGTTACAGCCAGCGCGTGGTTCGGTCGGTTGAACGCGCACTGACGTGTCCGTACGTGTCGATCTTCGGCGCGCGGACCGCTGACCCCTGGCGGCGACGCACATGAGCGTCAGGATGCGATGGATATGCCGTACCTGCGGGTTAAGGCCGCGTTTTTCGCCGTATTTTCGGAGAAATCGTTGCGCCTCTCGCCAGGCATCGGTATGTATAGCCCATGACAGTCCGGGGGATCCTTCGCAGATCGGCGCCGCTCCTCGCCTCGGGTTCGGCGCTCGCTCTGGTCCTGACCGCATGCGGTTCGAGCGGTGGCTCGGACGGAGCCGAGGCGAGCACGGCTCCGTCGACGTCCCCAGCCATGGCTGCCCCCTCGGCCATGGCCTCGATGGGTGGCCACGGCATGTCCATGCCCGCCGCCAGCGCCGCGCCGGGCTCGATCATCGTGCTCGCTCCGGGCACGCTCGCCACGGCTCTCCCGCTGGTGGACAAGGCGTTCCTGAAGGCCCATCCCGAATCCCCGGTGTCACCGAACTTCGGTCACTCGCCGGCCCAGGTGATCCAGCTCCAGCAGGGTTCTCCCGGCGATGCGTTCCTCGCCGTGGGCGTCGAGTCGATGACGCAGGCCAAGAACGCCGGTCTGCTCGCCGGCGACCCGACCGTGTTCGCCCACAACCGGTTGGAGATCGTCGTCCCGGCGGGCAACAGTAAGAAGATCACCTCGCTGGCCGACCTCGGCAAGCCCGGTGTGACGACGATTCTGGGCGACGAGTCCACGCCGGTCGGCCTGTACGCGAAGCAGGCCCTGGCGAAGGCCGGGGTGACGGTGAAGCCGGCCTCGAAGGAAGAGGGCAGCCCGAGCGTGGTCCAGCGGGTGGTCACCGGGAACGCCGACGCGGGCATCGCGTTCGCCACCGACCTCAAGGGCAACTCCAAGGTCACCGGCATCGACATTCCGGACGCCGAACAGATGCCGGCGGCATACAGCGCGGCCGTGCTCAAGGGCGCGAAGCATGCGGATGCCGCCCGCGAGTTCGTTTCGTTCCTGACGACGCCGAGCGTGCAGAACCAGCTGCGGCAGCTCGGGTTCCTGATCCCCTGAGCCCGCCCCCGCCTGCCGACCCGCCGCGGCGGCCGCGCCGCCGGCGGTCGGCAGGCCGCCTGGGCGGGTTCGGGTTGCCGCTGTGGATGGTCCCGCCGGCGCTGCTCGCGGTGGCGTTCCTGGTGCTGCCGCTGGCCGGGCTGCTCGCGAATGTGCCGTGGACCGACATCTCGGCCCAGTTGCGCACCCCGGACGTCCGCAACGCGCTGTACCTGTCGCTGATCTGCCCGATCGGGGCGACCCTGCTCTCGATCGCGCTCGGGGTGCCGCTCGCCTGGCTGCTCGCCCGCGGCCGCTTCCCCGGTCGAGGGCTGGTGCGCGGGCTGGTGACCCTGCCGATGGTGCTGCCACCGGTGGTCGGCGGGGTGGCCCTGCTGTACGCGTTCGGCCGAGGCGGGCTGGTCGGCCGGTGGGGCTACCGCGAGTTCGGGATCTCGCTTCCTTACACCACTTTTGGCGTCATGGTGGCCTCGGCGTTCGTCTCGATGCCGTTTCTGATCCTGACGGTGGAGGCCGGCATCGTGCAGACGGGGGTTCGCTTCGAGGAGGCGGCGGAGACACTCGGCGCGGGGCGGCTCATGGTGCTGCGCCGCATCACGCTGCCGATGCTCAGCCCGTCGCTGATGGCGGGGGCGACCCTGTGCTGGGCCCGCGCGCTGGGCGAACTCGGCGCGACGCTCACCTTCGCCGGGAACCTGTCGGGTACCACGCAGACGACGCCGCTGGCCGTGTTCATCGCGTTACAGACCAAGCCGCAGGACGCAGTGGTGCTGAGCCTGGTGCTGTTCGTGGTGTCGCTCGCCGTCCTGCTGGTGTTGCGCGGACGCCGGATGGTCGGCCACCAGTGACCGCCGAACGGGTGACCGCCGAACGGGATGGGCACAACGGCCGGGACGGCGGTGGATCCGACGGGTCGGCGGCCGACGGCGAACCGGGCGCCGGGCTGCGCGCCCGGCTGGGCGTCAGCCGGGACGCGTTCACCCTGGACGCCGGGCTCGCGGTGGCGCCGGGAACGGTGGTCGCCGTCGTCGGACCGAACGGGGCGGGCAAGTCCACCGCCCTGCGCTGCCTGGCCGGGTTGACCCGACTGCGCACCGGCCGGATCGAGCTGCGCGGCACGGTTCTCGACGACCCGTCCACGGGCGCCTTCATCCCGCCGGCACAACGCTCCGTGGGCGTGATGTTCCAGGACTATCGGCTCTTCCCGCGGCTGTCCGTCCTGGACAACGTGGCCTTCGGCCTGCGGGCGCGGGGAATGCGACAGCGGCCGGCCGCGGACGTCGCGGCGGGCTGGCTGGAGCGGGTAGGCCTCGGCGGATACGCCGACGCCCGGCCGGAGACCCTCTCGGGCGGCCAGGCGCAGCGAGTGGCGCTGGCCCGCGCGCTCGCGCCCCGGCCGGAGCTGCTGTTGCTCGACGAGCCCTTTGCGGCGCTGGACGCCGAGTCACGCCTGGACCTGCGCGACGATCTCGCCGACCATCTGAGTTCCTACCCCGGCTGCACGGTGCTGGTGACCCACGATCCCAACGACGCCCTCGCCCTGGCCAGCCGGATCGCCGTCATCGACGGCGGCCGCGTGGTCGACGAGGGCCCGACCGCGGACGTGGTCGCCAGCCCGCGCTCGCGCTTCGTGGCGAGACTCGTCGGCACCAACCTGGTGACCGGACAGGTCGTCGGCGGCGTCGCCCACTTCGGCGACCTGCGCGTGCCGGCCCCGGCCTGCGCCGACGGGCCGGTCCTCGGCACGGTCGCCCCCGCCGCGCTGCAGCTCGGCATCACCGGGCCCGACGACCCACCCGGTCTCAGTGACCCACCCGGTCTCAACAGCGGGACGGGCGACGTCTCGACGGGACTCGGCGCCCTCGCAACGGACCGCGGCGCCCCCGCGGCGGGTCGTAACGGCCCTGCGGCTGGCGCGGGCGGGGTCTGCCGCACCGACCAGGTCCGCCGAGTCGTCCTGCACCCTGGATTCGTCCGCGTCCACCTGGCCGGCGAACCGGCGCTGATGGCAGATGTGCCGATCCACCGCAGCCTCGCGCTGGCACCGGGAACGCCGGTGCGGGTGACCATGCCACCCGGTGCGATGGTCGTCTATCCCGACGATGCCGGCCGCCGGCCGAGCTGATCTGCGCGGCGAGCTCGTCGCATGGCGGGAAATTCGCCCGGTAACGGTCGGTTGTACGTGCACTGATGTTTCCGTTCGTGTCGATCTCC
The DNA here is from genome assembly GCF_025403375.1 of Frankia gtarii. Classification (GTDB taxonomy): domain Bacteria; phylum Actinomycetota; class Actinomycetes; order Frankiales; family Frankiaceae; genus Frankia; species Frankia gtarii. The sequence goes on from NZ_JAMPTM010000071.1 coordinate 16,015, forward strand.
GGTCACCTTCGGCTGACAGCGTTCCCTGCGGCGCCGATGGGACCGGCGCCGGAGGAGGACACGCATGGTTGTGAATCGTCGACAGCTGATGGCCGGCGCGGGGACCGCCGGTCTCGGCTTCGCGCTGGCGGGGGCGGTGGAGGCGGTCTTCGCGGGGCCCGCGACCGCCGCGGCACCGAAGGCGTTCCGCGGCTACGGGGAACTCGTCGCGGACCCGAAGAAGATCATCGATCTGCCGCCGGGTTTCCGGTACACGGTCTTCTCCCGCGCTGGCAAGGACACCCTGGACGGCGGCGGCGTGGTGCCGGGCGCGCATGACGGCATGTACGCCTTCCCCGCCGGTATCGGCCGCAGCGTGCTGGTGCGTAACCACGAGCTGTCGCCGGGCACGACCATTCCGGCGGTGCCGCACCGCCCCGGCCTCGTCTACGACCCGGCCTGCCCCGGGGGAACGACGACTGTCACCGTCGCGGGCGACCGGCTGCTCGGCCAGGTGCCAAGCCTCGCCGGCACCTACCGCAACTGCGCCGGCGGCGGCACGCCGTGGCGGACCTGGCTGTCCTGCGAGGAGACCGAGGCCACCCCGGCCACCGAGGCGGCGCTGACCAAGAAGCACGGCTACGTCTTCGAGGTCGACCCCTTCGGCCGGCTGCGCGACGCCGCGCCGGTGCCGCTGACGGCGCTGGGCCGCTTCCCGCACGAGGCGGTGGCGATCGACCCGGGCTCCGGCACCGTCTACCTCACCGAGGATGCGTCCAAGCCGTACGGGCTGCTCTACCGGTTCCTGCCGCGGCGTCCGCTCGGCGGCGCGGGCAGCCTGCGGGCCGGTGGGAAGCTCCAGGCCCTGTCGGTGCCGGCCGTGCGTGACCTGTCCGCCGTGCACGACCTGCACACCACGCTGCCGGTCACCTGGGTGGACGTGCCCGATCCGGACGCGACCACGGTGTCGGTCCGGGCCCAGTTCGAGGACGCGAAGATCACCCGGGTGCCGAAGGCAGAGGGCATCTTCTGGTCCGAGGGCACGGCGTACATCGTCTCCAGCTACGCGGAGAAGTCCGCCGGCGCGGCGGCCGACCACTCCGGGCAGGTGTGGCGGTTCGACCCGAAGCGCTCCACCCTCGAACTGGTCCTGCGCCTGGAGCCAGGCGGCCGGTTCGACGGGCCCGACAACATCACCGTCTCGCCGTTCGGCGGGATCGTGCTGTGCGAGGACGGCGACGGCGAGCAGTACCTCGTCGCCCCGTCGGCGGACGGTACCCCGTACCCGCTCGCCCGTAACGCGGGCAGCGGCAGCGAATGGGCCGGCGCCACCTTCTCCCGGGACGGCCGCTGGCTGTATGCAAACGTGCAGGTGGACGGCTTCACCGTGGCCATCACCGGGCCGTGGTGGCGGGGCTGAGTGTCGCTCGCCGGTGGGCGATGACGGTCGCTGTCAGACGATGACGCTCACTGATAGGTGATGAGGTCCGGTGGGGGCGTGAGGGTCAGCGTCTCCGCCGGACTGAACATGTTCGTGTCCTCGTCGAGGAAAAGCTTGAACCCGGTGAAGAACGGCGCCCGGGCTGCCAGCAGCGCGTACTTGTCGAGTTTGTCCTGACGGACGCCGAAGCCGTCGATATGGAAGACGGTGGCGAGTTCCGACCGGGCCGCGATCGCCGTCCGGTCGGGCAGCATCGATTCAGTGAACTGATGTATCACGAATAGTTTCTGTGGCAGGTTGTGCGCGTGGCTGACGCCGGCGAGCCAGGCCGAGACCTCGTTCAGCCCGGCCGCGTCACTGCTGCCGATCTGGCGGCCGGGAACCTGGTCCGGCCCCATCTTCCATTCCGGGTCGAGGGCGAGCCCGACGTCCGGTTCCTGCAGGAACCGCTCGTACCGACGCGCCTGGTCGAGGAAGCGCCCGCGCCCGGGCTGCAGATCGAGGATGAGCAGCATCCGGTGTGTCCGGGCAGCGGCGAGGTAGGGCTCGACGGCCTCCGGGGACAGCGCGGAGCTGTACAGCCCATCCGCTCCGGGTGAGGCCGACGCGACGGTCGTGATGAGCTCCATCGCCGGCTGCACCGGCCGGCCGCCGGCGGCGAAGGGCGCCGCAGCCGCGAGCACACGCTGTGCCGCCTGCTCGGGCGTCCCCTCGCCGAGTACGCCGAGCGCGCCGCCGCCCACCGAGCCGTAGTGCGCCACGATCCGATAGTGCGGCAGCAGCGTGCGACCGCCCATCGGGAGCTGCGGGGCGCCCGCGCCCCCGGCCGCGGGCCGTCCGGGCTCGTCGCCGTGGCCGACCACACCGGGCGCGGGCATCGATCCCGCCCGACCGGCGGCGTCACCCCGACCGGCGGCGTCACCCTGGCCCGTCGGGCTGGTCGCCGCGGCTGGCCCGGTCGGGTTGGCAGCGTCGGCAGGGGCGCGCCGGGCCGCAGCGGCCTGCTGCGCGGTGTCCCCGGGCTGCGAGCCGCATCCAGCCCAGAGCAACGTGGCGAGCAGGAGTAGGACCGAGACGGCCGTCCGCAGCGTGCCTCGCGGGCTGGACCGACGGCCCGCCGGCCGGGCCTCGCTCAGCCGCGTGTCGTCCCGCCGTGTGCTGTCCCGCGTGTCGTCCCGCCGCTCGTTGTCCGGCCGCTCGTCGGATCGCCGAAGCCTGTCCCGGTGCCATGTCGCTCGGTGATCGGCCATGCCGCCGCTCCTACCCCACGCAACACCGGATCATGGCGCCCGGGCAGGGGGATTTCCGCTACCGCCCAAGCGGATCGGCGGCATCGGCGGCACGACCGGCCGTGCCTGCCGCGGGCGGGACGGCCCTCCCGATCGACCTTCTGTCGTCCGGACACCATCATCCTAATGATTGTTCGATGCCTACCCAAAGATATCCGCTCGTTAAATTAAGTTGTTAGGGCTTCTTTTCGGGTCGAGGTGGCGGTTGTCGGTGGATGTGGTCTCTCTGTCCGCGGACGTACCTTTTTCGTTCAGCCTCGTGCGTTCCGGTCGCGGCCGATTAAAGTTGGACGAGCAGTCGTAGATCGGGCGGTTCGAAGTCTGCGAGGGACTGTGATGCGGGGACGATTGTCGACGCGCGGCTCGCGTGAGCAGGCGTCGATGCACACGGGCGGCGGCGAGGCTGCCGTTCACCTCGACAACGCGGGAGGCGATATGAACAGTGTCGATATAGCGCTGAAAGAGTCACTGGAGATCGGAGGGGCGCTCGGGGCGGCCCTCGTCGATTTCACCAGCGGCATGACCCTCGGCACGGTGGGTAACGCGCACACTCTCGACCTGGAGGTGGCCGCGGCCGGGAACACCGAGGTCATCCGGGCGAAGCTGCGGACCATGGAGAGCCTCGGCCTCCAGGACACCATCGAGGACATCCTGATCACGCTCGGCCGTCAGTACCATCTGATCCGCCTGTTGCAGAGTCATTCCGGCCGCGGCCTGTTCCTCTACCTGGTGCTGGACAAGGGGCGGGCGAACCTCGCCCTGGCCCGCCACCGTCTGCGCGCCATCGAGACCCAGCTCGACGTCTGAGGCCGGCACCGCCGTCCCAGCCTCGGCGCGCCCCGTGCCCGGTCTTGGTTTGGGGTGTGCCGGGGTGTGCCGTCGGCGTCGGAAAAGAGCAGACTGGGCCCGATGGAGGGGCCGGAGGCGAACATGAGGACAGCGGCCGGTACCGGGCTGGCCGTTCCCGAGGCGAGGGCGACGGCGCGATGGTGACGAGTCAGCCGACCCTGCGGATTCGGGGCACGGTGCTGGTCGGGCCGGAGGAGGTCCGCGACGAGCTGTGGGTCGTCGATGGTCGGGTCAGCTTCACTGCGCCCGTCGGCATCGCGGCCCGGGACGTGCGTACAGTGTCCGGCTGGGTGCTGCCCGGTCTGGTCGACGCGCACTGTCACGTCGGCCTCGACGCGGGCGGTGCCGTGGACCGGCCGACCGCGCAGGAGCAGATCATCGCCGACCGCGCCGCCGGCGCGTTGCTGCTGCGCGACGCCGGCTCCCCGGCCGACACCCGGTGGGTCGACGACCGCGATGACCTGCCCCGGCTGGTGCGCGCCGGCCGGCACATCGCCCGTCCCCGCCGCTACATCCGCAACTATGCGGCTGAGGTCTCCCCGGACGGCCTCGTCGCCGAGGTCGTCACCCAGGCCGGCCGCGGCGACGGCTGGGTCAAGCTCGTCGGCGACTGGATCGACCGCGGCGTCGGGGACCTCGCCCCCTGCTGGCCCGCCGACGCCGCGAAGGCGGCGATCGACGCGGCCCACGCGGCCGGCGCCCGGGTGACCGCCCACTGCTTCGCCGAGGATTCGCTCGCCGACCTCGTCGAGGCGGGCATCGACTGCATCGAGCACGCCACCGGGCTCACCGAGGACACGATTCCGTTGTTCGCCGCGCGGGGGGTCGCGATCGTCCCGACCCTGGTCAACATCGCCACCTTCGAGGGCATCGCCCGCGGCGCCGAGGAGAAGTTCCCCGCCTACGCCCGGCACATGCGGGCCCTGCACGCCCGTCGGTACGACACGGTGCGGGCCGCCCACGACGCCGGGATCCCCATCTACGTCGGCACCGACGCCGGGGGCAGCCTGCCGCACGGGCTGGTCGCCGCCGAGGTCGCCGAGCTGCGCCGCGCCGGCCTGCCGGCACAGGCCGCCCTGTCCGCGGCCACCTGGTCGGCCCGTGCCTGGCTCGGCCATCCGGCGCTCACCGAGGGTGCCCCCGCCGACCTCGTCGTCTACCCCGCCGACCCGCGCGCCGACGTCGGCGTCCTCGCCGCGCCCGACCTCATCGTCCTGCGCGGCCACCCCGTCGCCCGCTGAACCTCAGCGTTCTCGTGACCCCAGGTAGCCGTCCACGAGCCCTGCCTGCGCCGAACGACCACTGCCGCCAGCCCAGCCCGCCCTCGTGGTTTCCGACCAGACCGAGGCCAGACCGAGGCCAGACCGAGGCCAGATCGTGCCGAGGTCTGAACACGGCTCCGCGGCCGAAAAGCGTAATTACCCCTTGGCGCGATTCTGTGCACAGATGATCACGGAAAGATGCGAAGGGTGTGGTGGCCAGTAGGTACACCGAGCCCGGACCCAGTCGTCCAGGTGGTCAGGCCGGTTGGGTGGTCAGGCCGGTTGGGTGGTCAGGCCGGTTGGGCGGTCGTCAGGTGGACTGGGTGGTCAGGTTGGTTGGGTGATGAGGTGGGCCAGGTGGCGGTGTCGACGGCGCGGCGCAGGAACTCGGCGCTGGGGCGGGGGTTGATGCCGGTGGCGGCGAGCCAGGCGGGGGAGTAGTAGGTGTCGGTGTAGCGGTCGCCTCCGTCACAGATCAGGGTGACAATGCTGCCCCGGCGGTCGGCGGCGACGAGTTCGCAGGCGAGCTGGATGGCGCCCCACAGGTTCGTGCCGGTCGAGGCGCCGGCCCGCCGGCCGGTGAGCGCGTGCAGGAACTGCATGGCGGCGATGGACGCGGCGTCCGGGACGCTGATCATCCGGTCGACGACGTCGGGCAGGAAGCTCGGTTCGACCTGCGGGCGGCCGATCCCCTCGATGCGGGAGTTCGCCCCCGCCGCCTGCGGGTCGCCGGTGGACCAGCTTCGGTGGAACGCCGACCCCTCCGGGTCGACCACGCACAGGGCGGAATCGTGCTGGCGGTAGCGCAGGTAGCGGCCGATCGTCGCGCTGGTCCCGCCGGTGCCGGCACCGACGACGACCCACGCCGGCACGGGATGGCGTTCCAGTGCCATCTGACTGAAGATCGACTCGGCGATGTTGTTGTTGCCGCGCCAGTCCGTGGCGCGCTCCGCGTAGGTGAACTGGTCCATGTAGTGGCCGCCGGTCGCGGCGGCCAGCCGGTGCGCCTCCGGGTAGACCATGGCCGCGTCGGAGACCAGATGGCAGCGGCCCTGCTCCCGTTCGATCAGGGCGATCTTCTGGACGCTCGTCGACGCGGGCATGACGGCGATGAAGGGGAGCCCGAGCATGCGCGCGAAGTACGCCTCCGAGATCGCGGTGGATCCCGACGACGCCTCCACGATCGTGGTCCCCTCCTGGATCCAGCCGTTGCACAGTCCGTACAGAAACAGCGACCGCGCCAGCCGGTGCTTCAACGAGCCGGTGGGATGGGTCGACTCGTCCTTCAGGTAGACGTCGACGCCCCGGTCGTCCGGCCACAGCCGAAGGGGGAACAGATGCGTGTCAGCGGACCTGTTGGTGTCCGCCTCGATGAGGTGGATGGCCTCCCGGATCCACGGCCGATCCTGCCCACGGGATACGACGCTCATACGCGTTATGCAACCTCGTCGGGGCGCGAGCCGAGAGGAGTTACGGACAGTGCTGGATGCGTTCGCCGCTCGATGAGGCGCCGCTCGACGAGGCGCCGGCCGGTGGGTCCGGTGGGTCCGGTGGTTCGGTGGGCCGGTACCGCCCCCCAGGACCGGTCGAGGCCGGCTCAGAGCTGGACGCCGAAGACCTGCGTCCAGTAGCTGCCGTACTCTCCGCCGGTGGCGTGCCCGATACCGATCTGGCGTAGCTGCGGGATGAGGATGTTCGCCCGGTGGCCGGGGCTCTGCATCCAGCCGGCGACGACCTCCTCGGCCGTGGTCTGGCCGGCGGCGATGTTCTCGGCGACGCGGGCGTAGCGGTAGCCCAGGTCCGTGACCCGGTCGGACACGGTGCGGCCGTCCGGGCTGGTGTGGGCGAAGAAGCCACGTGCCGCCATGTCCCGGCAGTGCCCCTCGGCGGCGGCGGCCAGCCTCGCGTCGACGGCGAGCGGCGCGAGGCCCTCCCGGCCGCGTTCGACGTTGGTCAGCGTGACGACGTCGGCCAGCATCGCCGCGAGCTCGCTGCCGCCGAGTGACCCGGCGCCGGGCGAGCCGCCGCCCGCCGAGCCGCCGTCGGGAGCCTGCGGGGGCAGCTCGGTCGGTGCCGGGCGCGGGGCGGCTGCGGGCAGGCTGGCGAGTGCCGGGTCGACACGGTGTCGGTCGGCGGCGCCCGAGCTGTCGTCGTCGACGTCCACGCCGAAGTCGCGGGCGAGGCCGGCGAGGCCGTCGGCGTACCCCTGGCCGACGGCGCGGACCTTCCACTCCGATCCCCGGCGGTAGATCTCGATCAGGGTGACCACGGTCTCGCTGGTCAGCGGCGGCGGGGTGAAGTGGGCGCTGAGCTTGCCGCGCCGGTCGTGCAGGGTGACGACGGGCCCTGGCAGCTGGCCGAAGGGCGTCGTGCCGTCCTCGGGGCTCGCGGCGATCACGACCCGCTCGGCACCGGGCCGCAGCAGCTCCGGATCGACCATCACCTCGTCGCCACTGAGGATGACGCCGGCCGTCGCCGGCTGGTTGTAGAACACGAAGTCGTCGTCCCCGTCGACCTTGCCGTGCGCCGCGGTCACCAACGCGCACAGGTCGAACGGCCCGATCAGGCGGACCGAGACGGGGCCGCGGGGCAGCGGCGCATTCGCACCGGGCACGAGCTCTGTCATCCGTCCCACTCCCGTGGCTGTTCTGGTCGGCCGTGATTGTTCTGGTCGGCGCGGATGCGTCGCCGCCGGCCGATCGCCGGGTTCGGTCGCCGGGTTCAGGTGGGCGCCCTGCGACGGCGACGTTGTCCGCCTGTTCTAGATGTACCGGGAGAAGGGCGTGGCCACCATGCCTGGCGCCGCGGGATGCCTGGCCCGTGCCACGTCCGGGCGGGATCGCGGCCCGCCCGAGTGACATCCGTGAGCGTCCGGTTTCCATCTGTGAGACCACGATCACCCGACTTGGTCCGCCACCGGCCGTCCCGTGGGGTGCAGTGGCCGCCGCCGCCGACCGCTGATCACGCGGTGGGCTGTCTGGGCTGTTGTGGATGGTTTGCTTGTCACGCCGGCCACGCCCACCGTACCGTCTGCGTCGGTCGCCGTGATCAATGGTTTCGGCGCGTGGGTCCGTGGCGCGGTGGGCGGGAAGCCGCTCGTCGTGGCCGGGGCGGGCCGCTGGCCGCCATGAGATGAGGTAGGGCGCGCCGGTGCGTGGCGTCCGGAGCAGGGTGGGCCGCCGTGAACGACGTCATGGGCTTCGCGCTGCTCAGTCTCGGGACGGGCGCACTCTACGCGCTGGTTGCCGCGGGCGTGGTGGTGATCGCCCGCGGGGCCGGGGTGCTCAACATGGCCCAGGGCGCGCTGGTGGCGTGGGCCGCGTACGCCTTCCACGGCCTGCACGGCCCGTGGGGGCTGCCGCTGGCCCCGGCGGCGGTGCTTGCCGTGGCCTCGACGGCCGGGATCGGCGTCGGGTTCCAGCTGCTGGTGATGCGCCCGTTGCGGGATGCGACGGCGCTGTTGCGGCTGATGGCGACCCTCGGCCTGCTGATCATTCTCCAGTCGTCGCTGACGCTGATGTTCGCCGGCGCGGTGCGCACCTCCCCGACGGTGCTGCCCACCGGCACGGTCGAGCTGTTCGGCGAAGCCGTCGGCGTGGACGTGTTCGTCCGGCTCGCCGCGGTCGCCGCGCTCGTCGCGGTGGCGTGGGCGGTCTTCCGGTTCACGACGGTGGGGCTCGCCGCGACGGCGGCCACCGAGAACCCGCGCGCCGCCGCCACCTTCGGCTGGTCCGTCGACGCGATCGCCGCGGGCGCGTGGGGCGCCGGTGCCGCGCTCGCCGGGCTCGGCGGCGTCCTGCTCGCCCCGTTGCAGAACCCGCTGTCCGCGCCGAACCTGCTGCTGCTCATCGTGCCGGCGCTGGCGGTGTCGCTGGTGGCACGGTTCCAGTCGTTCCCCGGGGTGCTGCTCGGCGGGCTCGTCCTCGGCGTCATCGAGGTGGAGGCGCAGTACGAGTTCGTCGCCCACCATCCCTGGTGGCGCGGGGTCGACCGGGCGGTGCCGCTGGCGGTCATCGTCTTCTACCTGGCGGTGCGCGGCCGGGGCCTGCCCGAGCGGGGCCACCTCGCCGAGCGCCACCCGGTGCTCGGCAGCGGCCGGATCCATCCCCGCGCCCTCGCCGTCGCCGTCGCCGCGATGCTGGCAGCGGTCTGGCTGCTGCCCCGCGACTGGGTCGACGCCCTCGACGCCAACGCGCTGTGGGCACTGATCATCCTGTCCGTCGTGGTCCTAGTCGGGTTCACCGGGCAGCTTTCCTTGGCCCAGCTCGCCTTCTCCGGGATCGCAGCGTTGATCACCGGGCGGCTCGTCGCCAGCCGCGGCTGGCCGTTGGAGGCGGCGATGGCCGTCGGGGTGGCCGGCACCGCCGTCGTCGGCCTGCTGTTCGCCCTGCCCGCGCTGCGGACCCGGGGGTTGCAGCTCGCGGTGGTGACCCTCGGCCTCGGCGCGGCCGTCGACGCCCTGCTTTTCCAGCGCGGCTACCACTCCCCGCCACCCCCGGGGGACAACGCGCTCGGCTCGCTGTTCGGCGATCTCGCCTCCCCCGAGGGGACGGTTGTGGGACGCCAGCGTTTCCTCGGGGTGGCGCTGGACAAGGTGACCGACCCGCGGGGCTTCGCGACAGTGTCCGTGCTCGCCTTCATCCTGGTCGCCCTCGCGGTCGCGAACCTGCGCCGGGGCCGGGCCGGGCGACGGCTGATCGCGGTGCGGACCAACGAGCGGGCCGCCGCGGCGCTGGGCATCAGCGTCGTGGCCGCGAAGCTGTACGCGTTCGCGCTGTCCGCGGCCATCGCCGGGTTCGGTGGGGTGCTCTACGCCTTCTACGTCTACGGCGAGCGCGGCAACATCGACTACGGCGGCGGCGCGTTCGCGCCGTTCTCCTCGATCCTGCTCATCGCCTACGCGGTCGTCGGCGGGGTCGGCTGGGTGAGCGGCTCGTTCGCGGGCGCGACAATGGCCGCCGGCGCGCTGGCGACCCGCATCGGCGGCTCGGTGGGGGAGTGGCTCGGCCGGCTCGGCGCGCTGCTGCGGGTCGTCGTCGCGGCGATCGCCGGCGTGGGCGGCCTCGCCGTCGGCGCCGCGGTGGCCGACGATCGGCGTACCGGCGGCCGGCTCGCCGCGGTGCCGCGGCGCTGGCTGCCGTGGCTCGTGGCGGCGGTCGCGGCCGGGTTCGCCGCCGCCTTCGGCGGGGCCGTGCGCGACTGGCTGGCCGAGCTTGACCGGTATGTGCCGCTGATCGGCGGCATCGTCCTCGTCGTCGTGCTCTCCCGCTCCGGCGGCGGGATGGCCCCCGAGAACGCCCGCGCCGCCCGGCGGCTTCACGACCGCTACCTGCCCGGCGCGGCCGACCGCCGACGCCGCGCCGACGCCGCCCGCCTGAGCCAGGCGCTGCGGGCGGCCCCCGGCGACGCCCCGACGCTTGCTCCAGCCTCACCCGTCGTCGCCTCGCCGGGGGGCGGCTCCGTCGGCGCGGTCGAGCCGGCGGCGCTGTCGGTGCGGGGGCTGACGGTCAGCTTCGGCGCGGTGCGCGCGGTGCGCGCCGTCGACCTGCGGGTCGTTCCCGGCCAGGTGGTCGGGATGATCGGCCCGAACGGAGCGGGCAAGACGACGGTCATCGACGCGATCACCGGCTACACCCCGGCATCGGTCACCTCGATGACGCTCGGCGAGGTCCGCCTCGACCGGCTGCCCGCGCACCGGCGGGCCCGCGCAGGCATCAGCCGGTCGTTTCAGAACCTGGAGTTGTTCGACGACCTCACCGTGCTGGAGAACATCCAGGCGGCCAGCGATCGCCGCGACGCCCGCGCGTACCTCACCGATCTGGTCTTCCCGCGGTCGCGGCCGCTGCCCGGTGCGGCGATCGCCGCCGTCGACGCCTTCGGGCTGCGTGAGGATCTGCTGCGCACCGTCTCCGATCTGCCCTACGGCCGGCGCCGGCTGCTGGCCATCGCCCGGGCGGTCGCGGCCGGCCCGGCTGTGCTGCTGCTCGACGAGCCGTGCGCCGGCCTGGACGAGTCCGAGAGCGCCGAGGTCGCGGCGCTGCTGCGCCGCCTCGCCGACGACTGGGGGCTGGGCATCCTGCTCAACGAGCACGACATGGACGTGATCATGGGGGTCTGCGACCGGGTGGTCGTCCTCGACGCCGGCGAACTCATCGCCGAGGGAACGCCGGCACAGGTGGCCGCCGACCCGCGCGTGCGGGCGGCCTACCTCGGTGACGCCGAGCCGGCCTACCTCCCCCTTCCATGAC
>NZ_JAMPTM010000072.1 GCF_025403375.1 Frankia gtarii
CTCCAGCACCGTCACGCGGCGCCCGGCACCCGCCAGGCGCAGCGCGGCCGACAGCCCCGCGAATCCCGCACCGACGATGACGACGTGATCCGTCGGGCCCTCCACCGTGCGCATCCGGCGCCCGCCCCCTCTCCCCGCTCTGGTCGATCTACCCGGTCGTACGTGTTCACTGTGCCCGTGCCGTCGCCGCGGTCGCGAGTTCCACCAGCGCGCCGCGGGTGGCGTCGTCAAGGTCGGAGCGTTCCAGAACGGCCAGGGCCTGCGCGGTGTGCGCGGAGATCAGGTGCTCGGCCGCGGCCGGCGCGCCGCTGGCCGCGATCAGCGCGCGCGCCTCCTCGACCGCTGCGGGCCGTTGCGGCGCACCGACGAGGTCGCGCAGCCGGGCCGCCGCCGTCGGCCGTGCCTCGCGCAGGGCCAGCGCCAGCAGCCCGTTGGGCCGCCCGTCGCGCAGGTCGTCCCCGGCCGGCTTGCCGGTCACCGCCGGGTCGCCGAACACCCCGAGGATGTCGTCGCGCAGCTGGAACGCCTCCCCGAGCGGTCGGCCGAACGCCGCGTACGTCTCCAGCAGGCCCGGGCGGGTCCCGGCGAGCAGGGCGCCGAGCTGCAACGGTCGGACCACCGTGTAGCCCGCGGTCTTGTATCGGGCGATCCGTGCGACCCGCGCCGGGTCGAGGCCTCCGGTCCGTCCCCAGGGCCCCACCTGGCTGGCGAGGTCGAGGTACTGACCGGCCACGAGCTCGCCGCGCATCCGCGCGTACGTCGGCCAGGCCCGCGCCAGCGCCCCGGGAGTCAATCCGCTGGCCATCAGCAGATCGTCCGCCCAGGTCAGGAACAGGTCGCCGAGCAGGATCGCCGCCGAGTGGCCGAAGGTGTCCGAATCGCCGCCGAGGCGGGCCTCGCGGTGCATGCGGGCCAGGCGACGGTGCGCGCTCGGCTCGCCGCGACGCAGTTCCGAGCCGTCCATCACGTCGTCGTGCACCAGCGCACAGGCGTGTAACACCTCCAGGGATGCGGCGGCCGTCACGATCTCGTCGCAGTCCGGCCCGCCGGCGCCCCGCCAGCCCCAGTAGCAGAACATGGGCCGCACCCGCTTGCCCCCGCCGAGCAGCACGTCCTCGGCGACCCGGAGGAACGGCGCGAGATCGGCGTCGATGTCGCGCAGCGTCGCTCCGCGGGCGTCGGCGAACCGGCGCAGCACGGCGGAGACCCGCGGGCGGACATCGGTCATCGGCGACCGGGGTACCGTGCGGTGTGCCCGTGTTCGACACCGTCATCATGGTGATCGCCGTCGTGTTGCTGACCGCCGCGGTGGGCGGCCTTTCCCTGTTGCGGATGCCACCCGCCGAGCTGGTTCACACCGTCGACGGTATCGACGCCGTCGAGGTCATGGTGGCCGCGGGCCGGGTCGAGGTCGCCGGACAAGACCGCGCTGACGTGCGCGTCGATCTCACGGTGCGGCGCCGGCCCGGTCGGTCGACCCCCGCGGTGACCACTGCCGGCGGCGTGCTGCGCATCGACGGGCGGCGCAGCGACGTGCGGGTCAGGCTGGCCGTGCCACCCGGCACCCGGGTGCGGGCCGAGGCGCTCGCCGGCGAGATCACCCTGTGGGGTGTGCAGGGGGAGCTGTCGCTGGTCACCCGCGATGGCACGATCGCCGGCCGCGAGCTCGGCGCCGGCCCGGTCGCCGTCCGCAGCCTCGGTGGGGACGTCAACCTGCACTTCAGTCAGCTGCCGGACGCCGTCCACGCGCAGACCGAGTCGGGACTTCTGACGGTCATGCTCCCCGACGCCGCGTATGCGGTCGAGGTCGAGACGGGCGATCCGAGCGCGGCCGACGTGGCGTTGACGCCGATGCCGGGCGCCACCCGGCGGGTGGTGGCCCGCACCGTCGCCGGCCGGGTGCGCATCGGCCACACCGCCCCGCTGGGGCCGCTGCCCATCTGATGTTGCCCGTTGTTGTCGCGTGGTGGTCAAGCGTGTTTCCATCGCGGGGGTATGGCCCTTGGAGTGGTCCGCGCCGGTCTAGGCTCATTGCATGACGGCGGTCCGAGGTCTGAGCGCGAAACCGGCGACGATGGGTGAGTTCCTCGCCTCCGGGCGCCCCTCGTTCTCCTTCGAGTTCTTCCCACCCCGCACGCCCGAGGGCGAGCGTCACCTGTGGACCGCCCTGCGCCGGATAGAGGCATTGCGCCCCTCCTTCGTATCGGTGACCTATGGCGCGGGCGGCTCGACCCGCGAGGGCACGATCCGGGTGACCGAGCGGATCGCCACCGAAACCACCCTCACCCCGATCGCCCACCTCACCGCCGTCAACCACTCGGTGGCCGAGCTGCGGCAGGTGATCGGCAACTACGCGGGCGCGGGGGTGCGCAACGTGGTGGCGCTGCGCGGCGACCCGCCCGGGGACCCGCAGGGCACCTGGACGGCCCACCCGCAGGGGCTGGGCCACGCCGACGAGCTCGTGCGGCTGGTGAAGTCGGTGGGGGACTTCTGCGTCGGGGTGGCGGCCTTCCCGGACAAGCACCCCCGCTCGCCCGACTTCGACACCGACGCCCGGTATCTGGTGCGCAAGTTCGACGCCGGGGCCGATTATGCGATCACCCAGTTCTTCTTCGGTGCCGACGACTACTTCCGGCTGGTCGACCGGGTCCGCGCGCTGGGCTGCGACAAGCCGATCATTCCTGGGATCATGCCGGTGACGAACGTGGCGCAGATCGTCCGGATGGCGCAGCTGTCCGGCGCCGACTTCCCGCCCGTGCTGGCCGCCCGGCTGCAAGCAGTCGCGGACGACCCGGCGGCGGTGCGCGCGGTCGGCCTCGAGGTGGCGACAAAGCTGTCCCGCCGCCTGCTCGACGGCGGGGCACCAGGCCTGCACTTCATCACCCTCAACCGATCCAGCGTCACGCGGGAGATCTTCGAGGCGATCCGGTAGGACGGACGCCGGGAACGGCCGCGTTCCCGCAGTTGCCGCCGGGCGACGCCGGGCCGCTCTAGTCGAGATCGTCGAAGGCGTCGAACACGCACAGCAGCCATTCCTCGCGGAAGGTCTGCTCGCGCACCAGCTCGAACCCGGCCTCGTTGGCCGTGTCGATCACCGCGGCCACGAGGCCGAGGTCGAGGGTGTTGAAGACCGGGGTGATACGCACCGCCAGAATCACCTGGTGGCGGTGCGGCGCGAAGACCTCCTGCGGGTCGAGGTCCTCGAGGCTCTCCACCACTCCGCTTGCCTGTTCGGTCACGTCACTCCCGCTCGTCTGGGGTCATCCCCGCCGCGGCGGGGCCGACCTGATCCTCGCCCATCCGCTCCCACCGGCCGGGCGCGGTGAGCGCGGCACGCGGTGGAAGGACCACGCGACTCTACGTCCCGGGCACGATGGACGGTGTGCGCACCCCTGTACCCGATCGCGACACCTATCTCGCGCGCTGGTCGGCCCTGCACGGCGGCTACGACCCGCTCGGCGGGCTGTGGCTGGTGCGCGCCTGGTTGACGCTCGTCCACCGGGCCGCGAGCCCGCTGGCCGCCCGCGGGGTACCGCCGTCGGCGGTGACCGCGGCGGGCGTCGCCGTCACGGCGCTCGCGCTGCCGGCCGCCGCGGCCGGGGGCCACTGGCCGCTGCTGGCGGTGCTGATGATGCTTCTCGGGGGCGTGGCCGACAGCCTCGACGGGGCCGTGGCCGTACTGACCGACCGGGCGAGCGCCTGGGGTTACCTGCTGGACTCGGTCGCCGACCGCTGCGGCGACCTGCTGTACCTGGTCGCCCTGTGGTACGTCGGCGCGCCGGGCGGTCTGCTCGTCGCCGCGGGGTGCGCGCTGGGGCTGCTGGAGTACACCCGGGCGCGGGGCGGTAACGCCGGGTTCGGGCAGATCGGCGTGGTGACGCTCGGCGAGCGGCCGACTCGGCTCATCGTCGCCGCCTTCGGGCTGGCGGGTGCCGGCCTCGTCCCCGGCCTGGCCGGCTTCGCCGGGACCGTGGCAGCGGGGGCGACGCTCGCGGTCTGCGTGGTCGGCCTCGGCCAGCTCCTGACGACGCTGCACGCCGCGCTGTCGAGCGAGCCGCCGCCCCGCGACTAGGCGCGAGTTTCCTGATCCAACTTCGAGGCGTGAGGCCCGGAGATGGACGGGGTGGCAGCTCGAGGCGGTTGCGTCGGCAACTGCTGGAGGTTGATGACGGTTGTGGGCAGGCGAACCGCAACCTCCTGCACCTGCTGACCGCCAGGTGGCCAGGATTGACACAGACCGACTTTCGTATCTTTACGTGATCGGTTGGGTGCGAGAAGAAGTTGAGGGTCGGGTCGTATCCGGGAGATCTACTCCGTATGCAGACAGTTTTGATTGTCGTGCGGCCAGCGGGGTTCGGAGGATCTGAACGGTCGTGGTTGACCACTGGTTGACCCTTCGTCTCTACCGGTGGTGGCCGCCGCACCGCGCGGTCGACCAGGGTCGGACCGCCACAGGCAGAAGCGTGAAGAAGTCGCGAAGAGATCCGCATTCGCGGCAACTCTGTGGATTTCTCTGCCGATCTGCGGATTCATCGCTACGATCTGGCCATCCGCACAGTCGCCGATCAGCCGCGGGCCGCGGCCGCACGTCCGGCGAACTTCCGCACCCACGAAAGATTCGGGGAAATGGTGTCCTACCTCGCCCGCAGAATGTCCCGTCCGCGTGTCGTCGCGATCGTTCTGGCCTTGGCCGCGATCCTCGTCGTCAGCCTGCTGCCGACCTGGCGGGCCGAGGCCGCCACCCCGGCCGCGGCGCCGGCCGCCACCCCGGCCGGGACGGCTGCGCGTCCCGTTCCCACCCCGGCGGGACGGGTGCTGCTTCTCGGACGGATCGCGCCGCACCTGCAGCAGCTGACCGTCGCCGACCTCGCCGCGAAGTACCCGCAGCACACCCAGACGGTGACCTTCCAGAGCGGGGCGGGTCCGCAGAGCCACACCTACACCGGCCCCACGCTCTACGACGTCCTGCAGGCGGCCAAGCCGACCTTCCGCAGCGACGTGAAGAACGACGCGCTGCGCTACGCCGCGGTCATCCACGCGAGCGACGGCTACGAGTCGGTCCTCTCGTGGGGTGAGATCGACCCGGGCTTCGCCGGCACCGAGGCGCTGCTCGCGGTCACCCAGGACGGTGTGTCGCTGGCGAAGGAGGGGCCCCGACTGACCGCCCCCGGCGACGATGCCGGCGGACAGCACGACCAGCGGCAGGCCGCCGCCGGGGTGGGCCGACCCGCCGACAAGGAACAGGCCCGGCACCCGGGCGGCGTTCGGTGGGCGCAGGAACGCTGCCCGGGCTCCGTTCGACGACCCGCCGTAGATCGACCCGCCCACCGAACCCGTGCGCCGGGCCAGGTCCGCCGGGGTGATCGTTTTGTACCACCGCAGCCGGGATCGCACGTCGAGCCCGCGGGCGGCGAGGACGTCCAGGATGTGCCGGGCGTACCCGTCGGCCAGGCCCGGCTGGTCCCAGTCCAACCCGCGCCCGTCGGGCCGTCCCGCTGCCGGGGCGTGTGGTGCGGCGTTGACGAGGACGAACCATGCCTCGGAGTCCGGCGGCGCGCAGGCCGGGTCCGCCGGGACGGCGAGGTAGACCGCCGGGTCGTCGGCGAGGCGCCCGGCGAACACCGCATCGAACTCGCCGTCGTAGTCCGCGGGGAAGGTGACCGTGTGGTGGCCCAGCCCCGGCGTGCGCCCGGACAGGGCCAGCAGCAGCACGAATCCGGACATCGACCGGGTGGCCCGCTGGACGCGGCGCCGTCCGCGGCGGTCGTCCACCAGCTGTCCGTAGAGCGCGGCGGCGTCGACGTTCGCGACGACGATGTCGGCGGGCAGCTGGCTGCCGTCGGCGAGGCGCACCCCGTCGACCCGGCCGCCGGGGGTGCGGGTCACCCTCAGTACCGGGGTGTCGAGCAGGACCCGGGCCCCGTGGTCCTCGGCGCGGCGTGCGATCGCCTCGCCGAGGCGGCGCAACCCGCCCGGCACGTACCACCCGCCGAAGCGGCGTTCGGCGTGCACGACCGACACGAGGGCGGCCGGGGCGCGTCGGGGATCGGAGCCGGAGTAGGTCGCGTAGCGGTCGAGCATCATCCGCAGGCGCGGGTCGCGCAGGTAGCTGCGGCCCAGGCCGCGCAGGCTGCGGCCGGGCGCGACCGCCGCGATGTCCCCGGGCGAGGCCCAGGCCAGCCGGGCGAGCCCGCCGGCGCGCACCGGGCTGGACAGGAACGGTCCCTCGGCGGCGTCGAACACCCGCGCCGCCCGGTCGGCCAGGCGGCGCCAGTCGCTGCCGGCGCCGACGCCGAGGCGCTCGTCGAGTTCGGCGGCGAAGGTGTCGTCGTCCGCGTGCGCGGCCAGCGTCGTGCCGTCGGCGAACCGGTAGGAGGCGATCGGGTCGAGGCGGCGAAGGTCCAGCTCCGCGCGCAGCGGCCCGCCGGTCGCGGCGAACAGGTCCTCGAACACGCCGGGCATGGTCAACAGGGACGGCCCGGTGTCGAAGCCGTAGCCGTCCCGCTCGTACCAGCCGAGCTTCCCGCCGATCCGTGACGACTGCTCGCAGACGGTGACGTCATGCCCGGCGGCGGCGAGGCGGGCCGCGGCGGCCAGCCCGCCCACCCCGGCGCCGATCACCACCACCCGGGCCACGGCGACGACTCTACGAGCCGGCCCGCGGGCCGCGCCGCGGCGGGGCCGCCGTGACCGGTCGGCCCTTCCAGGTCGCGGTGCCGCGCCGTCGCCGCCACCATGACAGCGCGGTGAGGTATCCCAGCAGGCCGACCGAGACCGGGTGGGCGGCGGCATCCGGCCAGCTCCGGCCGCCGGTGCGGCGGGCAGCGACCAGCCGGCCGGCGACCCCGGCGAGGTAGCCGGCCAGCCCCGCGCGGGAGCCGCGCGCCGCCGCGGCGGCCGGCAGGACGAACAACCACCACAGCAGCCCGACCTGTGCGGCGCTCGCTGCCGGGTGGCCGCCGGCCGCGGCCAGCGACTTGGCGTAGCCGTCGCGCAGCTCCGCCCAGCCGGCGTACATCCGATTAGTCGCCAAGGTGGTGCCGTCGACGACCACCCCGCGTCCCCCGGACCGCTTCACGGCCCGCAGCAGGGCGATGTCCTCGAGGATCTGGTCGCGGACGGCGGTGTGCCCCCCGGCTCGGCGGTACGCCGCCGCGTCCACGCACAGGAACTGGCCGCCGGCCGCGGCCAGCGACGGCCGCGGGGACCGCTCGGCCGCGCGCAGTGGCAGCAGGGCCAGCCACGACCACGCCAGCAGCGGCTGAACGAGCCGCTCGGTCGGGCTCGCCGCGACCTGGCGCGGATACGGCGAGACCAGGTCCAGTCCGCTGTCGCGCAGCAGCAGGACGGCTCGGGCCAGCCCGTCCGCGGCGAGCGTCACGTCGGCATCGACGAAGACCAGCACGGTGCCGGTCGCGGCGGCCGCGGCCCGGGCACAGGCATGCGGCTTACCCAGCCAGCCGAGCGGTGGACCGGCGCCACGCAGCGCGACGATCCGCCGGTCGCGCTGTGCCCAGCCGGCGAGGAGCCGCCCGGTGGCATCGGTGGAGTCGTCGTCGTAGACGACGATCTCCAGGTCGGGGATGCCTCGGGCGGCCAGCAGGGCCGCCAGAGTGCCGTCCAGGCGGGCGGCCTCGTCGCGGACCGGCAGGATCACGGACACGCGTTCCGCCACCGCGCCGGCCGGCGGCGCGACCCGCAGCAGCCGGGCGTTGACCACCGTGTGCACCGCGATGCCCGCGGACGCCACCGCCGCCGCCCGTACGGCGCTCGCCCGCATCGCTGCCACCGCTGCCACTGCCGTCCCTGCCGTCCCTGCCGTCCCCGCCGTCACGGATGTCACGGATGTCCGCACGGTTCGGGAGCGTCCGGTGACCGGTCGGCGTGCCAGGGCCGCAGGGCCACGACCAGTACCGCTCCCATCGCGACGCCGCCGGCGAGCGCGACGCCCGGTTTGTCGAAGAAGGCGAGGTTCACCAGCACCGACGACAGGTAGGACCAGGCCAGCAGGGTCAGCGGGATGCGCTCGTCGCGGCTGGCGCGGTCGGCGGGGTCGGGCAGTGCGAGCAGGGCGGCGGTCATGACCGTGCCGACCAGCAGCCAGCCGAGGAGGTTCGTCAGCGGAATCGCGTTGAGCGCCGGGCCGCCGCCGAGCCACCACCAGTGCCCGGCGGTGACCATCTGCGGGTCAAGGAACAGATCCCAGGCGGCCAGCACCAGGCCGCCGAGGACGGCGGCGCGGACCGGGGTGCGCCGGTGCCGTCGCACCAGGACGTAGCTGGGATAAGTCATCATCGCCCAGGCCAGCGGTACCACGACGGGGACGCCGAGCAGGCGGGGCCCGAGCGAGCCGCCGTAGGCGTAGCGCCCGAACGGGATACCGGTGTGGACCCCGAGCATCTCCACGACGAGCCCGCCGCCGACGGCCACGGCGAGGTAGCCGGCGGTCCACAGCGGGCCGCGGGTGGCCAGGGCGTGCACCGCAGACGTGACGGCCAGCAGCAGCACCGCGACGATCGACAACGCGCTGCGCTCGACGCCGTCGACCAGCGGGTAGGGGATCTGCGCCGCCACCGTGGCCAGTACCAGGATCCATCCCCAGGCCAGCGCCCGGTGCGTGGGCGGTTCGCCCGGGATGCTCCGGCCGCCGGGCCGGGCCGACCCGAGCGCCGTGAACGCCGGGCCGTGGAGGGTCATCGCACGGGCGCCGGCTGGTCGGCGTCCCCGGTGAGCTCGCCGTCGGGGCTGATGGTGGACGGGGCCCGCAGCTCCTTGCCGAGCACCGCGTAGGGGGTGAGGGTCCCCGGGAACTGGAAGTCCGACAGCAGCGGGACGAATCCCTCGCTGGCGTACAGACGGCGCGCGCGGCTGCCGGCGGGTTCGAGCGCGGACAGCGCCGCGGTCCGCTGCGGGACGTCACGCAGCAGCTCCCGCAGGAGCTGGCGGCCGATCGTGCGGCCCTGGTAGGCGGGCAGCACGTGCAGCTCGACGATCTCCAGGCAGTCGTCGAGCCAGTGCGCCGCGGTGGCCGCCGAGGCGGCCGCGACCGCGTCGACGACGACGTCGTGCCACCACTGACCGGGCTGGCCGGGCAGCGCGTAGGTGATGCCGACGAGGGAGTCGTCGGGGGTGACGGCGGCGACGGCGCGCAGGTCGCGCCGGTCGAAGTGGCGGCGCGCGTGCAGGGCCCGATCCCGGGCGGCCCTGACGGGGTCGGCCTCGTGATGATCGAGGAACGCGGCCTTGTAGACGGCGATCACGTCATCGAGGCGGGCTCGCATGCTGCTGGGCGACCAGCGGACCACGGTCACGTCCCCGTCGGTCACCGGCGTCGCCTCCTGTCCGTCTCTCGGCGCATCGACCCTGGTCCCGCGAGCGGGTCTGGCGAGCCAGGAGGTCGGGGCACACCGTCACGTTGCTCGACGATAACGCGATCCTTGCAAGGCGCGCCGGTCGACGGGAGTGCCTGCCACGCAACGTCATCACTGTGATGCGTAGGGCGCTCAATCTGAGATGTGTGGCAGGCCGGTCCGGTCACCTGCCAACGCGAGGCCCGCACCGCGGGGAGTCCCGTCGAGCAGATCCGCGACCAGCATGGCGACCGCCGGTGCCTGCACCGCACCGCCCGCGTTCGTCCCCGCGGCCACGAGGACCCGCCCGGCGTGGCCCGGCGCCACGCAGACGACGGGAAGCCCGTCCGGGGTGGCGGGACGTTCGCAGACGCGCACGTCACGCACGTCGAGGCCGCCGTCGGCCCGCCGGAGCCCCGGAAACAGGCCGGCGATGGCCCGTTCGGCGACGGCTCGCAGCGCCGCGATCCCCGCCGTGGCGCTCTGGCGCCCGGCCCGGCCCAGATAGCCGAAACCGCTACTGACATGGATGAGCGTGCCGTCAGGGGACAGGGTGATGTTCATGACGCCGAGAGGATCACCGGCGTGGATCTTCAGTGGGCGGCGCAACCCGGGGTTCGGCAGGGTCAGCGACAGGCCGAGCAGATGCGCCACCGCACCGGCCCCGGACCAGCCGGCGCCGAGCAGCCGATCCAGGTCGCGGCCTCCGGTGGTGATCACGATCCGATCCGCCGACAGCTCGGAGCCGTCGTCGAGGCACAGCCGAACCCCCGGGGCCGGCCACCCACCCGAACCGCTCCCGGCCCCGGAGCCGCCGTTCATCGCGGGCTGGCCCGGATCGAGTCCCCGCACCCGGGCGCCGGCCCGGACTTCGACGCCGAGATCCGCGAGCCGCCCGGCCAGCGCCGTCGCCAGATCGTGGATGTTGACGGCGTAACCGTCCACCTCGACCGCACCCGAGATCTCCCGCACGCCGCCTGGCAGCGGCACCGAGGAGCCCAGGCCCGGCCAGTCCCGGGCCAGCACCTCGTCGGGCAGGCGCACGGCACCGGTGCCCGCCGCGCGCTGGAGCCGTTCGCCTGCGGCGAGGTCGGCGGCGCCGAGGTAGATCCGGGCGAGCCGGCCATCCCGGCGCAGGCCGGCCAGCCAACCGGCGCCGTCGACGGCGAACAGGTGCTCCCAGCCGCGCAGCCCCAGCCGGTTGAGGGCGATCACCAGGTCCTGGGCCGTCGCGTGCAGTCCCGGTCGGTCGGTACGCCGGTCGAACGCCTCGGCCCAGGCGAGCTCGACCGGGTTCAGCGAGGCGGGGTCGCGCAGCCGCCAGCCGCCGTTCGCCGGGTCTCGGTCGAGAACCCCGTCGCGGCCCACGGCCGCCGGTGGCAGCGTCTCGGTCGCCGACAGATGCCGCGCGTTGGCCCCCCCGAACGTCGTGCCCTGCCGGTCCGGGTCACGGCGATCCGCCGGCGCGGCATCGAGCACCCGGACCCGATGCCCCCGCAGCCGCAGCAGCAGCGCGGTGGTGAGCCCGACGATCCCGCCGCCGACGACCACCACGCCGTGGCCGCCCGCGGCGGGATCGTCCTGTACCGGGTCCTCGTCGACCCGGCGGTCGGTGTCCCGGCCCGCGCCGGGATGATCGGCTCGTTCTCGCGCTTCGGTGCGGTCGGATCGGTTGGATCGGGGGTGTTCCGGCCCGAGCAGGTCGGCACCGGTCAGCTCGTCCAGGTCCGCCCGGCCGACCACGGCGAGCATGGCCTGATCCAGGTCGTCGTCGCAGGCGGCGGAGCGCATCGCCGCGGAGCACAGGGTAAACCCGGGTCGCGGGGCGCCGCCCTCACCGTCGATCCGTGCCGCCAGCAGCTCTCGCACCGGGGCGAGCAGCCGGGGGGCGTTGTCCAGGACGACGGTGAGATCACGCCGGTCGTAGGCGTCGAGCAGGGCACGCTCGGTGAACACCTCGGGCTCGCTGACCGA
Source organism: Frankia gtarii (assembly GCF_025403375.1). Lineage (GTDB taxonomy): Bacteria > Actinomycetota > Actinomycetes > Frankiales > Frankiaceae > Frankia > Frankia gtarii. Next base: position 11,325 of record NZ_JAMPTM010000072.1, read on the forward strand.
GATGATCCGCTCGCCGGTGAACGCCTTGAGCAGCCGCTCGTCGATCATGCCGGCGCTCGCCCACTGCCCCGCATGGACGAGCGGCACGGCGACGGCGACCGCGTCGGCCGCCTCGAGGACCTCCTCCACCGTCCGGGCGACGTGCACCCGGTCGATGGGCAGCCGATGGTGGCGCGCCCAGGCGGCCCCCGACGTGGGATCGGTGGCGAGGGAGGGGGAGTGCACGACCAGGCGCCAGCCCAGCGCGCCACCGGCCCGGGCCACCCGCCCGTTGATGTTGCCGGCGCCGAGCAGGCCGAGGGTGCCAGGCCGCCGCGGCGCCTGCTGCCGAGAAGCCGCCTGCTGCCGAGAAGCCGCCTGCTCCGGACCCGCGGGGTCGAACAGGCGGTCGGCTACGAACCGTGCGACGTGGCGGGCGTTGACCTCCGGCGTGTTGCGTACCTCGATCCGCAGCCGGGCGGCGGCGGCGGTGTCGACGGCGGCCAGCGAGGTGCCGCGGCGGACTAGCAGGAGCTCCCGATCCGCGTCGCAGCGCCCCGGGCCCGCGCGGACCGCTGCGGCCCATCGCCCCAGGGTGGTGGAGTCCACTGCGTTCGCGCCGATGACCAGGGTGTGCGGGCGCAGCTCGACCAGTGCGTCGGCGAGTTCGGCCGGGCGGGCGGCCAGCTCCGGGCGCAGAACCGTGGTGCCGGCCCGGGTGAGAAGGTCCGCCACGCGGATGCTCACCGCCGTGGCGATCAGTACCCGGCGGTGCGGGGCCCCCGCGTGAAACATCGGCGGGCGGGGGACCGAGGGGTGCGGCGCTGGACCACAGGGCATCGGCATTCGGTTCGCTTCATCCGATTCGTCGGGCTGGCTCATCCGGTTCACCGCCGGACCTCCCCACCGTGGCGGACGCCCGTCAACGGGTTGTCAAAACCGCCGAGCCCGCTGCCGGGCCGGGGTGGCCGGGCCGGATTGGAATCTTCAATGCGCCGTCAACGTGGGGTCGGGAAGCAGGGCCAGCAGCGGATCACGTCCGCCGAGGGTGCCGCGGGAGCCGAGGACCGCGAACCGGGCGAACAGCTCCTCGCTGTACCAGCCGACCTCGGGGGTGCGGCGGACGACCTCGCTGTGCGCCGGCCGGCCGTAGGCGAACCGGCGCAGCGCCACGGCGTCCTGCCAGAGGCTGAACGTGCCCTTCAGACCGATCGGCGCCTCGCCGATGCCGGCCGCGAACAGCAGTCCCTCCGCCTGGGCGAGGTCCGCGACCACCGGTGGGACCGCCCGGCGAAAGGCGAGCGTATGCCGGGCGGCGACCCGGGCCCGCGTGATCACCGCTACCTTCGTGCCGGTGGCGGTCGTGCTGGGCCCAGCCGCGGCCGCCGAGTCGCCGAAGGGTTCCCGCCGCGACCACCGCCCGCGCGAGGACAGCGGGTGCAGGTCGATGCGCCACCGTTCCTCTGCCAGCACCGACCAGGCCCGCACCTGCGCGGAGCGTTCGAACGACCGCGCCGCCGACGGCGTCTCCCAGACGGCGAGCATCGCCCACTGGCAGGGGTCGGCGCCGCGCAGGCCGAGACTGCTCGCCGAGCCGGTCCCGAGCATCTTGGCGAACGTCAGCCCGGAGACGTGCCGCAGTGCGGAGCGGTCGGTGGCCACCCGGGCCAGGGCGTGGCCGATCCGGCGGCGGGGAACCCGCCAGAAGTCGACGGTCACCAGCAGGGCGGCAGGGTTGGCCGGGTTCATCGCGTTCAACTCCGCACCGAAGACAGTCGCAGCAGGCCGTCGCGGACGGCCCCGTACTTCTGCGTGAAGGCCGTGGCCACCACCCCGGCGCCGGCGTCGTCCCGCAGGGGTACCACCCGGGCGTGGCCGATGCCGGACAGCGCGTGCCGACCGTTGCCCGCCACCACCGAGACCAGGCCATCCGGGCCGCCGCTGCGTAGCAGCGCGGCCAGTTCCGGGGCGGCGATGTACACCGCCCCGTCGAGGCGGACGAACTCGGCGCGCACGTCGAGCGTGCCGGCGTCCGCCCGGACTACCTGCAACGGCACGCGCAGGTAGTCGTCCAGAGCGGTGCTGCCCTCCGGGCTCCACAGCCGCTCGAAATGCTGCTCGACGAACTGGACGAGGGTCGAGGAGATCGTCGCCTCGTGCTGGGCCGCGGCGGCGGAGGAGTAGCCGACCGGGAAGCTCGACACGAGCGCGCCGGAGTCCCAGCGGTGGTAGGTCGTCAGCGGCTGCTCGGCGTAGAGCCGAACGGCGAGGCGGGGACGCAGGACCGGGGTGAGCCGCTCCCGCAGCCCGTCCAGGACCAGCAGGTTCGCCCGGATCTCGGCGGGTACGTCGACGCGGTGCGACAGGTCGGCGGCCCGCGCCGCCGCGGCCGGCGAATCCGGGTCGAGCAGCAGGATCTGGACGATCGCCCCGGCGTCGACCGCCGCCAGCACCGCGCCGGTGAAGGCGTCCCGGTGCGGCGCGGAGACCAGGTCCGTCCACGTGTTCAGTAACCGCACGCTGCGCCGCGAAGCGGTCACCCGGCCGATGAAGTAGGCCGGGTCGAACGCGCCGAGCAGCCGGCCGCCGGTGAACTGGGTCGGCTCGGTGGTGACCGGCGCGGTCAGCCGTGCCTCGGCGGCGGCCAGCTCCGGTGAGCCCAGCTGGCGCAGCAGCGTGATGCCCTGCTGCCAGGAGCGCCGGGCCGCGGGGGAGTCGTCGAGCTGGGCGAGGATGTCACCGCGGCGCACCAGCACGCGCGGCTCCCACAGCGGATCGGGCAGCTCGGCCAGCAGCGGCAGGCTCTCGGTGTAGGCCGTCAGCGCCTGTTCGGGGCGCTGCCGGTAGCGGTAGAGATCGCCCAGCCGCCGCAGGGCCTGCGCCTCCAGTGGCCGGTTGGCGAGCTCCCGGGCGATCGACAGGCTCATCGTCAGGCAGGTGATGCCGTCGGTGAGCTCCTTGCGGTCGCCGTGGGTCATGGCGACCGCGACCAGCGTCTCCGCCTCGATGCGGCGGGCCCCGGTCCGTCGCATCGTCCCCAGACAGGTCTCGAACTGGGCCAGCGCCGCGGCGAACTCGCCGCGACCGCGGCAGGCGTCGGCGAGCCCGCGTACGGCCCGTGCCTCGCCCAGCTCCGCGCCGAACGCGGCGAAGATCTCCCGCGCCCGGGTGAAGCGTTCCGTGGCCAGCGTCAGGCGCTCGAGCGCGTCCTGGGTGACCGCCACCGCCGGCTCGCCGTCCGGGTCGCTCCCGGCGGAGTCCAGCCGCCAGAACGCCTCCTCGAACGTCAGGATGATCTCCCGCTCCCCAAGGCTGGTGAGCAGCTCGGCCTCGGCGAGTCGGTGCCCCGTGCGGCGGGCGGCGGCCAGGCCCAGGGCATGGGTTCGCGCCCAGTCGCTCCAGTGCGCCGCGAACGCGTAGAACTCCGCGGCCTCGGCGGCGAGCAGCCAGGTCGGCTGATCGAGCCCGGTCGCCTGTGCCTGCTCGATCAGGGCGAGCAGGTTCGAGCGCTCCCCGCCGAACCAGACCATTGGCCGGCGGACGACCTTGGCGAGGTCCGCGCGGGCGAACCGGGCGGCGGCCTGCGCGGCGAAGCCGGCGTCCGGCCCGTCGGCGGACAGGGTCCGAACGCGCCCGGGGCTGAAGGTGTCGACCGCCTCACGCAGCATCACCTGATAGGCGTACAGCAGTCGGCTCAGCGCCGCTCGGTGTTCACCGGACATCGTCGGCGGATCCTCGAGTTCCGCAGCGTCGATGGCGCCGTGGTCACGCGCGGCGCCGGCGCCGGCGCCACCTTCGGGCGCGGCCGCCGGGGGCCCGAAGGTGCGGCCGTCCCCCGCCGGTTCCCCGCCCAGGGACCCCGGGTGGGCCGGCGCCGTCGCTGCCAGTTGGCCGATCGCGGTTCCGACGCCGGTCTCCTGCTCTCGGGCGAACACCCGCAGCAGGTCGTGGAATCGGTAGCGCTCCGTGCCGGTCGCGTCGACGCCGCGGCGTTCCAGCAGCTGCGCGTCGGCGAGGCGGTCCACGACGTCCTCTGCCTCGTCCAGATCGACGTCGAGCACGGCCGCGGCGGCCCACGGCGCGAAGTCGTTGACCGCGGGCAGCGACAGCAGCCGGAAGGCGCGCTGCTCGTCGCCCGGTCGACCCTCGTAGCTCAGCAGGAAACTGGCCCGGATCTCCAGGTCGCCGACCTCCAGCCAGGACAACCGGTCGCGCTCGTTGGCGAGCCGGCCGGCCAGGCGTGCCAGGCGCCAGTGTGGGTGTGCCGCCAGCTTGCGCCCGGCGATCTGGATCGCCAGCGGCAGGTACCCACACAGGCCGACGATGTCGCGCGCAGCCTCGGGCTCGGCCTCGACCCGCGCCGCCCCGACCACCTTGGACAGCAGCTCCACCGCGTCGCTGGGGATGAGGACGTCGACCATCCAGTACGGAACGGTGAGCCCGGGCAGCCGAGACCGGCTGGTGATGAGCACGGCGCAGCCCGGGCTCGTCGGCATCAGCGGGCGCAGCTGCGCCTCACCCGCCGCATTGTCCAGGATGATCAGGACCTTGCGGGTGGCGAGCAGCTCCCGGTACATCTCCGCCAGGTCGTCGGCGTCGGTCGGCACCGCGGCCCGGCTGACCCCGAGCGCCTGGACGAACCGGGCGAGCACCCGCGACGGTTCCAACGGCTCGCTGGTGCCGCGCAGGTCCACGTACAGGGCGTCGGTGAACCCGGCGCGGATGCGGTGCGCGATGTGCACGGCCAGAGCGGTCTTGCCGGCGCCCGCCTTGCCGGCGAAGGCCGCCGTGACGGTGCCCCGGGCCAGGGTCGTCTGATCGGTGAGCACGGCGTGCGCCCGGGCCTGGATGGTGTCCCGCCCGGTGTACTCCGGGGCGTCCGGTGGCAGCTGGTAGCTGCCGGAACCGGCGGGTGCGACCTGGGCGGGGCGGCCCAGCGATCGCGGCGGAGCCCAGGTGAGGCTCGATGCCCCGCGCAGCACGTCCTCCTGCAGGCGGCGCAGCATCGGGGAGTCCAGCCCGCGCTCGTGCAGGGCCTCCAGGCCGTCCCGGCAGGCCTGGGCGGCATCCTCGGTCCGGCCGTCCCGGAAGAAGGCGACGACCATCTCCCGGCGCAGGCCGTCGTCGTGCGGGTGGCGCTCGACCAGCATCCGCAGATCGCCGATGACCTCCCGGTGCCGACCCAGGGACAGGTCGGCGGCGATCCGCGTCTTGGCCACGTCGAGCTGAAGCTCGGCCAGTGCCACCGCGTAGCCGTGCGCGAACGGATGATCGGCGACGTCGGCCAGCGGCGGCCCGCGCCACAGTGACTGGGCCTCCTGCAGCGGGGCGATCGCGCTCACGGGGTCGCCGTCGTCCACCGCGCGGCGGCCCTGCGCCAGCAGCCGCCGCACCCGCTCGGCGTCGATCTGTTCCGCCCGCACGTCGAGCAGGTAGCCGGCGCCCTTGCGGAGCAGCACCCGCGGCGGCTTGCCGTCCGCCATCACCCGCCGCAGCTCGCTGACGTGGGTGCGCAGCGTGCGCAGCGCCTTTTCCGGCGGCGAGTCGCCCCAGATCACCTCCATCAGCCGGGGGATCGGCACGGCCTTGCCGGCCTCGAGTAGCAGGACGGTCATCAGGACCTTGCGCTGGGCGCCGCCCAGCGTGACGGGTGCCCCGGCCGCGGTGACCTCCAGCGGACCCAGGATGGCGAACTGCAGGCTGTCGCGGTCGGGCATCTGGTCCTCTCCGTCACGGCTCCGAGTGTCATCACGGACCCCGAGTGATGTCTGTTTATCGCAGCGTGCGCCCGCAGGGGAACCCGCGGCAACCATCGATCCCCGGCAGATGCTGTCGGTTCCGCGTCAGGTCCCCGTCCGCGGCGATGCCGCCGCGGCGCACGGAGTCTCTCAACGCCCGCTCAACGTCTGGTGTGACCGTGCGTGCATTAGCCATTGACGCTCCTGTTGTGCACTTCAGGGCGGCGAGAACCGAGGACGACGGACCGCCGGTAGTCGGCCGGCGTGGTGTGGAGGTGTCGGGATCATGGCGATCACGGTGGCGAGGATCCTGTCGCGACGGCCCAGCGCGCCGCGGCGCGCGCCGACTCCGGCGGGGGCGCCGGGGCTGCGCGCCGGGGCGGTCGGGGGACGCCCCGTGACCTGCACGCGACCCCTCGCCGTGGCCGCCGGGCCGGAGCCGGCCGGGGCGGAGCCGGCCGGGGCGGACGTCCTCCCGCGGCGGGCCGGCGGTCTGCCACACGAGCTGGTCTTCCGGGTCGTCTCGGCGAGCCGGCACAACGCGGTCCCGCAGGTACAGGTGGAGACCGACGAGCAGGCGGTGCTCGCCGACTGGGCGTCGCGGGGGCGGGTCGAGCTGATGGCCGCCCGGCGTCCGTTCGTCCTGGAGACGGACCTCGACGGCCGGGGCGTGCGGCTCGTCGAGCCGATGGGGCGGGTGCCGGTCGCGGCCTTCGTGGCGGACCGGGTCGGCGGTCGGGTGCGCCTGGCGGACGGCTGCGAGCTGCGGTGGCTCACGCCGACCCGCGGCGAGTTCGCCAGCGGGCTGGTGGGGCACCGCGAGGTCAACATCATCCGGTTCGCCCTGGACGGGACGGCGCTCGTCATGGTCGATCCCGACCTGCTCGACCCGGTGGTCACCCGGGTCGCCCGGATGGTCCGGGCGTCGGAGGCGGGTCCGGGGGATACCTGCCGGGGGGATATCCCGGACCCGCGCCTGGGCTGGCTGCCCGACGTGGTGGCGCTGCTCGTGCTGGCCTGGTTCCTGCGCCTGCTCGAGTGCGCCGCCGACGAGCCGGCTCGCTCGCGTGTTCGAGACCTGGGTGTTTGACGGGCCGGCCGGAAGGGGGTTACCTTCCAGGTGTTCGAACCTGTGTTCGATTCCGGGAGGGTGTCATGGCCGTCGTGAGTCGATCCGTCAGCGGCGCGGGCCCCACAAACAGAGCCGTCGGGGCGGAGGGTACGTCGACCGGGAGTGGAGCATCCGGCGGGCCGCCCGGACGGGCCCTCCTGCCCGCCGCGGGGCTGCCCCACCGCTGCCGGGACGAGCTGCTTACCGCCGCCCGGCGCGGTCTCGGAGAGGCGGAGTACGCCCCCCGGGCCGGGGAGCGGTACGCCCTGGCCCATCTCGCCGCCCTTCGGGCCGCCGCCGCCGTGCTGGCGGACCGGGCGCGGCCCCGACCGGGCCGGCGGGGCCGACCGGCCAGCGCCTGGTGCCTGCTCGTGCGGGTGGCTCCAGAGCTCGCCGAATGGGCGGACTTCTTCGCGGCGGGCGCCGGCCTGCGGGCGGCCGCCGAGGCCGGCCTGAACGTGGTGGGCCGGCGGGAGGCCGACGACCTGATCCGTCAGGTCGACCAGTTCATCGGCGCCGTCGAGGGCGCGCTGGGGCTGCCGTCCCAGCCGGTGCTCGCGGGCACCGGTCCCGCCGACGCCGCGGCCGTCCCGCCGCGGCGAGGTTAGTCCGGCCGTGGCCGGTTCGGCGGCACTGGCCGCCCTGGCGGATGTGGCCACTGCCGGTCGCCCTCACCTCCGGCCTCGGGACGTCCAATGATCTACTCGCTTGATCCTCTCGTCACTGTTGCACGCAGCGTAGTTGTCGTTCACTATCGGTTATCTCTTGGGATGTTGCGTGTGACGAAACAGGAGATCATCGATGGCTCTCACCGGTTCCGAGATCCGGCACCACAGCGCACACCGGACCGCGCCGTCCGCCGTGGCCCGCCGGGATGCCTGGGTGTTGTGGATCCTGGGACTGTCGGTCGGCGGGCTCGCGGTCGGCGTCGCCATCGGCCTCGTCGTGGGCCGCTGACCCGCCCGCGCCCGACCGCGGGAACCGCGGCGGGCGGCCAGGGGGAGGAGTCGATGTTGATGGCCGGCCATGTCACCGGCGGCGATCTGCGGCAGCCGGGTATCCGGTCATCGTGGTGGACCCCTCGCCGGACGCGCTGGCCACCCTGCGACGGCGCGCCGCCGAGCGGGGGCTCGACGGGCGGGTCACCGCGATGCAGGGAGACCTGCATGACCTGACCGACCTCGTCGGCGCCGGGCAGGCCGACCTGCTGCTGTGCCATTCGGTGTTGGACGTCGTGGATGACCCGCAGAGCGCGCTTGCCCACGCGCTGGGGGTGCTGCGTCCCGGCGGCGCGCTCAGCGTTGTCGTGGCCGGACTCGCCGCCGCGGTGCTCGCCCGGGCGTTGGCCGGGCACTTCGACGACGCCCTCGCGGCACTCGTCGAGGACGTGCCCCCTGCGCACCGGCCGCCCAGCGTGGATCACGGCTCGTCGGCGGGCGGGGACCGGGCCGGCGGGCGGGTGCCTCGGCGGTTCACCACCACCGAGGCCGCCGCGCTGGTCCGGGCCGCGGGTGCGGAGGTGCTTGACGTCCACGGAGTACGGATCTTCGTGGATCTGGTGCCGGGGGAGCGCCTGCTCGACTCCCTGGCCACGCGGCGGCTGCTGCGCCTGGAGCTCGCGGCCGCCGGGCGCGAGCCGTTTCGGGACCTGGCGGCGCAGCTGCACGTCCTCGCCCGCAGGCCGGGTGGCACGGGGCCCCATGCGCGCTGAGAGCACGATCCTGCACGTCGACATGGACGCCTTCTTCGCCTCGGTGGAACTGCGCCGCCGACCCGAGCTGCGCGGCCGGCCGATGATCGTGGCGGGGGGCGAGCGTGGCGTGGTGCTGTCGGCGAGCTACGAGGCCCGGGCGTACGGGGTCCACAGTGCGATGCCGATGGCGCGGGCGCTGCGACGGTGCCCCACCGCGGTGGTCGTCCCGCCCGACCACGCCGCGTATCGGGCGGCCTCGGTCGAGATCATGAAGATCTTTCGTGATGTCACCCCGCTGGTCGCGCCGTTGTCGGTCGACGAGGCTTTCCTCGATGTCACCGGCGCGCGGGCACTTTTCGGGCCGGCGCCGCGGATCGCGGCCGACATCCGCCGCCGGGTGGCAGCCGAGCAGAACCTCACCTGCTCGGTCGGCGTCGCGCCGTCGATGTTCGTCGCCAAGATCGCCTCGACCCGGTGCAAGCCGGACGGACTCGCGGTCATCGCCCCCGAGGAGGTGCTCGCCTTCCTGCATCCGCTGCCGACCGGGGCGCTGTGGGGCGTCGGCCCGCGGGCGGAGGCCACCCTGACCCGGCTGGGACTGCGCACGATCGGGGACATCGCGGACACCCCGGTGGACACGCTGTGCCGGGCCCTCGGGGATGCCGCCGGATCCCACCTGCACCGGCTGTCGTGGGGGATCGACGAGCGACGGGTGGATCCCGTCAGCACGGAGGTCACCGTCGGCGCCGAACGGACCTTCGCCACCGACGTCACCGAGCGGGCTGCGCTCGCCCGGGAGTTGCTGCGCCTGTCCGGACGGGTGGCCGGCCAGCTGCGGCAGCGGCACCGGCGCGCCCGGACGATCTCGGTCAAGGTGCGCTACGCCGACTTCCGGACCGTTACCCGTGCCCGCACGCTACGTGATGGCACCGACGTGTCCCAGGTGATCTACTCCACGGCGACAGACCTGGTGGCGGACCTGGGACTACTCGGGAGCGGTCGAGGCGCCGCCGCGGAGGTCACGGCCGTGCGCCTGCTGGGGGTGCGAGCCGGCAACCTCGTCGACGCGGGGGCCGGAAGCAGGCAGCTGCTGCTCGGGGAGCGGCCCGAGGGCTGGGCGGAGCTGGACCGGGTCGCCGACCGGGCGCGCGACCGATTCGGCGCGGATGCGGTGGGCCTGGCGTCCCTGCTCGACCGGCCCGCGGGGCTCCCGCCGGGCCCGACGTGACGGCCGCGTGTTCGGGTATGAACGGCGCTGCTTCGGGCACGGGACAGGTGAGGTGATTGGCTCGGTTCCAACCGGCATGACGGGTTGCCTACCGCACCCGCCCGCGCATGCCTATTCTTGGTTGTCAGGTTCCGTCTGCCGGGCCTGTAGGTCGTGGGAGGAGCGTCGATGCCGCTCTCGGAGAACGAGCAGCGCCTTCTGGAGCAGATCGAGCGCGCCCTCGTTGAGGATGACCCGAAGTTCGCCAGCACGGTGCGGTCGACGGACCCCCGCACGTACCTGCTGCGTCGGGTGCGCCGCAGCGCGGTGGTCTTCCTGCTCGGGCTCGCCGTCCTGGTGGTCGGCGTGGTGCTCAACCAGGTGCCGCTCACCGTCATCCTTGGCATCCTCGGGTTCTTGATGATGCTGTTCGCCGCGCTGCGTGGGGCCGCCGACCTGCGCCGCATCAGCGGGCGGGATACGGGCGGCCGCCGACCCGGCGGCCGGGGCCGGTCGAAGGGGCGATCCCGGACGAAGGCGTCCTTCATGGAACGGGTCGAGGAGCGCTGGCGGCGCCGCTGGGAGGACCGGTCCTAGAACGAGCAGGTCGGCCGAACCGAGACGCGATGTAGGGCGTCTCTACTGCATCTCTACAGCCTGGCTGGGGGGCTCGATCCTCCGCTGTGCGCCGGTTGCGGGGCGGCGCGGGTGTCGGCCTCGTCGTCCACCGCCGCAGTATCCGGGCCGTCGCCGCTGGGGCGGTCCGGTCCGGCGCCCGTGGGACGCCACCGGAGGTATCGGCGGAGCCGTCCGGCGCGATCGGGGCCCGGCCCGTCCGGATCGCGGCGGTGGAACACCGACGGCGGCGCGAGGCGGGCCATGACCCGACGGGTTCGCGGGGCGACCGCCCACAGCGTCGCGGAGGCGGTGGCGACGTCCCGCCTCGTCTCGTCGTGCGGCGGCGGGTCGGCGAGTTCCAGGGGTGCGTAGCGAGCTCGCTCCTCCGCGGCCGCCAGCCGGGCCAGCGCCTCGCGGGCCTGCGCGTACGGCGGGTCGGTCGGGGCCGGGTCGGCCGAGGTCCGGTCGGGCCGAGCCGCCGCGGTGGGATCGGCCGGCGGGTCGGCCGCGGGATCGGACCCCGGCCCGGGGGCGGGCTCGGCGTCCAGGTAGGCGGTCAGCCGGGCAACCCCGGTCCGCGGCGAGTCACTGACCCGGATCGTGATGCCGAGGTCGGAGGCGACGTCGAGCAGTTCCGCCCAGGCATCGTGCACCTGGTCGACGGCCTGTGCGCCGGCCCGGCCAGGCGGGCCGGCGCCGGGCTCGGCCACGCCGTCGGCGCCGCCGCGCCGCAGCCGGGCCCGCCGCCGCCGGAGCCGGATGATCGCCGGGGTGACCAGCAGGGCCGCCGCCGGCGGTACGGTCGCGCACAGCCAGATCACCCAGGCCGGGATGCCCCCGGAGGCGTCGGCGTCCTCGCCCGCGGCCGGGGGCTGCGTCGCGGTCGGATCGTCGGGGCTCGCCCCGGCGCTGGGCACCGGAACCGGCACCGGCTGGGGCTCCGGCTGCGCCCCGACCGAACTTTCCTGCCCCGGTGGCACGGCCGCCCCGTCCGGGTCGTCGATGCCCGCGGGCGCATACGAGGGCGCCGCCGTCGCCCCGTCTGAGCGGCGGGTCGGCTCGAAGCTCACCCAGCCGACCGAGGGGAACCACACCTCCGGCCAGGCGTGTGCCTGCCGGTTCGTGATCAGGTAGCTGCCGTCCGGCTGCCGTTCGCCGGGCACGAAACCGATGGCGACCCGGGCGGGTAGGCCGAGCATCCGCACCAGGACCGTCATTGCGGAGGCGAACTGCTCGCAGTACCCCCGGTGCGACTCGAAGAGGAACTCGGCGAGCGCGCCCTCCTGGGTGGTCGGCGCGCCCGTCAGGTCATAGGTGAACAGCGGCCCGCGCAGGTGCTGCTGGATCGCGTACACCTTCGCGTACGGGGTGCGCGCGTCCGCGGTGACCGACTCGACGAGCTGACGCAGCCGGGGGTCGAGGTTGCCAGGGAGCGCGGTGTCCACGGCCAGGTCGGCGGGGGACCGCCCGCTCGCGGCCTCCAGCTGGGCCCGGGTGGGGGTCGGCACGGTCGCGTCGACCTGGTAACGCGCGCCCGCGGTCGACGTCCGGGTGGAGAAGATCGTGCCGGTCGGGGCGGCCAGCCGCCAGTCGCCGGTGAGCCCCTTGATCCGGGTGGGGATGCCCGGGACGGGCAGGTAGAGCTCGTTGAACCGGCCGGTGACCGCGATGTCCGCGCTGACCTCCGCCGTGGTGCCGCCGAGCCGCGGCTTCGGCAGTCCCTCGCTGACCCGGTTGTCCCGGGTGGCGTTGAGCGCCCGCAGGGTGAACAGCTGCCCGTCGAAGTTCTCCAACGCCGTCAGCCGCAGGTACCGCGGGGTCTGCGAGCGCAGGCTGAGCAGCGGGACCTGCTTGCTGGCGTGCAGCTGCTGGCTCACCGAGACGATCGGCTGCACGACACTGGCTGAGCTCGGCCCGTCCCCGGCGCCGTAACCGCCCTTGCGTGACACCAGCCCTTCGCCGTCCAGCGACGGTAGGCCGAGCGGCACCGCGATGGCTACCAGCAGTGCGGCGAGCGCCACCCCGAGCGCGTTCACGGTGAGCCGACCGCCGAGGCCCTCACGCTCGCCGCTTCCGCTTCCGCGCCGAGTGTCGGACACCGTCCGGCCCCACCGACCGAACGCCAACCGGCCGTCCAGCAGCAGCAGCGCGACGAAGCTCGCCGCCCCCAGCAGGAACGGGACGGTGCCGACCCCGCCGGGCAGGATCGCCGCGGACACCGCGTACAGGGCCAGCAGCGGCAGCCCGCCGAGGGCCGGGCGGTCCAACGTCACCACGATCAGATCGACGACGATGACGACGAGGTAGATGCCGACGACGGTCAGGACGACCAGCCCCGGCCGGTGCGGCACCGGCGCCGCCAGCCGAGAGATGTCCGAACCGCCGTCGGTGATGAGCGCGCGCAGCGTCCGCACGGTGCCGGCGGTCGGTACCACCCCGGCCAGCGCCGTCCCCCGGGCGCACAGTGCGGTCACGGTGGCGACGAGCCCGGCGAGGCTGAGCAGGAAGCCGGCCGCGACCGGCAGCCGCAGCAACCGGCCGAGCGTCGCGGTCGCCACGGCGACGACCGTGGCGATCACGACCGGCCGCATCCACCACAGCGTCCCGTCGAACAGCCGGGTCAGTGCACTGGTGGACAGCAGGCAGGCGGCCGCGGCGACGACGGTGGGAACCGGGCGGACGCTCACCGGGCCGCCCGGCGCGGGACCCCGGGCTGGCCCGCGGCCCGGGCGGCCCCGGCTGGCCCGCCGACCCCGCCAACGTCCGTGCGGCGGGCACCGGCGTATCCCGACTGGCTCGCCAGCGCCGTCACCCGCGGCCACACCGAGGCGAGGCTCATGCCCTGCCGCGCGACGAGGACCGCCCAGCCGGCGCGGGTCAGCACCGCTCGCGCCGAGATGAGGTCGGCGGCGGCCGACGGGTGCGGGTTCCAGCTCGTCACGTCGACGAGGACGGCGATCGCGGGGGCGCGGCGCGCGCGTAGTCCGGCCAGCGTCGTCGCCAGGGCCGTCTCGGTGTGGCCGAGCACGGCGACGAGCAGCCCACCCCGGTCGCCCCCCGGGCGACGCAGCGCGGTGAGCGCCGGGTGCAGCGACTCCGCGTCGGCCGGGACGAGCGTGGCCAGCTCGTCGAGCAGCCCGGAGGCGGTCGCGCCGGCCGTGGTCGTGACCGGACCCCGGTCGGTGAGCAGGCGGACCCGGTAGCCGCCGCGGACCAGGTGAATCCCGATCCCGCCGACGGCGCTGACCGCCCATTCGAACGCCGACGCCGGGCCCGAGTCCGGCCAGGCCCGCTCCCGGGTGTCGAGCAGGATCGCCGCGGCGCCGGACTGCGGGTGCTCCTCGCGCCGGACCATCAGTTCGCCGCTGCGGGCCGTCGTTTTCCAGTGCACCCTGCGCAGGTCATCGCCGGACCGGTACGGGCGGGTGGTCGTCTCGTCCTCGCCGACGAGGCCGGTGGCCCGGCGCAGCTCGTTGCTCACACTGGCCGCGACGCCCGACCGGGCCGGCGCCAACCGCTCGATCGCGGGCGCGACGATCAGTTCGTCCAGGCTGCGGAAGCTGCGGGACAGCTCGCAGAGACCGAACGGATCGCTGAGCCGGATTGCCATCGGTCCGATCTGGTAGCGGCCGCGGACCGACGCGCGCAGGGCGTAGGAGAGGTCACGGCTGCCGCCGGGCTCGATCCGGTCGAGCACGAACCGGGCGCCGCCGCCCAGACCGGAACCCGTTGTGTCCTCCACCAGCAGCACCGACGATGACGAACGGCTGACGTTCTCCAGCTGGATGCGCACGCTGACCCGGTCACCCGCGGTGACCCGGCGCGGTTCGAGCCGGCGCGTGCAGGACAGCCGGTAGCGGGTGCGGCAGACGACCGCCGCTGCGAGTACCGGCAGGCTCGCGATGAGCAGCCCGATGCGCAGCAGGTCCTGCTCGCCGAGGACGATCGCGGACACGGCGCACGCCGCCCCCGCGGCGAGGAAGGACCGGCCGCGGATCGTCAGGCCGCGTAGCGCCGCGACAAAGTCCCGCACACGGATCTCTAACGGCCGGGCCGGGCCGGGCGTGCCGTGCCGGGCCGGGGAATGGGGATCCGGTGCAGGACCTCGGTGAGGACCCGGGAGGCGACCTCGGTGGCGGGCTCACCGGAGAGCATGATCTCCGGGTGTAGCAGCAGGCGGTGCGCCATCACCGGGATTGCCATCTCCTGGACGTCGTCGGGCAGGACGAAGGCGCGCTGGTCCAGCGCCGCGCGGGCGCGCGCGGACCGGATGAGGTGCAGCGCCGCCCGGGGGGACGCCCCGAGCGCGATTTCGGGATGCACCCGGGTCCCGCCGACCAGGTCGACGATGTAGTGCCGCACTTCGGCGGACACGTGGACGGTGCGCACCAGGGCGATCAGCCGGGCGATCTCGGCGGCGTCGGTGACCGGGGTGATGCCCGTCAGGGGGTTGGCGTTGCCGTGGTTGTCGAGCATCGCCATCTCGGCGGCTGGGGAGGGGTAGCCCATCGAGATCCGCGCGGTGAACCGGTCCCGCTGCGCCTCGGGCAGCGCCCGGGTGCCCTCCATCTCCACCGGGTTCTGGGTCGCGATGACCATGAACGGCGACTCCAGCCGGTAGGTGACCCCGTCGACGGTGACCTGATGCTCCTCCATGCACTCCAGCAGGGCGGACTGTGCCTTGGGCTCGGCCCGATTGATCTCGTCGCCGACGACGATGTTGGCGAACACCGGGCCGGGGCGGAACTCGAAGTCCCGGGTGCCCTGGTTGTACACGCTGACGCCGGTGACGTCGCTGGGCAGCAGGTCGGGGGTGAACTGGATGCGCCGCACCCGGGCGTCGATCGAGCGGGCGAGGGCCTTGGCGAGCATGGTCTTGCCCACCCCGGGGACGTCCTCGATGAGCAGGTGACCCTCGGCGAGGAGCACCACCAGGGCGGTGGTGATCGCTTCGGACTTGCCGTCGATGACCGTCTCGACGCGCGCTCGGACCCGGTCGGCGATCTCGGCAAGGTGGCCGATGTCGGCCACCGGGTCACGCCAGTGGAGCAGACCTGGGTCGGTCACCACTAGTTGGCCCCCCTCCGGGTGTCGGGCTTCGGGCTGCGCGGAGCCGGCCCCGACGAAGCCCGTCCCCCCATCGAGTGTGACATCCACAGTGGCCATGCAGGCCACGGTGTCAAGGAAACCTGTCCGAGATCGGGCCGGCGGTGGGTGGGGTGCCAGATGGCGGGTCCGTCCAACCGCCGAGTGCCGGGCGGCCCGCGAGCGGACCCCCAATACCCCGCAGGTATAGAGACATTCCTACCAATTTTTGGGGGTTTATACCAGCCCCTTGACGGGCACCACGCGCGCCTGTGATCGGAGTGGGCCCGGTGGGGTGGCGCGGGGTGCCCGTCAAGGGGCTGGT
>NZ_JAMPTM010000073.1 GCF_025403375.1 Frankia gtarii
GTGACCGGGCGGGGAGTGACTCGGCGGGGGGCGGCGCCGGACCCGCCGCACTGGCCGAGAGCGTCGAGGACGGGCCGACGCGCACCCTCGCCGCCGGTCTCGCCGCCGAGCTCGGCATCGCGGTGCACATGTCGCTGTACGAGCGGGCGGACGGCGCCGACGGGCTGGGCTTCAACACCGCCATCGTCGTCGGCCCGGACGGCGAGCTGCTCGCCCGGACCCGCAAGATGCACATCCCGGTCACCGCCGGCTACCACGAGGACCGGTACTTCCGCCCCGGGCCGGCCGGGGCGGACAGCTTCCCGGTCGTCGAGCTGCAGCAGGGCCGGTTCGGCTTCCCCACCTGCTGGGACCAGTGGTTCCCGGAGCTCGCCCGGGCCTACTCCCTCGCCGGCGCCGATGTCCTCGTGTACCCGACGGCGATCGGATCCGAGCCCGATCATCCCGGCTTCGACACCGAGCCGCTGTGGCACAGCGTGATCGTCGGCAACGGGATTGCCAACGGGACGTTCATGGTCGCGATCAACCGGATCGGGACCGAGGGCGCCCTGACCTTCTACGGCAGCTCGTTCATCAGCGACCCGTACGGCCGGGTGCTGGTCCAGGCGCCCCGCGACGTACCGGCGGTGCTGGTCGCCGATCTCGACCTCGACCAGCGCAGGGACTGGCTCACCCTGTTCCCGTTCCTCACCACCCGCCGCCCCGACGCCTACCGGGGCCTGGCCGAGCCGCGCGCGGGCAACGTCGACGGCCGCTGACCGAGGCGCGCTCGCCCGCTCGCCCGCTCGCCCGCTCGCCCGCTCGCCCGCTCGCCCGCTCGGGCACGGTGTGCCGTCTTCGACGGGTTGTAGAACTCTGGCTCGTCGAACCTCTAGAATGTCGCGGCGTGGAGGCGTCCGCCGGACCGGTAGCGCGCGGCCTGCGGGCCGGCGTGTTCGCCGCGGCGTGCGTCGCTCTCAGCGTGATCGCGCACGTCGCCGCGCATGGGTCTGCCCCGGACCCGTGGGTGCTGCTCGCGGGTCTCGTGGCGGTCGGCGCGGTCGCCGCCGCCTGTGCCGGCCCGGCACCCTCGCTGCCGCTCGTCGCCGGGCTGATGACGACCACGCAGGCCGGGTTCCATGCCGCCTTCACCGCATGGCCCGGCACCGCGCCCGTGCCCGACCTGTCGCGGCTGCTGTGCGCCGCGCCCGGCACCCACGCCGTCCACGCCGCCGCGGCGACGGCGTTGCTACGCCGCGACGGCCTGCTCGCAGGCGTCGGCGGTGCGGCGCCCCGGCCGCCGCTGATGCACGCGGCGATGACACACGGTGGTGGGATGCTCGCCATGTCCGGCGCCCACCTGCTGGTCGCGGTGCTGACCGGGTGGTGGCTGCGGCGGGTCGACACGGCCGTCGGCGTCGCCGGCGCCCTCGTCGGGATGCTGGCCCACGGTCTGCGCAGGCTGTTCGGTCCGCGGGCCGTCGCGGTCCCGCCGCCACCGGCCGTCCGCCGCCGGATCGCCGCCGCGGTGCCGCCCGCCGGTCGGCGGGGCTGGGCCGGGCTGCGCCACAGCGTCGTGCGCCGCGGCCCCCCGCGGCCGGCCTGACCCGAGCGCCGACGTCCCCGCCATCCGGGCCGGCGTCTCGCCTGCCTGCCCGCGTCCCGCGCGGGACCTCGCATCCGCGCGACCTTGTCTGCGCGCCGCATCGGCGCGCCGCATCCGCGCGCCATATCCGTGCGCCATATCCGTGCGTCCTGGAAGCCACCGCGTCGTCGGCAGCTCGCCCGGCGGTGCGCTCCCAGGAGCCGTGCCCACACATCATGGAGTTCCCATGCCAGTCGGAGTACCGCTCCGCTTCATCCCCCGAGGGGCCAGGGCCGCGTCGGCGCTGACCGCCGTCGGGCTCGCCGCCACGGTCGCGTTGGGGGCGTGTTCCAGCGGCGGGTCCGCGGGAACCGGTGGCGCCGCAGTGATCGTCGGTGGCGCCGCGACGGCCGGACCGGGGGTGCGCGGCACGACGCTCGGCGCGCCGATCGACCTACCCGACCTGCACCTGACCGACACCGCCGGCCGTCCGTACGACCTGCGCGCCCATGCTCCGGGACGGGTCACCCTGCTGTTCTTCGGCTACACCCACTGTCCGGACGTCTGCCCCACCACGATGGCGGATCTGGCGGCTGCCCTCACCCAGGTCTCGTCGGACGTCCGCCGGCAAACGTCGGTGGTCTTCGTGACCTCGGATCCGCAGCGGGACACCCCGCCGGTGATCCGACACTGGCTCGACTCCTTCGACAGCGGCTTCGTCGGACTCACCGGGGAGCTGACGACCATCGACGCGGCCGCCCGTTCGGTCGGGGTCCCGCTGGAGCCGCCGCGCCGCCAGGCCGACGGGAGCTGGATCGTCGACCACGGCGCCCAGGTCCTCGCCTTCGGCCCGGACCGGCGGGCGCGGACTGTCTACACGGCGGGTACCCCGGTGGCCGACTACGCCCACGACCTGCCGCTGCTGCTGAGGAGCACCGCGTGAGCGGCGGCGAGACGCCGAGCGGGGCCGGGCCGGGCGAGCCGCCCGCCGGCCCGGCCACCGCGGCCGCGGATCACCGCCTCGGGCTGCACCGGCGTCGGGTACTCGCCGGCGCCGGTCTGTTCGGTCTCGGCGCCGGCGCCGGCGCCGGGGCGACCTTGGGGACGCAGGGGCTGCTCCCCGAGCGGGCCGACCCCGTCGCCGCGGCTCGCCGGGCGGCGCTGGCTCCCGTGGTGGGCGACGGCCGTCATCAGCCGGGCATCGCCGAGCGTGCCCCCGCCCAGCTGGTGTTCACCGCCTACGACCTGACGGCGACCGATCCGGCGGCGGCCCGGGCGGCGCTCGGCGCGGTGCTGCGGGCGTGGACGGACGGCGGCCGGGCGCTGATGCGCGGCGCGGCTCAGTCCGGCGTTCTCCAGTCCGGCGTTTCCCAGGCCAGCGTTCTCCAGGCCGGGATGGGCCGGGAGGCCGCGGGCCTGGGGCCGGCGGGGCTGACGGTGACGGTGGGGATCGGTGCGTCGGCGCTGCGCCGGAGCGGGCTCGACGCGCGGATCCCCGGGGCGCTTGCCGACATCCCGGCGCTGCCAGGCGATCGGCTGGAGGCGGCCCGCGGCGGCGGGGACCTCGCCGTCCAGGTCTGCGCCGAGGATCCCATGGTCGCGTTCGCCGCGGCGCGGCAGCTCGGCAGGCTCGCCGCCGGCCGGGTCCGGCCCCGCTGGGCGCAGCGCGGGTTCCACCGCACCGCGGCCGCCGCCACCGACCCGACGGCCACCCCGCGCAACCTGATGGGTCAGCTCGACGGCACGAACAACCCGCGGCCGGGCTCGGCCCAGTTCGACCTCGCCGTGTGGGCCGCCGGGGGCCCCGACTGGATGCGCGGCGGGACCTACCTGGTGTGCCGTCGGATCCGGATGCTGCTGGACAGCTGGGAGCGGCTGACCGAGGACGCCCGCGGCGAGGTCGTCGGGCGCCGGATCAACGACGGGGCGCCGCTGTCCGCCCCGTCCGCGGCCGATGGGGGCGGCGAGGACACGGCGGCGGACTTCGCCGCCCGCGGCCCGGACGGCCGGCCCCTGATCGCCGAGAACGCCCACGTCCGCCTGTCCAACCCGCAGTTCCACGGCGGGATCGCCATGTTCCGTCGCGGCTACTCCTACGACGACGGCCTCGACGCCGCCGGGGAGCCCGACGCCGGGCTGTTCTTCCTGGCATTCCAGGCCGATCCGCGCACGTCGTTCGTCCCGGTGCAACGCACCCTCGCGGCCTCCGACGCGCTGAACACGTTCATCCGGCACACGTCCAGTGCGCTGTTCGCCGTCCCGCCGACCGCGCCGGCCGACGGCTACCTCGGCCAGCGACTCGTCGAGGAGGTGTGAGACGGCCCAGCGTGGCTCGCGACGGCTCAGCGCTAGGCGGTCAGGGACGCCAGTGCGTGGGCGTACCGCTTCGCGCAGTACGGCGCGGGATGGATGAAGTCGACGATGCACCGGTGGCCGTCGAGCTCAGTGTTGAAGGCCATCGCCGGATGGATCGCCCGCGCCGCCCGCTCCGAGTAGCGCACCCGGCCCCCGGACTCGTCGGCGAGCTCCCGGTACAGGTCGTTGAGCCGCGCGCTGCCCAGCATCCAGCCTGGCAGTCGGGAGGCCGGCGTCGTCCAGTCGACCTGGCCGGATGTGCTGTTGAACGAGGACGGTACGGCCGCCGCCAGCACGATCCGGGTCACTCCATGGCGCAGGTACCAGTCGATCTGCGCGGTCAGCTCGGTCCGGTAGGCGGCGACGAGCTGGGTGCCGACGAGGCCGCCGGGGTTGTTGCCGTTCCAGTTCAGCACCACGGTCCGCGGTCGGCCCGCCGCCGCCAGATCGTCGGAGATCAACGGCGAGGATGCGTCGGCGTAGACGCCGGGGTCGAGCCCCGGGAAGCCGACGAGATGCACCGGGCCGGTGTCGGTGGCCCGGGCGGCCACCGTGACCAGAGAGTCGCCGACCACCAGGGCGGGTTGTCGGGGTCCGCCGCCGCCGTCCGGCCGACCGGCGCCGAGGAACGCCGCGACCACGAGCGCGGCCAGCACGACGAGGGTCAGCCACGACCTGGCCCCGCCGCGGGCGGTTTCCGGCGCGGGCGGGAAAGGCCGACGCGGCCGGGAATTTGACTCCAACCGCGGATGAGACGAACCGCCGTGCGCGGATCGGCGGGGATTCGGCGAAATCTTGGGACCTTCTTTCCGTCCGGGGCGTCGGCGGTCGTTGCCAGCATGTTTCCCTTTTCGATTACCCCGGAGCGTCTCGATAAACCGGTTGACCGTGTGCGCAACACCGCCCGCCGTCGCTCATCGGGAGGAGGGTCCCGAAGAGCCGGAATCCGTTGATAAACGCCCGCGCGGCGCCGGTTCGGCGGAAAGGGGCCCGCTCAGCGGGGGGAGCGGCTGCGCTGGGCGTTCAGCGTCGCCACCGTCGGGACGAGATCGCCGATCGTGGTGAAATCGGTCGCGAGGAACGTCGGGGTGAGCCCGGCCTGTTCACAGCGGCGCAGATGGGCGAGGAGGGCGGGTTCCCGGTTGACCGTGTCGGCGTAGGTTCGGCCCGGATCGTCTCCGTCCACCCAGTGGTTGACCAGCAGTATCTGCGCGGTGCGCGAGCCGCGCCCCACCCGGCAGGTGAACCACGTCGGGGAGGGCACGTCGAACGGGGTGTCCGCCCCATACCGGAAGAACCGCCGGTACCAGCTCTTCGGGACGTCGGCGTTCTCGGCGAAGACCACCAGCCGGCGGTCGGTCGCCACCAGGTGCCCCAGGGTCGGCCAGCGTCCATGCGGATCCGCGGGCGGCGTCACGATCCGGTGCACCAGCCCGACCCGGCGGAAGGCGGCGATCACCTCCCCTGGCGGCACGGAGTCCTGCAGGATCAGCGTCACGACCTCGGACGGGTTGCGCGCCAGCCACTCGTCGACCGAGTGCAGGGCCGTGTCCAGGGACAACGAGCCGAGCTGGCACACGCTGTGGCACAGCCACAGGCCGGGTCGGGTGGAGCGGGCGCCCCGGACCAGTGGCTCCAGCGCGTCGCGTTCCCGCGGGCGCAGGCGTGCCAAAAAGGTCTCCACCTGCATCGGCGTCGTCCAGTGCTGCACGTCGAGCAGCAGCGCCCGCACGCCGGTGTCCAGCTGGCCGACGAGGTCCGGGTCCTGCGTCGCCCCGACGAAGTCGTCGGCGCTGGAGGCCATCGCGTTGTGGCTGGCGGCGTACACCGCCTTGTCGTAGCGCAGGGCGCACAGGTCCCGGCTGCCGTTGCAGCTCGTCGCCTCCCCGCCGAACGGCGCCGGCGTCGCCAGCGACGAGGAGCTCAGCAGCACCGCCGCGGACAGCGCCAGCACCACCGAGCGCCGGCGGCTGAACGGCCGCCGTCGGCGCCGCACGAGCAGGCCGACGAGCCCGAGCAGGCACCCGGCCAGCACCACCCCCGCGGCCACCTGTTCCCACACGGTGCGGATCCGGTCGATCATGGTTCCCTGCAGGTCGTGCAGCAGGTCCCGCACCCGCAGGGGCAGGGTCGGGTTGGCGCCGACGATGCCCGCGGTCGGGTCGCCGACCAGGGTGGGCAGCAGCAGCCCGAGCAGCAGCGCGGTGGCCCCGCCGACCACCATGCCCCCGGCGACCAGCAGCAGCGTGTCGCTGCGCCCCCAGCGAGCGTGCTGTGCGGCGAGCAGGACCGCCAGCACGGCCATGGCCGCGAGCAGCGCCCCCAGGGTGGCCGTGCCCCAGCGGCCCAGCTCGTGGAGCGCGTGCAGCAGGCCCACGCCGGCCGACTCGTGCGCGCGGGCCAGCGGGGCGCCCAGGTCGAGCTGGTCACCGGCCAACCGCCGGCGCAGGTCCGTCAGGGCCGTCTCGTCGCCCTGGAACAGCATGGGCCCGACCACGGCGAGCGCGGCGGGTACCTTTCCCTGCCGCAGCAGTCCGCCGACCCGGTCGCCGACCCGGGCCCGCTCGGCGGCCGGGAGCCGGGCCAGCAGCACCGAGCCGATCTGGTCGGCCTGTTCGTCGGTCAGGTCCATCGTCGGGATCCCGGCGGGACGGCGTCCCTGCGCCATCTGGTCGAGGCCGCCGACCAGGATGCCGGTGACGGCGGCGACGTCATGGGCCTGGAAGGTCGGCGTGCCCGAAATCTGCCCGGCCAGGTAGATGGTGGCGAGCTTCGCGATCGCCGCGAACATCGGGCGCAGGTCGACGCTGAGCGTCAACGTCGGCCGCTGGCCGCCGAGATAGCCCGAAATCTGCGCGCTGAGGGTGTTCACGGCGCCGCGCACCGCCGGGGCCGGTGCGACGAGGCGCAGGTTGTCGACGACGACGCCCGCGGGGACGGGCAGCCCGGCGAGCAGGTCCCGGGTTACCCCGGCGACGGCGGGGTCGGCCAGCACCTCGTCATAGAGCCGGCGGTAGACGTCGGTGTCGTCCACGGCCTGCCGGTAGTAGTCGGCACGCTGGACGGTCAGGTTGGTCGTCAGCGCCACGACCGCCGCCGGCCAGCACAGCAGCGCGGCGATCAGGGCGAGGACGATCCCTGCCCGCGCGCGGCGCCTGGCTGCGGGCAGGACATCGAGGCGGCGCACCGTCGGGACATGCCCGGTCGGGATCGCCCCGATGCCGCCACGGCACCGGGGTCACACTTCGCATCTCATCGGTGGGTCAACCGGCCACCCCGGCCGGCTACCCCCGGCTGGCTACCGCTCGACCTGGGCCTTCAGGTCGTACAGCGCGGATTCGACCAGCTTGTCCTCCGCCTTGCGACGCAGCAGGCCGGGGATCGGCACCTTCAGCTCGACCGTCAGGTCGTAGGTCACCTCGGTGCTGCCGTCGCCGAGGTCGGTCAGCGTGTAGCTGCCGTCCAGCGTGCGCACCCGGTCCGACTCGAGCATCGTCCAGGTGACGGAGGTCGGACCGGCCCAGTCGTAGACGAGGGTGTAGTCCTCCTTGCCAAAGGTCGTCTTCGCCTGGAAACGGGCCTTCGCCGGCAGGCCGGCCGGCGTGGTCTCGATGACCTCCGCCGAGGTGAGCGCATCCGACCAGTCGGGGTAGCGGCTGATGTCGGCGACGACGGCGAGCACTGCCGCGGGCTGTGCCTTGATGACGATGGTGGACGAGACGTGATCGGCCATAATGGCAGGTCCTCCACATATTCCGGGTACGTACGGGATTCGGCGGCAACCGTTTGTGGCAGCACGGCCGATCTTTCCTGACGCGAAACGGAACGTATAAGAACCTGATGTAGCGGTAAACATAAAACACCCGAACGTGTGGAGTTGCGACCGGCCTCGGGTGTCCGACCGGTCACGCGCGTAAAGGCGGCTTTGGCGCGGTGGCCACGGATAACCGTCGCGGCCGTGTTCCGCCGGCCCGGCGGTGCCGTTCCGCCGGCCCGGCGGTGCCGTTCCGCCGGGCCGAGGGTAAGAATTGGGCAGGTGTTTACTGCGGGTCGTAGGCGAGGTTGGGGCGCAGCCAGCGCTCGACGTCACCGACGCCGAGGCCGCGCCGACGGGCGTAGTCGGCGACCTGGTCCCGGCCGATGCGCCCGACCGTGAAGTACTTCGATTCCGGATGGGCGAAGATGATCCCGCTGACGGCCGACGCCGGGGTCATCGCGAACGACTCGGTCAGACCCAGGCCGACCTGGCCGGCGTCGAGCAGGTCGAACAGCGCCTGCTTCTCGCTGTGGTCGGGGCTGGCCGGGTAGCCGAGCGCCGGGCGGATGCCGCGGAAGCGCTCCGCATGCAGGTCCGCGAGGTTCGGCTCGGCGTCCGGTTCGAACCACTCCCGGCGCGCTGCGAGGTGGATGTACTCGGCGAACGCCTCCGCGAGCCGGTCCGCGAGCGCCTTCGCCATGATCGACCGATAGTCGTCCTGGCGGGCCTCGAACTCGGCGGCGAGCTTGTCCGCGCCGTGGATGGCCACGGCGAAGCCGCCGAGATGGTCGCCGTCGGGCGCGACGTAGTCGGCGAGGCTGCGGTTCGGCCGGCCGGCGGGCTTGGTCGTCTGCTGGCGCAGCATCGGCAGCCGCAGCCGCCCGTCGCGGGCGCCCGCCACCGCACCGGCCTCGATCACCAGGTCGTCGCCGTCGGCGTGGGCGGGCCAGAAGCCGTAAACGCCCTTCGCCTGCAGGCTGCCGTCCTTGATGATCTGGTCAAGCAGCACGTTCGCCTCGTCGTACAGCTCGCGGGCGACCGGCTGGTCAAGGATCGCGGGGAACTTGCCCTTCAGCTCCCAGGCGAGGAAGAAGAACTGCCAGTCGATCATCTCGCGCAGCGCGGCGAGGTCCGGGGTGACGACGCGGCGTCCGGTGAAGGCGGGGACGGGCAGCTCGTCGAAGGACACCTGCTCCCGGTTGGCCCGTGCCTGCTCCAGGCCGAGCAGCGGCTGCGCCCGGCGGTTTTCGTGCTGCTCGCGCAGCTTGGCCTGCTCGGCCCGGTTGCGGGTGTCGAGCTGCTTGGCCCGGTCGGCGTCGAGCAGGTCCGAGACCACCCCGACGACACGGGAGGCGTCGATCACGTGGACGGTGGTCGACTCGTAGGCGGGGGCGATGCGCACCGCGGTGTGCTGGCGCGAGGTGGTGGCGCCGCCGATGAGCAGCGGCAGGTTCAGCCCACGGCGCTGCATCTCGGCGGCGACCGCGACCATCTCGTCCAGCGACGGCGTGATCAGGCCGGACAGGCCGACCGCGTCCGCGCCCTCGGCGACGGCGGTGTCGAGGATGACCTTGGCGGGGACCATCACGCCGAGGTCGATCACCTCGTAGTTGTTGCAGCCGAGGACGACGCCGACGATGTTCTTGCCGATGTCGTGCACGTCGCCCTTGACGGTGGCGAGCACGACCCTGCCGTTGCCGCTGCGGGCCGCCGGGGCGTTGCCCGCCAGCGCCGCCTGCGCCTTCTCGGCCTCCATGTACGGCTCCAGGTAGGCCACCGAGCGCTTCATCACCCGCGCGCTCTTGACCACCTGCGGCAGGAACATCTTGCCGGCACCGAACAGGTCGCCGACGATCTTCATACCGTCCATCAGGGGGCCCTCGATCACGTCGAGGGGGCGGGTGGCCTGCGCCCGCGCCTCTTCCGTGTCGGCCTCGATGAAGTCGACGATGCCGTGCACGAGCGCGTGCGAGAGCCGCTGCGCGACCGGCGCCTCCCGCCAGGCCAGGTCCACCACCCGCTGGGTGCCCCTGCCGTTGACCGTCTCGGCGAAGGCGACGAGCCGGTCGGTGGCGTCGGAGCGCCGGTCGAACAGCACGTCCTCGACAAGTTCGAGCAGCTCGGCGGGGATGTCGGCATAGACGGCGAGCTGACCGGCGTTGACGATGCCCATGTCGAGTCCGGCGCGCACCGCGTGGAGCAGGAACGCCGAGTGCATCGCCTCGCGGACGATGTCGTTGCCGCGGAAGGAGAACGACAGGTTCGAGATGCCGCCGCTGATCCGCACCCCCGGGCAGCGCTGCTTGATCAGCGGCAGCGCGTCGAGGAACGCCTTGGCGTAGCCGTTGTGCTCGGCGATACCGGTGGCCACGGCGAGCACGTTCGGGTCGAAGATGATGTCGGTGGCCGGGAAACCGATCTGCTGCGTGAGCAGGTCGTAGGCGCGTCCGCAGATCGCCACCTTGCGCTCGGTGGTGTCCGCCTGGCCCAACTCGTCGAAGGCCATGACGACGGCGCCGGCGCCGAAGTCGCGGATGCGCCGGGCGTGGTCGAGGAAGACCTCCTCGCCCTCCTTGAGACTGATCGAGTTGACCACGCCCTTGCCCTGCACGCAGCGCAGCCCGGCCTCCAGCACGCTCCACCGCGAGCTGTCGATCATGATCGGCAGGCGGGCGGCCTCCGGCTCGGTGGCCAGCAGGTTCAGGAACGTCGTCATCGCCTGCTCGCTGTCGAGCAGATCGGCGTCCATGTTGACGTCGAGCAGGTTCGCCCCGCCGCGCACCTGCTCCAAGGCGACGTCGACGGCGGCCTGGTAGTTGTCGGCCTCGATGAGGCGGCGGAAACGCGCCGAGCCGGTCACGTTGGTCCGCTCGCCGATCATGACGAAGCCGGTGTCCTCGCCGATCTCGAACGGCTCCAGGCCGCTGAACCGGGTCCGCGGCGCGGGCGCCGGCACCTGCCGCGGCGCCGCCCCCTGCACGGCGGCGGCGATCTGAGCGATGTGCGCCGGCGTCGTCCCGCAGCAGCCGCCGACGATGTTGACCATCCCGGCGGCGGCGAACTCGCCGATCAGCCGGCCGGCCTCCGCCGGGGTCTGGTCGTAGCCGCCGAAGGCGTTGGGCAGCCCGGCGTTCGGATGGCAGGCGGTGTAGGTGCCGGCGATGCGCGACAGCGCCTCCACATGGGGGCGCATCTCCTCGGCGCCCAGCGAGCAGTTCACGCCGACGACCAGCGGGTTCGCGTGGGCGATGGAGCTCCAGAACGCCTCCACCGTCTGCCCCGACAGGGTCCGCCCGGACAGGTCGACGATTGTCACCGAGATCCACAGCGGTAGCTGCGGGGCGACCTCGCGGGCCGCGGCGATCGCGGCCTTCGCGTTCAGCGTGTCGAAGATCGTCTCGATGAGCAGCAGGTCGACCCCGCCGTCGGCGAGTGCCTGGATCTGCTCGGCGTAGGCGGCGCGGACCTGGTCGAAGGTCACCGCCCGGTAGGCCGGATCCTCCACCCGCGGGGACAGCGACAGAGTCACGTTCAGCGGGCCGATGGAACCGGCGACGAACCGCCCGCCCGCCTCGTCCGCGGCCTGCCGGGCGAGCTGAGCGCCGCGCAGGTTCATCTCCCGGACCAGCGACTCCAGGCCGTAGTCGGCCTGCCCGATGCTCGTCGCGGTGAACGTGTTCGTGGTCGTGATGTCCGCGCCCGCGGCCAGGTACTGCCGGTGCACGTCGAGGATGACGTCCGGGCGGGTCAGGTTGAGCAGGTCCGGGTCGCCGGCGACATCCTTGGGATGGTCACGCAGCGAGTCGAGCTGGTAGTCCGCCGGGGTGAGGCCGGCGTTCTGCAGCATCGTGCCCCAGGCGCCGTCCAGGACGACCACCCGCCGCGCCAGCAGCTCCCGCAGCGCGGCCGCGCTGTCATGGGTGCGGGGGCGACCCGCCACCTCACCGACCGACGTGATTCCAGCCATGAGACACCTCCCTGTCGTGGGAGGCGCCCTTACCGATCGGTACGGGCCGAGCGTGGCGGACCTGGGTCCGTTGCAGCGCCTCTCGACCTGACATCGACGATACCGTGCCATCATGATCACTTCGCGCGGGCTCGGGTACCCTAGTCCGCCCGTACCTCCACCAGATGGGTGTCGGTGTTGAACTCGGCGAGCACGAGGCGGTCGCCATCCCGGGAGAACCGAGTGATCCCGGCGTTGCGAATCCCGCCCTCGGCGGCGATCCGACCCAGCTCGTCGTTGGACAGATCCTCGATGAGCTGGCGCAGCATGACCACGACCGCGTCGTGCGCGACGACGAGAACCCGCCGGTCGGCGTGCTCGCGGTTCAGATCGGCCAGCAGCGAACCGAGGCGCAGGGCGATGTCCGCGAAGTTCTCCCCGCCCGGCGGGCGGTAGTCCCACTGCCCGACCGTGCGGCGGCGCTCGGCCTCGGCGGGAAAGCGGGCATCGATCGCCGCCCGGGTCATCAGCTCGAACCGGCCCATCAACCGGTCCACCAGCCGGTCGTCGAACGTCGGCGCCGGCAGGGCCAGCCCGGCGGCGGCCGCGGCCTCGGCAGCGATCGCGTAGGTCCGCCGGGCCCGCAGGTAGGGAGAGCAGACGACGACCTCGGGGGGCCGCACGATCGGCGGGTCGGCGGCCAGCGCCCGGCCGAGCGCCGCGGCCTGCGCGACCCCCAGCGCCGTCAGCTCGACGTCGGCGTCGCGGCCCGTCACCCCCGCGTCGATGCGCCCCGCCGCCCGCGCCGCCACGAACGCGACGTTCGCGACGCTCTGCCCGTGCCGTACCGCCGTCAGCTCGGCGACCAGACCGTCGTCCACACCCACACCCACACCCACCCCCGCCTCGGCACCCTGACCTGCACGACCATCCCACAGCACGCCGGCCAGGCGGTCCGGATCGTCCGCCTTCACCCCGAGGGGGCCGGACCCGCCCGGCGGAGCTGGCGTTCCATGACGGCGGTCAGCAGCACATCGGCCGGTCCCGGACCCTGCCTCGGGCCCGGGGCGCGGACGGTCAGCGCGACCAGTCGCTGAGGGCTTCCAGGTGGCGCCGCATCCGATGCCGGGCGAGTCCGCGGTCGCCGGCGATGATGGCGTCGATGATTCCCCGGTGCGCGGTCCGGGCGTCGCACACGGGCTGACCGCACCCGCCGGTCGCCGGTTCGCCCGCGTCGGCCGTGGGGGCCGCGTCGGCCGCGCTGGCCGCGCTGGCGGGGCGGGCGCCGTCGTCGTGCCGCCGCCAGATGGCCGTCAGCACCCGGACGAACGAGGCCAGTGCCTCGTTGCCGGTCAGCCGGGCCAGCTCCATGTGCAGGTGGTGCCCGGCGTCGGGAGGGCCGCCGGGCGACTCGCCGGCGTCGGCGGCGAGCAGCGTCTCGAGCCGGGCGGTGAGCTCGGGGCCACGGCGTTCGATGAGAACGTCGACGCAGCTCAACTCCAGTGCGTCGCGCACGATCCGCAGGTCGTCGACGCTGGCCTGGCTGTACTCCAGGTACAGCGCGGTCGCCTCGACGGTCGCCGCCGGGTCCGGCTCGGTGATGACCAGGCCGCCGCCGGGACCGCGACGCATCTGCGCCACCGAGTGATATTCGAGCAGCCGGACGGCCTCGCGCAGCACCGCCCGGCTCACCCCGTAGCGGGCGAGCAGCTCGCTTTCCGAACCGATGACCACCCCGACGGGAACGCCGTCGCGGGCCACGTCGTCGCGGATGCGACCCGCGACCGTCTCGGCGAGCTTGCCCGGCACCACCGTCGTACCCGGACCCGCCCCCAGGCCCGGTTCGCGCAGCCAGCTGAGCTGCCCGCCCGTGCCCGCACTCCCGTCCGTGCCCGCACTCCCGTCCGTTCCCTCGCTCGCGCCCTCGCCCGTGCCCGCGCCCGTGCCGTCGCCGGTGGGCGGCGCGGTCATCCACTCGTGCATGGCCTCCAGGTGCACCGCCGCAAGGTGCTGGGCGCGGGCGGCGTCTCCGCCGATCACGGCCTCGGCGATGGCTGCGTGGTTGCGGTGCACCTCCTCGGAGACCTGGGCCTGCCGGGCCGGGGAGGCGCTGCGGCGGGTCGTGGCGTACCGGTGGGCGGCATACCGAAAAGTCAGGGAGTTGAGCACGTCGACGAACAGCACCAGCACCGGGTTGCCGGTGGCCGCCGCGATCGCGTGGTGAAGCTGGTGGTGGGAGCCGAACTCGGTCGGGTCCGCCGTCTCCTGCCGGGAGATGATCTCGCGCAGGGCGCGGATGCCGTCCTCGGTGATCCGCGCGGGGGCCAGGGCGGCGGCCAGCGACTCGATGATGAACCGTGCGCGCAGGATCGACTCGATGGTGACCCCGACGTACTCGAGGTAGACACCGAGTGCGGTCGTCACCGCCACCTCGTCCGGCGCGCGGACGATGAGCCCGCCGGACGGCCCCCGGCGCATCGTCGCCACCTGGTGGTGCTCGACGATCCGCACGGCCTCCCGGAACACCGCCCGGCTGACCTTGTACCGCTCGATCAGTGTCGGCTCGGAGCCGATGACCGCACCGACCGGCCAGCCCGCGCGGACGATGTCGTCCTCGATCCGCCAGGCGACCTGCGCGGCGAGCTTGCCGCGGGCCTCGCCCCGCGGGGGATGCCGGACACTGATGGCCGGGCCGCGCGCCGACTCCACGAGCCTGTCCGTGGAGGGCATCGCCGTCGGCCTCCTCCCCGGAATGTGGCATGGCACGGGATCGCGCGGCACCGAACCGGGCCGGCCCCGGTCGGCGGGGTCAGCGAGCGGAACGGGCATCTCGCCCGGCCTGCCGTCGTACATGCTCGGATGTCCAAGGATATGCGCGCCGGGACACACCCGGGAGTGCTCTCCGAAACGTGCCGGCCGCGCTGGGTAGCCCGAACGGGGGTGCCCGCGACATCGCCCGCGGCTGAGGCACCGAGGGTCCACCTGCGGCTCGACGCCAGACCCGGCGGCCGGCGGCCGCCGGCCGGCGTTGGTGGACGACTTCCCGGACGGAGGAACCGAGTACCCGATTGCCCGCGTCTGGCAGGGCGCCCGCATCCAGACGATCTACGGCGGCGCGAACGAGATCATGAAGGAGATCATCGGCCGCGAGCTCGCCGCCGATGGCTGACCCGCTCGCTGCACCCCACGCACCGCACTCCGGGCACGCCCCCGCAGCCACGCCGTCTGCCCATGCCCCCACACCCGTCCGGCGTGTCGTGCCCGGGTAGCGGATGGCGAGTGCTTGGGTGCCGGGAACGTTGGGCAAGAATCCACCTCCCCTGACGGTTCCGCTGCTCCCGCAGTCGTGTAGCATGACCTCCAGATCCTGACGGACCGCATCCCACGGGCCGCTCGGGACGAAAACTGAAGATCGCTGTAAGAGCATGGTCCCGTGGTGAAGTCTGGAGTTCACGCCGCCCTGTCAAGGCGGAGGTCGCGGGTTCGAATCCCGTCGGGACCGCGTTCGTATGGCCGGAAGCTCCTTCCGGCTCCTACGATTCCGTACAACCCGGGGCAGGTAGCTCAGTCGGTACGAGCGTCCGCCTGAAAAGCGGAAGGTCGGCGGTTCGACCCCGCCCCTGCCCACCACCTCTGATCAGGCCTTTTGTCTCTCCATGGAGATCGACGCGGGGGGCCGTTACGGGCTGGTGTGGAACCGTGCCACGGCCACCCAGTAGAGCACGCGGAAGCCCCGAACCATGCGGGCTGGCGGCGTACAGTCGGCGGCATGAAGCGGATGGTCCAGATCTCATACGAGCTGGAGCAGACCGAGGACGGCACCTGGGCGGCCCATGCGTCGTTCCCCAGCGGTGGCGCGCACGGGCTCGGTGACACTCCTGAGGACGCTGTCGCGGATCTCTACGAGGCCGTCAGTCTGGTCATCGAGGAGTTCGGTGTTCCACCGGTCCTGACGATCGTGCAGGACGTCGCCTGATGCCACCACTTCCCGTGCTGCCCGGCGGGGAGGTCGTCAAGGTCCGCGAGAAGCTCGGCTTCGAGATGATCCGCATCAAAGGCAGTCACCACATGATGAGGAACGCCGAGGGTCGCTTCACAGTCGTACCAGTTCATCCTGGCCGTGACCTCCCGGTCGGGACACTGCGTCGGATCATTCGTGACACGGGGCTGTCGATCGAGGAGTTCGTCGCCATGCTTTGATCTGCGGCCCGTCGGCCGGAGGTGTAGCAGCGGGTGTAGCAACGTCGACGATCAAGTAGGTACTTCGGCGGTGCTCCACGGACGAAAACACACGGGTACGGACGCTGGAAATACGGTCGATTCGGCCTGAAAAACGGAAGGTCGGCGGTTCGACCCCGCCCCTGCCCACTCGATTTCTGATCCTTCCCGCTCGCCGCCTTTGGGGCGGCTTCGCTGGTGGGATCTTGTCATGTTTGCCGGGGGGTCGAGCCCGCTAAACCCCCCGCATGGCCGTGGCGTCGGTGGGCTTGGTGGCCGTTGGGCCCTGTCGGGGTTTCGAATATCGGTGGTGACTGGGTCCGGGAGTCGTGTTGCGTTTCGGCTTCCGATGCACCTTGGGGTGCGGTGATCATAGTCCACTTGTCGGATTTTGCCGGCCGTGTTTTCCCGAAGCTGCAGCGAGCAACCGAGTACCGGGTGCTGAAGGCTACTGGTCCGGCCCGACGACGGCCGGCCCTCGGGCCATCGCCTCTGTCGCCGTGGTAGCCATGGTGGTCTCCTCTCGCACTGATCGGCCCTACCCGCGCTTGAGGTCTCGTTCTGCCCAGGGCGCGGTGCACGAACCGCGATCCTCCGGACCTGGTACTGGCCGTGCGTCAGGAACCCGATTTCTGGCTTTGTGTGCGTTGGTTTCATTCGTCGATTATCCGAGCCCGCTCGGATCTCTTCTCGATGAACGGGGAACCCGCACGGATTTGCGGGCTGGTCTCGCGGCAGCCTGGGCGATTAGATCGGCTTCTGGAATCCCAGGGGTTCCTCAGGTCACGAGGATGCCGCCTGTACCTGGTCCGGCACCGGGATGGACCATGCGGTAGTGGGGGACGGTACCTGGGCGGCCCAGGCGTCGTTCCTTAGCGATGGCGAGCACGGGGGCTCGGTGACACTCCCGAGGACGCCGTGACCGATCTCTATGAGGTCGTCAGTCTGGTCATCGAGGAGTTCGGTGTTCCGCCGGTCCTGACGGATCGTGCAGGACGTCGCCTGATGCCACCACTTCCCGCGCTGCCCGGCGGGGAGGTGGCCAAGGTCCTTGAGAAGCTCGGCTGCGAGGTGGCCCGCACCACATGATGAGGAACGCTGAGGGTCGCTTCACGGTCGCGCCTGTTCACCCGGGGCGTGACATCTCGGTCGGGACACTGCGTCGGATCATCCGTGACACGGGGCTGTCGATCGAGGAGTTCGTCGCCGCTCTTTGGCTCGCGGCTCGCTGGCCGGAGGTGCCGCAGCGAGTGTAGCCAACGTTGGCAGTCAAGCATGTACTTCGGCGGTTGTCCAGACACGGAAGCATACGTCTACGGACGCTGGAAGCACGGTCGATTCCGCCCGAAAAGCAGAAGATCGACGGCTCGGCCTCGGCCCCGCCCACTCGATCCTGGCTCTGCCTACCCGCCGCCTCGGGGCTGCTTCGCCGGCGGGATCCCGGTAGTATTCGTCCCGGTATCCGACTCCGCTGACCCGAGGAGGAACGATCCGGCGTGCCAGGTTC
Source organism: Frankia gtarii (assembly GCF_025403375.1). Taxonomy (GTDB): domain Bacteria; phylum Actinomycetota; class Actinomycetes; order Frankiales; family Frankiaceae; genus Frankia; species Frankia gtarii. The sequence goes on from NZ_JAMPTM010000073.1 coordinate 17,348, forward strand.
ACGGCGAAATCCTGTGGTGGTCAACTTTCGTGCTCACGAGCTGAACACGGGCAGCGAGGAGGGGGCACGGAGCGATTTCGAGGTGATGATCGCCCAGCTTGTGGATGCCCTGCACCCCGGCGCTCGGCGGATAAGCCCCAACCCGGGGGACGGCGGCATCGACGTCTTTCTCGGCCGGCTCGACGACCGGATCGTCGTCTGGCAGTCGAAGTACTTCATGCCGCGGGTCGGGCGGAGCCATCGTCGCCAGATCACGGAATCCTTTGCTTCGGCGCAGAAGAATGCCCGCGCGTTCGGCTATCGGATCGACAAGTGGATACTGTGCGTTCCCAGCTCCATGGATCATCCCACCACGCTGTGGTGGGACGACTGGAAAAGCGCCCAGCATGCCGAGACGTCCACGAAGATCTGTATCTGGGACGAGACCGGGCTCCGGAGCCGGCTCACCCGGCCGGAGGCGGCCGCGGTGGTTGCGGCGTTCTACCCGCCGCGCGGTGGGGCACCGCAGCCGCCTGCCGAGGCGGAGGGCGAAATCGTCGTCCCGTCCACGGATCTCGGGCCAGGCGCGTCGGCGCCCCACGGTCCAGCCGATCAGCACCCCCGCGGCGGTGAGACGATCCGGATCGCCGGCCGCACCTGCCTGCTGCAGGGCGATCCGCAGCAGTGGCGGGGCGGCGACGCCTGGGTGCTGCGGACAGGAGCTGCCACGGTCATGGCCACGCCGCCGAGCCCGGCCCGGTTCCGTCAGGTACTGATCCGGCGTCCGGACCCGGACGCGGATGCCCACGCGGAGGCGATCGAGACCCAGCTACGCCTGCTCGATCGGGTCGGCGGCCGGCGCGGCCTGCCCCGGCTGCTCGAGGGCCGGGTGAGCTCGACGGAGGCCGCCGTCCTCTCGGCCCGCCCGGCGGGCCGGACCTGGCGGGAGGTGTTCGGCCCGGTGGCCCCGGCCCGGGCCCGCCCGCTGGACCGGGTGACCGCCGTCGGTCTGCTGACCGTCGCCGAGCGGTTGGCTGATGTCCTGGCCGGGTTGCACGATGCCGGGCACACCCATCGGGCCCTGACACCGGACGGGGTGGTTCTTCCCGATCCGACCGATCCGAGGGGCACCCCCGCCCTGCGTGACCTCGGCCTGGCCGGCGTCCGCCGTCGTCCCGGGGAGGGACCCGCCGAGTACCGCGCACCGGAGCAGGAGCGTCTCGGGTTCCATGGCGCCGAGGTTGGATTCCGTACCGACGTTCACCGGCTGGCCGCGATGACCTACCACTGTCTGACGGGACGGCCGCCGGCCCGCGGGCTGCCCGCACCGCTGCGCGCATTCGGGTTCGACGTGCCGGCCGAACTGGACGAGGTTCTGCTCGCCTCCGTCGACCCCGATCCAGACCGGCGCCCCGCCCGGCCGGGCCTGCTCATCCCGGCGCTGCGCGCCGGCATCGACCGCCTCGCTCGGGCCGGGCACTGATGGCCACAGCCCCGATCACCCTGGCTGGCGGGATCGCGCTCGCCCCGAGCGCGCGGCTGACCGAAACGCTGGCCAGCGCCCGCGTCCAGGGCAACGAGGACCTCGACCCCGAACGCTTCGTCGACCAGCTCCGGCGGATGTCCGGCACCGGCGTCCCGGCCCGACTGGAAACGGGCCGGGACAACTCGACGACGCTTCGGATCTACACCGACACCCACGTGGCGCTGCTACGCCCGACGAACCGCGACGACGGATACATCCTGACCCACGTCGCCCGATGGGGTTTCCGGGACCACCGGAGTCTCGCCCAGGGTTTTCTGCGCGTTCACTGCCCACAGTGGTTTCTCTATCCGCATGTCAGATACATCGGGGCTGGTTACCGCAGCTATTCCGGAGCTCTTCGCGAGGCCTGGGCGGCGCTGGCGACGTCGGCGGCGTCGTCCGCCCGGATGCCCGCTCGGCACCTGGACTATCTCGACACGGTCGAGCGGATCATCATGCGGACCCGGGACCTTGAACGGGAACGGCTCGCCGCCACGCCGATTCTGTACCGGGCGCGGCGGGCGACCCGTGAACAGCGGTACTCCGCCCGCGGCGTGTACGAGTTTCGGTTGGTCGAGGCGTGCCAGGTCGCCGAGGGCACGCAGGTTCAGGTCAACGACGACCGGGAGCTACGCGGCACGATCCTGCGCGGCGAGAACCTCGACGTGACGGTTCGGTTCGACGGCGTTCCCGACTTCTCCCGCATCCCGGCGCAGGGCGCGCTGGAGGTTCTTCCGAGCGATGTCGTCTACAGGGCTCAGCTGGGCGCGGTGGCCGCCCTGCGGGACGAGGAGGCGACCAATCCCCGCCTGCTGGCGACCTTGGCGGAGCACCGTGTCCTGCGACCATCCCAACCCGATCGGTCGGCGATCCCGAGCCGCTCGCTGGACGGCGGCCAGCTCGACGCCTACCAGCGCGCGCTGGGAGAGCCGGATCTGCTGCTCGTGCTCGGCCCCCCGGGCACCGGGAAGACCTGGACCATCACCGAGATCGCCGTCGCCGAGGCCACGGCCGTCCGGGTCGACGCCGAGCGCCCGCGCCGGATCCTGGTCACCTCGCAGAGCAACCGAGCCGTCGACAACGTCCTGGGAGGCCTGGCCGCACAGCTGCGGTGCGTGCGGGTCGGCAACCCGGAGGCGCTGACCGGTCCGGCCCGCGAGCTCACCGCCGAGGTCCAGGTGGAGGAGCTGAAGGACAACCTGCTGCGGTACACGGAACCGATCATGTCCGCGCTGGAGCCGTTCGCCGGGGTGGGGGACGTCAACGACCAGCTGGCACTGCTGCGCACGCATATCGGCGCCGCGCAGCAGGCCGACGCGGTCCTCCGGAGTCGGGATGCCGAGCTGGACGACATCTCCCGGCGGGTCCGAGCCCCGCTCGAACCACAGATCGCGGCGGCCCGGACCGCGGTCGAACGGCTGGAGAAGGCGGCGGCGAGGCGGCAGGAACGTCTCACCCGGGCCCGGCTCCGCCACGAGAAGACGGCCGGCCGGAGCGCTCCCGGCTGGTGGGCGGCGGTCCACCGGCGCGGTGTCGCCCGACGCCTGCGGGCCCTGCGGGCCGCGCAGGTCCGGGTCGATGCGGCGGAGCAGGAGCTCGCCGCGGCCCGGTCCGATCGCGACGGCGTACTGGAACGGGTCACGCTGCTCGTCGCCCAGGACGGCGTCGGTGGCCGGCTGCTGGCGGAGCGGGAGTACGCCTGGGGGCACCGTGAACGCGAGCTCACCCAGGCGGCGCGGGCCGCGGAGCCGCTGCGTGCGGGGCTGGAGCTGGCGGGCTGTGGCCCCGGCTTCCCCGACGTCGAGGCCGCCGACGTCGAGGCCGACGTCGAGGCCGCCGACGTCGCCGGCTGGGAGCGGCGCGAGCAAAGCCTGCTCGACACCGTCGGTCTCGCCCGCACCCGCGCGTCCCTGCTGGCCGAATGGCGGGGGCGGGTTCCCACCGCGGACGAGGAGCTCAAGCACGAACTTGTCGGCTACGCCGACGTCATCGCCGCGACCTGCATCGGCGTCTCGACGAAGAAGCTGCTGAGCGGGCTGTCCTTCGACCTCGCCATCGTCGACGAGGCGGGTCAGATCGCCCTGCCCGACCTGCTCGTCCCCCTGGTCCGGGCCCGCCGGGCGGTGCTCGTCGGCGATCATCATCAGCTTCCCCCGTACCTGGACAGTGAGGTCGCCCGGTGGGCAGAGGGGCTCGTGCCAGGCGCGGAACTGTCCGCCCCGGTTGTCACCGAGACCCGGGACATCGTCGGGCGCAGCGAGTTCGAGCGGCTCTTCGAGCGGATCGGGACGGAGCACGGGGTGACCCTGACGACCCAACGTCGCATGCCCGAGACGGTCGCGGCGTTCATCTCGCATTCCTTCTACGGCGGCGTGCTCACCACCGACCATCCTGGGACCGGGCCCGATCCGCTGTTCACCAGTCCGTTGGCGTTTGTGGACACCTCCGACCGGCCGCCCCGGGAACGGCAGGAGAGCCGCGCCGGCGCGAACGGTGGCATCAGTAACAGGCTGGAGGCGAATCTCATCGCCGCCCTGGTCGCCCGCCACGCCGATCACTACCGCGACTGGGCGGTGATCGTTCCGTATCGGGATCAGGTCCAGCTCCTGCGGCGCACACTCGTCCGGCGACTGGGCGGGCCCGGGAACGTTGAGGACAACATCGGCACCGTGGATGCGTTCCAGGGCAACGAACGAGATCTGATCATCTATGGTTTCACCCGCAGTAACCGGGCCGGTTCGGTCGGATTCCTGAGCGAACTGCGCCGCCTCAACGTCGCGATGAGCCGAACGCGGCGGCAGCTCGTGCTCGTCGGAGATCTGGACACGCTCAGCAGCTCCACCGACGCCGGCTTCGCGAAGCTCATCGTGGAGCTGAGAACGGCCCTGTCGACGGTCGGGGATCTGCGCGGCTCCCGTGAGATCGAGGCGCGGCTGCGCGGTGCCGTCGAGGACCCGGGGTGACCCGTCCCCCGGCCGGCACCGCCCCGGCCGGCACCGCCCCGGCCAGCACCGCCCCGGCGGGCGGCGCCGGCGACTGGCTGCTGTTTCCCGCCTTCCGGGCCCTCGAGCTGACCATGGCGATGCCGGAGATCCGTCCGCTGCGGATCTTCTCGGTGCGCTGGCCGCTGTGGCAGGTGGAGGTCCAGGCCACGTTCGAGGACAGCCAACCCTTCGATGTCGTCGACCACTATCTGTTGCGGGGGGTCGTCGAAGGCCGGTTGCACAGAGAAGACGAGCTCGCCCGCTTCTTCGGGCTGTCCGGATCGCTCGTGGCCCGTGGGATCGAGCATCTCGTCCACATCGGTCATCTCCAGCGCGACGGCCGCGACGCGCGGGTGCTGCGGCCCACCGATCTGGGCGGCGCCTCGGTCCGCGACGGGGTTCGTTACGTGCTGAAGGAGAGCCGCCAGCTGCTGCTTTTCGACGCCTTCACCCACCGTCCGTTCCCGCGGGCGTACTACGACGGCTCGGTGCGGATCGTGGCGGCCGGGGAGCGGAACCCGGGTGACAGCCGTAATCGGTTCCGACCGCTGACGTCGCTGCGGTCGTTCGAGTTCGACGCGGTGCGGGCGGTTGGCGCGCGGCCGGACCGGGACCGGTTCAACGTGCCGCGCCGCCTGCGGAACCTGCATCCGGTGAGCAACGCCGCCGCCTGGCTCCCGGCCCACCTTGTCCTGGCCGACGGGGCGACGGTGCTGGCGTTCACCCAGGCCGCCCAGGACCGAGACCGGTTCGTCGAGGAGCTGTGCGGCCACGCGCCGCAGGTGGTGCACGCCCTCGCGGACGAGCGCGGCGCCGAGCCACGTCAGATCTGGGTGGAGTGGCTGCGCGCTGCGGGGCTGGGCCAGGCGGTGCTGACCAACCTGCCGAACGGGGTATGGCGGGCGACCCTGCCGGCCCAGATGTTCGGCCCAACGGCGCGGCAGCCGTATTACCGGCTTGGATCCTTCCAGGTGAAGGACACCTACTTTCTGCAGCTGTGGTGTGACGACGAGCGGACACGGGCGACGGCCGTGCGCAGCCGTGCACTGGCGATCTCTCGCCGGTACGGGCTCGGCCGCGCCGAGCTGGAGGACTCGGTCGCCACCGTGGCGAACCTGCTGGAGGTGCTGGTCCCCACCTTCGACGAGCTGCTCGAGTACGCCGCGGAGTCGGGCACTCCCGCGCAGCTTCGGGCGCTGGAGGCACTGCGATAGTCCATGTGCCGCAACTCCACGTGCCGCAACTCCACGCGGTGAGGCGGTCGCAGTCCGATGACAGCTGGATTGTGAATTGGGTTCACAGTCGCTACACTCTCCCTGGATGTCTGGTTGGTCGGGGATGTGCGGGTGTCCGTCGTCGGCGGGTCACCGCAGGCGCGAGGGGTGACTCGGTGGCCTGCCAGAATGATCGGGCTGTCCATGAGGGGGATGAGGATGCCGGGTTCGACCGCGGAGCCTGCAACTACGGAACGTGCGCCCTCTCGTCACGGCGCACTGTCGGCAGGGGCGAGGTTGCCCGGCATCGGGGCACTGGTCGAGGTGCGTGGGCAGAAGTGGGTGGTCGCGCAGACCGACACCCAGGCCGTGTCGGATGGTGAGGGAGCGCGGCACGGTTCGGGGCCGGCCGTGCCGAGTTCCCTCGTCACCCTGCAGAGCGTCGAGGACGGTCGGTACGGGCAGACGATCGAGGTGATCTGGGAGGTCGAACCGGGCCGGCGCATCCTGCCCAGCGGCTCCCTGCCCGAGGTGACCCGAGGCGGCTTCGACTCACCGGAACGGCTCGCCGCCTTCCTCGACGCCATTCGCTGGTCGGCGGTGACCTCGGCGGACGCCCGTCGGCTGCAGGCTCCGTTCCGCTCGGGGGTGGCGGTCGAGGACTACCAGCTCGAGCCGGTGGCCCGGGCGCTGGAGGCGCCGCGGGTCAACCTGCTGCTCGCCGACGACGTCGGCCTGGGCAAGACGATCGAGGCGGGGCTGGTCGCCGAGGAACTGCTGCTGCGTCACCGGGCCCGGCGGATCATGATTGTCTGCCCGGCAGGGCTTACCCTGAAGTGGCGCGACGAGATGGCCGAGAAGTTCGGCCGCGAGTTCACCGTCATCGACGCGGAGCGGTGCGCCGCGGTCCGCCGCTCGCACGGCAGCGCGGCCAATCCGTTCGAGGTCTATCCGCTCACGATCGTCAGCCTTCCCTGGCTGCGCGGCCCGAAGGCGCAGCGGCTGCTCGACGAGGTGCTGCCCGGTGACGGCCAGCCGACCTATCCGCGCACGTTCGACCTGCTCATCCTCGACGAGGCGCATCACGTCGCCCCCGCCGCGCCGAAGCAGGTCTACGCGGTCGACTCCCAGCAGACGAAGCTGATCCGCCGGCTCGCCCCGCATTTCACCCACCGGCTGTTCCTGTCCGCGACCCCGCACAACGGCTACCTGGCGTCGTTCACCGCCCTGCTGGAGATCCTCGACGACCAGCGGTTCGCCCGCGGGGTGGCACCGGACCGCAAGGCGGTCGAGGAGGTGGTCGTCCGTCGGCTGAAGGGCGGCATCGAGAACGCGGACGGTTCGCCGCGGTTCGCCTCGCGCCGCTCCATCGACATGCCGGTGGTCTATCCCGACAGCGAGCGGGAGATCCACGGCCTGCTCAAGGAGTTCTCCGCGCTGCGTCGGGTCCGGCTGAACACCGAACGCGGCCGGAAGGCGACGGACCTGGTGACGCTGCTGCTGAAGAAGCGGCTGTTCTCCTCCCCGGCCGCGTTCGCGCACACCGTCGCCGTCTACCGGGAGACCCTCGCGGCGCGGCAGGGGCGGCCGGCCCGCGCGGGTTCCGTCGGCGGTTCGCACGGCTCTGGTGGGTCTGGTGGGTCTGGTGGTTCCGGCGGGTCTGGTGGTTCCGGCGGGTTCGGCGGGTTCGACGACCTCGACGACGTGCCGGAGTGGCTGGAGGACTACTTCAACGACGTCGCGACCCTCGACGACACCCAGCTAGCCGAGGCCGAGGATGACGCGCTGGGCCGGGTCCGCCCGATGCAGCCGGATCCCACCGACTCGGAGAGCGCGCTGCTGGAGCGGATGCAGCGCTGGGGGGACGCCCACGAGGCCGAGCCGGACGCGAAGGCCCGCGCCCTGCTCGACTACCTGGCCGCGGTCTGCCGCCCGGACGGGAAGCACTGGCTGAACGAGCGGGTCGTCGTGTTCACCGAGTACCGCGACACCCAGATCTGGCTCGCCGGCCTGCTGCGCCAGGAGGGGCTCGGCGGTCAGCGTCTCGGCCTGCTGCACGGCGGCCTGCCCACCGACGAGCGCGAGCAGCTCCGGCTGGCCTTCCAGGCCGACCCGAGCGAGCATCCGGTGCGGATCCTGCTCGCCACCGACGCGGCCAGCGAGGGCATCGACCTGCAGAACCACTGCCACCGGCTGGTGAACTACGACATCCCGTTCAACCCGAACAAGCTGGAGCAGCGCATCGGCCGGATCGACCGGTACGGCCAGCGCCACTCTCCGGAGATCCGCCACTTCGTCGGCTCCGGGTGGAGCGGCGCGGTCGACTCCTACGAGGCCGACCTGGAGTTCCTGTCCCGGGTGGTGAAGAAGGTCGCGCAGATGAAGGCCGACCTCGGGGCCGTGAACGCGGTGCTGTCCGAGCGGGTGCAGCGCCGGATGCTCGGCGAGCGGGTCGCCGACCCGGCCGACCTCGACGTCACGATTGACGCGGCGGCCGCGAAGGACGAGGCGGTCCCGGTCGCCGAGAACGTCCGGGAGCAGGTGCGCCGGCTGCGCGCCACCCTGGACGACACGGTTCGCGATCTCGGTATCACCCCGCAGGCTGTGCAGCGGGTGGTGAGCACGGCGTTGGACCTCGCCCGCCAGCAGCGGCTGACGCCGCACATCGACGAGCGCGGCGACCTGTTCGGCGAGGCCAGCACCGCTCACTTCCCTGGTGCGCCGGACGGTGATCCGGGCAACGGGATGTTCGACGTGCCGACGCTGACCGGCTCGTGGGCGCGCGCCTCGGCCGGGCTGACCGAGAAGCTGCACCGCGACGGCGCCCCGCCGCGCCAACTGCCCATCACGTTCGACGCGGCGGTGGTGCGGGGCTGCGACGACGTCGTGCTCGCCCACCTGGGCCACCGGCTGGTGGACATGTCCACGCGGCTGCTGCGCGGCGCCGTCTCCAACGCCGACATCGGCCTGCACCGGGTGACCGCCGTGCAGACCGACGATCCGCGCTGCGAGGAGGTGCTCGTCGGCGCGTTCTCCCGGTTCGTGCTGGTCGGCGCGGACGGGGTGCGGCTGCACGAGGAGGTGTTGCAGGCCGGCGGCTGGCTGCCGGCGGCCGGCCGGTTCCGCCGGTTGGAGAACCTCACCGTCCTCGGGGAGATCGTCTCCTCGGCGCTCGCCGCCGGCCGTCCCGTCACGAAGGAGACCCAGGAACGGCTCGCCGAGCGCTGGCCGGCCGCGCGTGAGGGCGTGCTCTCCGCCCTGAACTGGCGGACGAGGACCCGTCAGGAGTCGCTGACCCGCATCCTGGCCCAGCGTCAGAGCGCTGAGGAGACCCGGATCACCGCGATCCTGGACCAGTTCGCGAGCACCCTCCGCTCGGCGTTGGCGAGTCCCGAGAACGAGGAGGGCGTCCTGTTCAGCCGGGCCGAGATCGCCAGGAGCCGGGAGGAGCTGGCCCAGTTCCGCAAGGACCGGCAGTCCTGGGAGGACCGCCTGCACCGGCTGGAACAGGAACGGCAACGGGAGCTCGATGTGATCGCCGGCCGCTACCGTGACCCGCAGCAGCACCAGTTCCCGGTCGCGGTGGTCCTGGTCGTGCCGGCGCGGGAGGCAGGACGATGAGCGCGGGAACGACGGGTGCGGGGACGGCGAGCCGCGGCCGCGGTGGTTCCGGG
>NZ_JAMPTM010000074.1 GCF_025403375.1 Frankia gtarii
CGCCCGCCCGCCCAGAAAATCCACACGACCCTGAGCCAACTCGGCATCGCCGGGGGCGCCGTGTATGACGGGCTGGTGGCGCTCGCCGCCAAAGCGCATGGCCTGGCCCTCGCGACAAGGGATGCACGCGCGCGTGGAACCTATGATGCGGTCGGAGTCAAGCTGATTCTGGTCGGCTGAAGCCGTGCCGGCCGAAAGATTGCCTGCCGCCTCGCCCCGCAGTTAGTTTTCAACCGGCGAAGACATTGCACGACACCGAACACCGGGTACTGGAGATACAGGCCAAGCAGCACCTTCCCTGGCTGCGGTCGGTCCAGCGGCCGAATCACTTCCGGCTCGTCCGGGCGGCGAGCGCGACGGCGATGATGAGCGCAGCCCCGTTGAACAGGTCACCGACGTACGACGGTGCGCCGGCGAGCTGGAGGCCTTTCACTCCAACACCTAGCAGGTAGACGGCGACAAGAGTGCCGAGAACATTGACCCGTCCTGACTTGATCTGCGTCGCGCCGAGGAACGCGGCCGAGAAGGCGGGCAGCAGGTAGGGCGGCCCCACGTCGGGACTGCCGAGCCCCAGTTTGGCGGCGAGAATCGCGCCTCCCAGGGCGGACAGGAACCCCGCGAGGATCAGCGAGCGGGCCACCAGGCGGTCCACTCGGAGGCCGGCCAGCCGAGAGGCCTGCGGGTTCGCGCCGACCGCGTAGAAATACCGGCCCACCGGCGTGTACTCGAGGACAAACCACAGGACCAGGGCGATACCAACCAGGTACCACACCGTCACCGGAATGCCCGCTGGTTGCGCGCGCCCGGCCTTGAGTAGATCGGGCGAGAAACCCTTGATCAGCGTCTGGCCATCCGTGATCCAGTAGGAGCCGGCAGCCAGCAGGCTGCCCATTCCCAGGGTCCCGATGAAAGAATTGACCCGGAGTACAATGATGACGAGGCTGTTGACAGCACCAATGACGATGCCGGCAGCAACAGCAGTCAGCACGCTAAGAATGGCATTGACATGATGACCCTGCAGCCACGCCACCAGGCAGACGCTGAACCCCAGAGTCGCAGCGACGGAAAGATCGAAGACTCCGGCGGCGAGCGGCACCACCAACGCGAGGGCGACGATGGCGGCTATCGCCTGGCCGTCCGCGACGCTGCGCGCCGTCTGGCTCGTCAGGAACGTGTCGGGCAGCCAGATGCCGTAGGCGATGATCAAGGCGGCCAGCACGTACAGGCCGCTGAACCGATCGAGGCCCAGCCGCGGAATGATCCGGCCTGAGCGCTTCGTGGGGCCAGCCGAGTCGCGGCCGGTTACTCGCGTCGCTTCCGAAGTTGCCGCGGTGTCGGTGGTGCTCACGTTGTCTCCTTCTGCTTAGCGAGAGTCGCGGCGCTGATATCGTCGGCGACAAGCGGCGCCGTGAGCTCATCGACGACGCGGCCGCTGCGCATTATCAGCACCCGGTCGGCGATCTCTGAGAGTTCTTCGCTGCTGGAGCTGCAGGCGAGCACACCCAGACCGTTCTCGACGGACGCGCGGACGAGTCTGTGCAGTTCTGCCTGCGCTCCGACATCGACGCCCTGCGTCGGTTCGTCGAGGACGAGTACTTTCGGTCCCAGCCGCATTGCTCGGGCGATCATGACCTTTTGCTGGTTACCGCCGGACAGCGAGTCGATCGGCTGCTCCGGACGCGCGGGGCGGATGTCGAACTTCTCCAGCAGGGTGCGCACGTCGGTGCGCTCGGCGGAGCGCCGCAGCAATCCAAAACTGGAGTACGGCGCAAGGTGGGAAATCGTCAGATTCTCACGGACTGAATGGTCGGGGAGCGCGGCGTTCACCGTACGTTCCGCCGGGACGCCCACCACGCCGGCTCTGATGAACAGGTCCGGGCGATTGGACCGCAGCGGCTCACCGTCAATGGCGACGCGTCCAGTGAAAGGCGCGCTGCCAGCGATGAGCCGAGCCAGCTCGTCGCGGCCCGACCCGGTGATGCCCGCCACGCCGACCACCTCGCCGGCGTGGACAGTCAGGTCGACGTCCTGAACGACCTGACCGCACACGCCACTCGCGGTCAGCACCGGTGCGCCGGCGGCAGCCCGCGCGTCACTCCGCACGGCGCGTAGCGCACGGCCGAGCATCAGCTCGATGAGGGAGTCATGGTTGAGTTCGGTCACCGAACGGCTCACGACTACCTCGCCGTCGCGTAGGACGGTCACACGGTCGGCGAGCTCGAAGATCTCCTCGAGATGATGGGAGATGAATATCAGCGCTACGCCCCGGTCGCGGATGAGTCGGAGCAGCCGAAAGAGCCGCTGGATCTCCGCTTTGGGCAGATTGACGGTCGGCTCGTCCAGGACGATGACGTGTGTCCGCCCGCCGTGGTCGGACACCGCCCGGGCGACAGCGATGGCGGTTCGCTCGCTGACCGACAGGCGGCCGATCGGCCGGCGGACGTCGATCTCGTAACCGAGCGCGGCCAGCGCCCTGCGCGCCGCCTCGTGCTCGGAGCGCCACCGGATACGTCGGCCGAACGCGGTGTCAAATCCCCGGCCGAGGGCCAGATTCTCGGCGCAGTTGAGGTCGTCGATAAGCCCAAGATCCTGGTGCACGAACCGGAGCCCGGCGGCGTGCGAATCGGCGGGTTTACCGAAGGAAAGCTCGTTCCCACCGACTTCGATCACACCGCCCGGCTCCGGGCTGTGGTAGCCCGAAAGGATCTTCACAAAGGTGGATTTCCCTGACCCGTTCTCGCCGACGAGCCCGTGGATCTCGCCTGGTGCGATCTCCAGGCTGATGTCCTTCAACGCCCGGGCCCCGCCGAAGGTCTTCGCAAGGTTCACCACCCGCAGGGCTGGTGACGACGAGTTACTCATCCAGAATCCTCAATCGTAAGCGACCCAGTGGGCGAGGCTGCTAGGACAGCAGCCAGAGCTTCTTGTAGGTGTCGGCGAAGTCGCGCACGCCGAGCCAGAAACCCGAGGTGTCGAAGGACGCGCTGCCGATGTTGTCCGACGTGAGCACCTGGGACACCGGGGCGGTGTTCGTCACCGTGCTGATGGGATCGCCGACAGCGGCCCGGGCCGCGATGTCCATCTCTCGCCAGCCAGCGATCGGCGCCTGATCCTGGGCCCAGAAGACCTGCTTCTTGTCGCGCAGTCCCTGGTACTGGTCGACGCCGGGCAGGTAGCCGCCGATCTTGACCTTGTCGGTCAGCCCAGCCGCCGCCAGCGCCGGCTCGACCCCGGTCAGGGCGTCACCGAAGGACGAGACGATGTAGGTGGTGTCGGGATCGCGCTGCAGCGCGCTGACGACCATGCCGGGCAGCTTCGTCCCGAGGTCGGAAAGCTGGAACGACACCGTCTTGACCTCGCACTTGGGGCACCACGGCTTGAGCTGGTTGGCCAGCGACTTCCCGTAGTAGTCGTCGATGGGGAACGCCGTCGACGAAAGAAGCTGGATGACGTCCTCGCCGTTGCCGTGAGCCGCGATATAGGCGGCTGTGGCCTTCGCCATCAGGTCGGTCGAGTGCAGGTCGCAGTCGACGGCGATGAGCGGGCCGGACGGCTTGTCGGTGATGCACTGTGCGATGATCTTCACGCTTTGGCTCTGCGCGCGGGCCACCTGGTCGCCGAACGCCGACATGTTGTAGCCGGCCTCGAAGATGAAGTCCGGCTTCTGATCGAGAGCCTGCGACATCGCCTTGACGGCGTCCTCCGCACCAGTACCAATGACGATCTTTGAATACTTCCAGCCCAACGCCTCCGCGGCGGCCGCTCGTTCCTCGTCGATACGGCGAGCGATGGGCACATTGGCCTCCAGGACGACCACTCTCAGCCCGGGAGGAGCCTTCTTGGTGATCGGCGTCGAGTAGCCGATCCCCGACGGGGCAGCGACGACCTTGGCCAGGTACTCTGCCGCCTCCGACGACGAGCTGGCCGTGCTCTGCGGCTCGGCGGCGCCAGACGCGCCGGCGGTGTCCGACGAACCGCTCGAGCCACACGCGGCGACGCCCACAAGCACTGCGGCCGCCGCCGCCAGGCTAAGGCCGATCCTCTTTCTCGTACGCACTGCTGTCCTCCGATAGCCCAAAGTGAATGTGGGCAGCCGCCGGCCGCTTCAGCGGCGCTGGTGTCTGGTGTCTGGAGTCAGAACGGTGAGGGCGGTCAGGCCGGTGAGGGCGGTCAGGCCGGTGCGAGGCACCCTCGTGACGTCGAGGACTGTCCCATCGCCTGGTGACGTGTGTCTCAGGTGAAAACACCCGGTTGCTCACGTGTTCGGGGGCGAGCCGCTGTCACACCGCCCGCCTGACCAGCGCTTACCTCCAGCCGGCTTTGCGCCGATATGCGCAGTCGCACCTCGTCACACGCTGTGACTCTTCACACACGTCCGTCGACGAGTAGGTGCCGGGTCAGGTGTCAGATCAGGTGTTTTCGCGCAAGACGACGGGCGTCCAGAGGGAGACGCTCGTCACATCGACCGGCTCCGCCAGCCGACTACCGAGAGTTGGGAGAACGGTGACCACCACCCCCACCACCGTCCCGGAGAAGCCCGACGTCCTCTCCGCAGAGTTCGCTCGCGACCCGCACACCTATTACAAGATCATGCGCGACTTCTATCCGGTGCTGCACCACGAGGTCAGCGGCTACTACTTCGTCAGTCGGTACGAGGACGTGGCCCGGATCTACAAGGACTCGGTCGGCTTCTCGAACGAGAACTACGCGTTCCAGATGGAGCCCGTCATTGGCAAGACCGTCATCCAGATGGGTGGACGCGAACACGCCATCAACCGGCAGCTCATCACGCCGGCCCTGCGCGGCAACTACCTTGAGGAGCTGCTCCCCCAGGTCGACGAACTGGCGACCGAGATGATCGACAAGTTCCGGACCGCCGGTCGCGTCGACCTGGCGGAGGATTTCACCAAATGGTTCCCGATCAACGTGATCGTCAAGATGCTCGACCTGCCCCGTGAAGATCTGCCGAATTTTCACGAGTGGTACTCCTCGCTGATGGCGTTCCTCGCGAATCTCACGAACGACCCGGAGATCCACGCCTGGGGAATGCGCACCCAGCAGGAGTATCCGGCCTACATTCTGCCGATCATCGCCGAGCGTCGGCGGAATCCCGGTACCGACCTGATCTCGCGCCTCACCCAGGCCGAAATCAACGACGAGCAGTTCTCCGACGAGCAGATCAAGGCCCTGATCGGCCTGCTGCTGATCGCGGGTGGCGAGACCACCGACAAGTCGATCGCGAGCACGCTCAAATATCTGATCATGCACCCTGAGCAGCTTGAGGCCGTCCGCCAGGACCCCTCCCTCGCGACCCGCGCGCTGGTGGAGACGCTTCGCTACCACCCACCCGTGCAGATCATCCTCCGCACGACGACCGACGACGTCGAGGTGGCGGGAACCGTGATCCCGGTGGGGAGCGTCGTCGGCTGTGTCAACGGCGCGGCCAATCGGGACGAGCGTCGGTTCGATGACCCTGACACATACAACATCTTCCGCGCGGACATCAACATCAGGCAGGCCTTCGCCGGTTCGGCCGACCACATCGCCTTCGCACTCGGCCGCCACTTCTGCGTCGGCTCCCTGCTGGCCAAGCGCGAGGCCGAAACGGCCATCAACCAGATCCTCGCCGCGATGCCGGACATCCGCTTCGCGGACGGCATCGAACCCACCGACGCGGGCCTGTTCACCCGCGGTCCCGAATCTCTCATCGTGGAGTTCACTCCCGCCAGCTGACGGCTCCCTCGCGAGCAACCGTCCTTCCTCTCGGCAAGGGCCCCTCTCGGCAAGGACAGGCTATGACTTCCACCATCGAAAGCCCCGCTCTCGCGTCCAGCGAGGTCTCGGTCCCACATTATCGGCTGTTCATCGACGGACAATGGGTCGACACCTCGGAACAGTACGTCATCGTCAATCCCGCAACGGAGGAGACGGTCGCCACGGCGGCCAAAGGTGGCATTGACCAGGCGGACGCCGCCGTCGCGGCGGCCCGCCGTGCGTTCGAGCAAGGCGTCTGGCGCAGTCTTCCGCCGGTGCGCCGCGCGGCGGTTCTGGAAGCCGTGGCCGACGCTCTCGAGGCTCGTTCCGAGGAGCTGGCGGCGACGGCGACGCGCGAGGGCGGCGCGCCGCTGTACCTCTCCATGGGCCTGAATGCGATCACGCCGGTGTCCAATCTCCGGTACTTCGCCGAGCTGGCCCGCCGGTACCAGTTCGAGGCTCCCGGGCCGGTCGTCGGCGGCATCGCGCACGGGGGCGTCATCCGCAGGGAGCCGATCGGCGTCTGCGCGGCGATCGTGCCCTGGAACTTCCCGCTGGCCCTCGCGGTCTGGAAGATCGGCCCCGCCCTCGCGGCGGGCAACTCCGTGGTCCTCAAGACCGACGAGAAGACCCCGATCGGCGCCCTCGAACTGGCGCGGGAGCTGCAGGCCGCCGGTCTGCCGGACGGCGTGTTCAACGTCGTCACCGGGGACGGCGAGGTCGTCGGCGCCCACCTCGCCGCCCATCCCGATGTCAACAAGATCGGCTTCACCGGCTCGTCCGAGGTCGGCCGGAAGGTGGCCGAGGCCGCGGGCCGGAGCAACCTCAAGCGAGTCACGCTCGAGCTGGGCGGCAAGGGCCCGAACATCGTGCTGGCAGACGCCGACATGCAGATGGCGGTCGACGGCGCGATCTGGGGCTTCCTCATGCACGCCGGACAGGCCTGCGAGTCCGGGACCCGCCTGCTGCTGCCGAGTTCGGTCCACGACCGGTTCGTCGCGCGGCTGGTCGAGCGGCTGGCCACAGTCAGGATCGGCGACCCGCTGGACCCCACCTCCAACCTCGGCCCGCTGATCAGCGCGGCGCAGCGGGACCGGGTCCTCAGGTACGTCGAGCTGGCCCGAGTGGAGGGGGCCACCGTCGCGTGCGGCGGGCGCGTGCCCGCGGGCACCGACAAGGGGTACTGGGTCGAGCCGACCGTCCTCACCGACGTCACGAACGACATGAGGGTCGCTCGGGAGGAGATCTTCGGCCCCGTCCTGTGCGTCCTGCGTTACGACACGGTGGACGAGGCCATCGAGATCGCCAACGACAGCGACTTCGGCCTGGCCGCCGGCGTCTGGAGCAGCAACGTGGACGCCGCACTGGACGTGGCCCGACGGCTGGAGGCCGGGTCAGTCTGGATCAACGATTTCCACATGGCCAACGAGAACTACCCGTTCGGTGGGTTCAAGCAGAGCGGGGTGGGTCGCGAACTCGGCGTGAACGCCCTCGACGCCTACACGGAGGCCAAGTCCATCCAGATCAGCATGGAGCCGGACATTCAGAAGCGGGCCTACGGCCTCGCACTGTCCACCCCCGCCCCCGCGTGGGGCGACTGATGCGTCGACACGCGTAGCCATCCACCTGAAGCAGGAGAGGGACCACTGACGTGAAGACCAAGGCCGCAGTCCTCTACGAGGCGGGCAAGCCGTTCGAGATCGAGGAGCTCGAGATCGTCAAGCCGGGGGCCGAGGAGGTGCTCGTCCGCTACGACTACTCCGGCCTCTGCCATTCCGATCTCCACATGGTGAAGGGCCACCTCCCCTTCCGGGCCCCGATGGTCTTCGGCCATGAGGGAGCCGGCGAGATCCTCGAGGCCGGGTCCAACGTCACCGGTTTCCATCCCGGCGACCACTTCGTCGCTTCGTTCTACCCTGTGTGCGGCCGGTGCCGCTGGTGTGCGACCGGCAACTCCCGACTGTGCGACCTCGGCGCGAACGGCCTGGAAGGCTTTCTCCCGGGTGGCCGCTTCCCCTTCAGGGGCAAGAGCGGCGAGTACGGCTCGATGATGACGCTGGGCACCTTCAGTCAGTACGCGACCGTGCACCAGAACTCGATCGTCAAGATCGACGACGACCTCCCACTGGACAAGGCGGCCCTCGTCGGCTGCGGGGTGCCCACCGGCTGGGGTTCCGCGGTCAACTCGGCCGAGGTCCGGCCCGGTGACACCGTGGTCATCTACGGCATCGGCGGCATCGGCACCAACGCGGTCCAGGGTGCGGCCTACGCCGGCGCGCAGCACCTGATCGCCGTCGATCCCGCGCCGGACAGACGGGAGAGCGCGAAGCGCTTCGGGGCGACGCACACCGCCGCCACGGCGGATGAGGCACTCGAGCTGGTCACGCAGCTCACGCGCGGGGTCGGCGCCGACAGCACCATCATCACGGTCGACGAGCTGACCGCCGAGGTCGTATCGCAGGCCACCGAGGCGACTTCCAAGGGCGGAACCATCGTCATCACGTCGATGGGTCAGTACGAGGACGAGACGATCAAGCTCTCCGGGGTTCAGCTGGCACTCTGGGGCAAGCGGATACAGGGCTCCCTCTACGGCGGGTGCAACCCCCTGTACGACATTCCGAAGCTGCTTTCCCTCTACCGCACCGGCCACGTCAAGCTGGATGAGCTCATCACGAGCATCTACACCTTGGAGCAGGTCAACGACGGCTACGACGACCTGATGGCGCACAGGAACATCCGCGGCATCATCGCGCACGAGCACTAGACCGCCGGTGGACATCTCGCCGGGGTGAGGCGGGGTGAGGCGGGGATCGACGGGTATTCCGCGCGGTGACGCGCGGGATCCCGTCCCTCGCCGGGTATTCCGCCGCAATCCCGTCGACTCGAGGTGGTGAACGGTCGCAGGCTTCTAACGCCCGGACTCGACCGGCTCTCGGCGTGCCATCCACACGGCGACCTGGGATCGGGAGCGGAAGTTCAGCTTGGCCAGGATTCGGTTCACGTGGCCCTCGACGGTGCGGCGCGAAATGGTGAGCGACCCGGCGATGTCGGCGTTGCTCAGCCCCTGGTAAATCAAGCGGCTGATCTCCCGCTCGCGAGCGGTCAGCGCGTCGCCGTGCGAGCGGTCCGGCGGGACGGTGAGGCTGGCCCGGACCGACGACATGTCCAGGACGAAGTCGATGGCTTCCTCGATGTCCAGGGCGAGCCCCGCGGCGAACTCACGCTCAAAGTTCTCGACTCCCGTCGCATGACGGATGCCTTCCACGTACTCCGCCCGTCGCGCCGTCAAGAACGCTGATCCGAACAGGGGCTGCCGCCCGCCCATGGCCCGGCACAGCATGCGACCAATCCCGAGCAGCCGGGCGGCGTACTCCAGCCGTCCCAGGTCGACCGCGTCCCACACCATGACCTCGACGCAGGCTGAAGCGCCCAGCCAGTCACGCAGGGATGCCTTGGCGGTGAGGGCAATACGCAGTGACTCGACGGAACGTGCCGGCTCTCCGGCGAAGTGGTGGACCAGTCCGCGGTTCCAGTGCGCCCAGGAGGCCGCCCACCGCTCGTCGTGGGCTTCCGCCTGGGCCACCGCCACGTCGCACTGTCGCCGCCCTTCATCGATCCGGCCGGCGAGAGTGTGGAGCATTGCGAGCTGGGCGCCGCAGAGGATACTCAGCGCCCCGTCCTCTCCGGCCTTCCGGTGGCGGCGCTGGGCGTCCTCGAGCAGCAGCAGGGCGCCCTCGGAGTTCCCGCCCAGCTCTTCGAGCGTGCCGAGGAACTGCATGGCGGTCGCGGCCGCCGAGGCGTCACCGATCGCCCGACCCATGTCCCGGGCCGCCTCCAGGTGAAGCCGAGCGTTGGCCTTGTCTCCCTGGACCATCTCGTACCACCCGAGCACCCATAGGGCCTTTGCGCGCGCCGGCGTCGACTCGGGATTCTCCGCGAGCGCGCGTTGTAACCAACGACAGCCGTCACGCAGGTGGCCACAGGCATTCCAGTAAAACCAGAGCGCACCCGTCATCTCGAGGCCGATCAGCCGCTCCGAGCTCCGCGAGAGGGAGTAGCCGACGGCGGAGCGGATGTTGGGAAGCTCACCCTGAAGCCGCCGGACCGTGACGAGCTGCTCGTCCCCGGTCGAGGTGTGCGTACTTTCCAGCGCCAGACCGAGGTAGTGGTCGCGGTGCCGACGACGCCACGTCTCCACCTGTTCACAACGCTCGAGCCCGAAGACGCGCAGGCTTTCCAGAAGCCGGTAGCGTGGGGCGGCCTCGATCACGTTGCAGGTTACGACCGACTTCTCCACCAGATTCCCGATCAGTGGAACAATCTCGTCCCCGGTCAGGCCGTCACCGGCACACACCTCCCGGGCGGCGGCGAGGCTGAAGGACCCGCTGAAGATCGCCAGCCGGCTCCACAAGGCCTGCTCCTGGGGCGTGCAGAGATCGTGGCTCCACTCGATCGCCTTGCGCAGGGTGTGGTGGCGGAGTGGGCCAGCCTCGTTCCCCCGGTCGAGCACGCGGAAGATCGGCACGTCATCCGACAGCATCTGCGGAAGATCGAAGGAGCGCGTGCGGACCGCGGCCAGCTCGATGGCGAGAGGGATGCCGTCGAGGCGGCGGCAGAGCTCACCCACCATCCGGAGCCGGTCGGCGGTGACCACGAAGTCCGGTGCGACCGACAGCGCCCGGTCCAGGAAGAGCTTCACGGCATCGCTGTCGGCAGCGGAGTTCGACGACGGCGCCGGCAGGCTCAGCGGGGGAACCCGCCAGGTGCGCTCGCCGAAGATGCCGAGTGGCTCACGACTCGTCGCGAGAACCCTGACCCCGGGCGCTGTGGGCAGCAGGGCGCCCATCAGCCGCCCGCACGCGGCGAGGAGGTGCTCGCAGTTGTCGAGTACCAGCAGGATGTCGCGCTCCTGGAGGGCCCGGCCCAGGCTCGGCAGCGATTCGCCGCCGCTGTCCAGCGCCAGGCCCAGCGCCGCGGCGATCGCCGCCGCGACCTGGTCGCCGTGGGCGACCTCGGCGAGCTCGACGAAGACGACGGAGTCCACCAGGTCGCCCGCCTGCCGGCGCAGCACCTCTTTGGCTAATCGGGTCTTTCCCACCCCGCCGGGTCCGGTCAGGGTCATCAGCCGCGAGCAGGACAGGAGCTCCGCGATCTGGACGCACTCCTGCTCCCGGCCCACGAAGCGGGTGAGGTCGGCGGGAACGGGAGAACATGTCATGACAGCTCCGACCTGACGCCGCTGAATCTGGTGAGAGCGCTCGAGACTAGAGCGATGCGGGAAGTTGGTCAACAAGGATTCGAGCGTGCGACCGGTAGATCGGTATTCGAGGTGCCAGGTCAGCCGCACCCGCCCTATGCACGATGTTCCTCCAGGGTCCGGTCATGGACGGACGGCCATCAGCGCCGACGCGACCAGTTGTGGATGTTGTTGCGCTGGATCGCCGACGAGCCACCGATGATCGGCATCAGGAGGGCATCGCGGACGTAGCGCTCCACATCGAAGTCGGCGACATACCCGTACGCGCCGAGGATCGTCTGGGCGTCGAGCACGACCTGCCGGCAGGTCTCGGTGACGAAGAGCTTCGCCATGGACGTCTGCACGCCACAGACGTCGTTCCGGTCGGCCAACTCGGCCGCATCGTCGAGAACCAGGCGCGACGCGTAGAGCTGGACCCGCATGTCCGCCAAGGTGTGCGCGACCGACTGGTGCTTCAGGATCGGCACGCCAAACTGCTCGCGTTGCTCGGCGTAGGCCAGCGCGTCCTCGTACGCGGCGATCCCCAGGCCCAGCGCCATGGCCGCGACCTCGAGCTTCTCGACGTCGAGACCGGTCCCAGTGATCATCGACCAACCGCGGTTCCACCCGTCCTCACCCCCCATCAGCAGGTCGGCCGGCACTCGCACGTCGTCGAAGACGACATCGGTCGTCTGGCTGCCCTTGATGCCCATCGCGTCGATCGGCGTGATGGTCACGCCCTCGGCGTCGGGCGGGACGAGGACCAGGCTCAGGTTGCGGTACCTCGCTCCGCCGGGGTCGGAGTTGGCCAGCGTGTAGATGTAGTCGCTGAGGCCGGCGCCGGTGCAGAAGCGTTTGGCACCGTTGATGACCAGCTCGTCACCGTCGCGCCGCACCGTGGTTCTCACGCTCGCCAGGTCGGCCCCGACATCCGGCTCCGTCCAGCCGTAGGCGAACAGCATGCGCCCGGCCGCGATCTCCGGCAGCCACTGCGCCTTCTGTTCCTTCGAGGCGCAGTCGACGACCGTCATCCCGGCGTAGCAGGCGGCCATGATGTACGGGATGGCCACGGCCATGCTCCGCTTCGACAGCTCCTCGATCACCATCAGCGTCGCGTGGATGTCGCGACCGACACCGCCGTGCTCCTCCGGGATGGCCAGGCCCATCACGCCCAGCTCGGCCAACTCGTCGAGGACGGGGCGCGGGAAATGCGCCGCCTTGTCCCACCCCGCGGCGTCGGAACGCGACATCTTCTCGGACACGAACCGGCGCACGACGGAACGGAGCTCGAGCGCGTCCTCGGTGAGGTAGCGGTTGGTTTCGATGCTCATCGTCCCGCGCCAGCGGCCTTGTAGGTCTCGCGGGCGATGATCACCTTCATGATCTCGCTGGTGCCCGCGCCGATCTCGTGGTGCTTGGCGTCGCGGTAGAGCCGCGCGGCGGGGTACTCCTCCATCAGGCCGTAGCCGCCGAGGATCTGGACCACCTCCCGCGAAGCCTCGACCGCCACCTGCGAGCTGTAGAGCTTGAGGATCGCCGAGGATCTGGTGAGCTCCTCGCCCCGTTCCAGCTCGCGGATGAGGTGATAGAACATCACGCGGGACATCTCCACACCGGTCGCGATCCGGGCGATCTTGTCCTGGGTCAGCTGGTAGGACGAGAGCTGTTCGCCGAACACCGTCCGCTGGCCGGAGTACTCCACCGCCAGCTCCAGGCAGGCCTGGGCTATGCCGGTGTTGGACGCCCCCTCGAACACCCGCTCCAGGTCGAGGCCCTCGAGCATGTAGTAGAAGCCCATGTCGACCTCGCCGAGTACCTGGTCCCGCGAGACCCGCACGTTGTCCAGAAAGACCTCGGCGGTCGGCGAACTCCGCAGCGAAAGCTTGTCGAAGGGCTGGCCCACCGACAGGCCAGGGGTGTCCTTCTCGACAAAGAACGCGGTGCCACCCCGGGCTCGGCGGTTCTCGCCGCTGGTCCGGGCGAACACCAGGAAGACGTCCGCGATCGGAGCGTTGGTGATGAAGGTCTTGGAGCCGTCGATGACCCACTCGTCCCCGTCGAGCCGGGCTGTCGTCCTGGGACTGAGCGCGTCCGAACCGCCGTGCGGCTCGGTCAGGCAGATGGACGCCGACGACGTTCCCGCGATGAGCGGCACGAGGTACTTGCGCTTCTGTCCCTCGGTGCCTCGTTTGATCAGGTGGCGCGCGATCAGGCTCATGTTCACGAAGAGCGTGGCATCGAGGCCGGCATCCACCCGCGCCGTCTCCTCGGCCACGATGGCCCGGGTCATCAGGCTTCCGCCGCCACCGCCGTACTCCTCCGGAGCGAAGCAGCCGAGCAGCCCCTGGTCCCCCATCAGCTTGAGCAGCTCGGCCGGCGGCCGTCCCGCGCGTTCCATGTCGGGCACGATCGGCCGGACGTGCGTGTCCATGAATCGGCGCACCACCGTCTGGAACTCGCGCTCCTCCTCGGTCAGCAGCGAGTGGGCAACGGAAGCGTTCACCATCTTCTTCTCCTCTGGTTGAACCCGCGCTCAGAGCCCGAACAGGGCCCGGACGCGATCGGTGTCGGCCTCGGCGAGCCGCTGGGTGTAGCCCGTGCGACTGGTCGGGGGAAGGCCGCCCTTCTGGGTCAGCTCGACGCGCAGCTCGAGTGTCTTGAGCCCGACGCTGAGGGTCTCGAAGACCGGGATTCCGCCGTCGATGCTGTGCAGACCCGCGGCCGCCGCCATCGTGCTCAGACCGGCCGAGCCGATGACGATGGCACCGGCGCCCCGGTCGACGAGCTTCCCGGCCTGGCGGCGAATGTCCTCCACCACGAAGTCCGGATTGCCGAAGCCTTCGGTGAACGCCTTCGCCGACGGCGTCTCGATCCGTTCGACGCCGACGCACCGGTCAAGCAGACCGTTGCGGGCGATCAGGCTGTGACAGGTCTCCGCCCAGGCGCGGTCCTCGACCGTCACCACGCCGAACCGGTAGGCGTAGGAGCTCGCGAGATGGAGCGTCGCCTCCCAGGGGCCGACGACCGGGATGTCGACCAGGGTGCGCGCCTCGGTGATGCCCGGGTCCCCGCTGCACGCGACCATCGCGCCGTCGACCCCGCTGCGACCGGCATCCAGGATGTTGTGGATCACGTCGACGGCGTTCAGCAGGTACGGGTAGCCGAAGACGGTGTCGGAGGCGCGCCTGAGCCTGGCCCAGCGGTGAACGATCTCGGTCTCCGGACGCTTCACGCGGTTGAAGACCTCGGTGACCATCTCGGTGTACGGCTCGGATCCACGCTCGGCGTTGATGTGTACGACGGCAAGTCGCATCTCGCATCTCCCTGAAATAAAATCAAGCGCCCGTTCGATATTGTGGGGAAAGCAGGTCCCGGGGTCAAGAGCCGTGCACCAGCTCAGCGCAGGGCGCCGACCGAAAGCCCGCCGCAGACCGTCAGGGTCTGCCCCGTGATGTAGGCCGACTCGGGCGAGACCAGGAAGGAGACGGCCGCCGCGATCTCCTCGGGGTGGCCCGCCCGGCCCACCGGGATCTGGGCCACCTGGGCCGCCTGGAACTCCGCCGGCGTGCCGAGGAACATTCCGGTGGCGATCACGCCGGGCTCGATGCAGTTGACCGTGACCCCGTGGCGGGCCAGCTCGACCGCGGCCGACCGGGTCAGGCCTTCGATCCCGCCCTTGGCCGAGCTGTAGCTGATCCCGGCGACGACCCCACGCGCCGCCACCGAGCTCGTGTTCACGATCCGGCCGAAGCCCGCGGCCTTCATCCCGGGCCCGAAGGCACGCACCGTGTGCATCGTCGCGAACAGGTGCGTCCGCAGCACGAGCTCGAAGTCGGCGTCGGACAGCTTGGACAGGACCGAGTTACGCACCGCACCGGCCAGGTTCACGAGCGCGGCCACCGGTCGGCCGAACGCCGCCGCAGCCTCGTCCCTGAGCTCGTCGACCCGCGCCGGGTCGCTGATGTCAGCGACCGCCACGACGGCCCGGCCGCCGACCGAGGTGATGGACTCCGCCACCGCCCGCGCACCCTCCGGGACGATGTCGACGACCACCACGCTCCAGCCGTCGTCGGCCAGGCGCCGGGACACCGCAGCGCCGAGACCTCCACCGCCCCCCGTGACGACGGCGACGTCCCCGTCCACAGTCCTCACCGTCGCTCGTACGCGGGAGCGCGGCGCTCGAGGAAGGCGGCGATGCCCTCACGGTGGTCGGCGGTCTCGAACAGAGCGGCAAAGATCTCAACCTCGCGTCGATGTCCCTCGTCGAGCGAGTGCCGCAGGCGGTAGTTGGCCGACCGCTTCGCCGCTTCGACGGCCAACGGCCCCGCGGAGTTGATCCGGGCGGCGACGTCGAGCGCGGCCTCGACGGCCTTCCCTGCGTCGCACACCTGGTCGACGAGGCCGATCCGCGCAGCCTCGGTGGCCGTCAACCGGTCGCCGGTGAACAGCAGCCGCTTCGCCGTGCCGACGGGAAGGGCCGAAAACAGCATCTGCGTTCCACCCGCGCCGGGGATCAGGCCGAGTTGCACCTCGGTGACACCGATCTTCGCCTGCTCGTCGGCAATGGCGAAGTCACAGGACAGCAGGAGCTCCAGACCGCCCCCGAGGGCGTGCCCGTTGACCGCCGCGATCACCGGGACCCGAAGATCGAACAGGGCGTTCTGCATGCGCTGCACCCGCAGTGCCATGTCGGCCGCGCCCCGGCGGTCGATCTCGGTGAAGTACCGGATGTCGCCACCGGCAACGAAACACCGTCCCGCCCCGGTCAGAATCATCGACCGGGCCGTGGTGTCCTCCTCGACCTCGCGCGCCGCTCGCTCGATGTCCGCCGCGACGTCGGGATGGAGGGCGTTCACCGGCGGGTTGTCGATGGTGACGACACGCGTGGCGCCGACCCGCTCGAACCGGACATGCTGGTAGCTCATCAGGAGCCTCTTTCCGCACAGAGAGGGCGCCGGGTCAGACCATCCGACGGACGACGGACATGGGCAGGACCTTCAGGCCGGCGGCGAACGCCGTCCAGGGCCAGCGCGGCACGCAGGCGTCACGGACCTCTCGCTGGATGGCGTCGACCATCGCCGTGCAGCCGACGTCCGCGTCCATCAGCAGCGGGTGGCGTCGCCCGGACCTGCTCTGCATCTCCGAGTCGATGTAGCCCGGCCGGATCGTCGAGACCGTGATGGGAAGCCCCTTGGCCCGGACATCCCCGCGGATGCCCTCGGCGAGGTGGGTGAGTGCCACCTTCGAGGCGGCGTACACGTTCATCGGTCCGGGCATGCCTCGGGCGGCCACCACCGAGGAGATCACCACGAGCTGGCCGCGGCCCTGCCGGTACAGGATGCGCATGGCGGCCTCGCACTGGGCGATGCCGCCTACGAAGTTGGTCAGAGCGGTGTCGCGGTTGCCGCGCAAGTGCCCCGCCCCGACCGCCGAGCCCTTCCCCAGCCCGGCGTTGACGATGATCCGGTCCAGGTGCCCGAGGTGCTGCGCCGCGGCTTCGAACGCCTCGAAGACGGCGTCGTGGTCGTTGACGTCCAGGGCGTAGGTCGCGACGGTCCGGCCCGGGTGCTCCGTCACGACGGCGGTACGGAGCTCGTTCAGCCGGTCGAGGCGGCGAGCCGTGATCGCGAGGTCAGCACCGCGCGCGGCGAAGATCCGCGCCATGCCGGCGCCCAGGCCAGCGCTGGCCCCGGTGATGAGCACGCTCTCACTCATGACAGCTTGCCCGCCCGGGTGAAGACCGGGACGACACGGCCGGCCCGCTCGGCGAAGTCCAGCTCCAGGCGGTCCCCGATGGCCAGGCCCTCGACGTCACCCACGACGTTGGACATCATGATCGGCCCCTCGTCGAAGCGGACCAGGGCCACGACGTACGGTGCGTAGTCGGCGAACGGGCCGCTGCCGCGGTGCACCACGCTGAAGGACTCGAGGACCGCGCCGCCAGCCGGCCGACGCCACTCGAGCTCCGAGGTGGGAGCCCAGCAGTGCGAGCAGAGGCTACGCGGGTAGAACTGCCAGGCGTCGCAGGCCGTGCAGTGCTGGAGCCAGAACTCCCGGCGCGAGCAGCCGTCCCAGAAGGTGGCCTCCACGTCGCCGGACGGGTCGACCTTCCGCACCGCGTCGGCCCCCACCGCGTCGGCGCCGTCGTTCATCACGAACTCCCCAGGATCAGGAAACCATTGTTCGCCAGCCAGCTCCCCTGTCCGTGCACGAGCCCGAGCCCGGCGTCCCGCACCTGCCTCGGCCCCGCCTCACCGCGAAGCTGGGTGACCGCCTCGACGACCGAGTCGAGGGCGGCGCCCATGCCGGGATGGCGGAAGGCCAGCGTGCCGCCGTGGGTGTTCATCGGCAGGCGGCCACCGATCTCGATGGCACCGTCCTCGACGAAGGCGCCGCCCTCGCCCGGACCGCAGAATCCGATCGACTCCAGCAGGATCAGGGGCACGATCGTGGCCGGATCGTAGAACTGCACGAAGTCAACGTCCGTCAGCTCCGCGTCCGCCTGTCGCAGGGCGAGGTCCGCGGCCCGGCGGATGTGCGCGAAGTGGACCAGACTCGGCGCCTGGGACAGGCTCATGAACGCACTCGCCTCGCCGTACCCCAGCAGCGCCACCGAGCGGCGGTCGACCCGCTCGCGGGTCACGACGAAGCCCTGCGCCCCACCGGTGGAGATCAGGGCGAGCATCGACCGCGTCAGCGGCGTCGACACCAGGACGTCGTCGACGACGGATCGCACGGTCAGCTCGCCCGACACCTCGGTGTGTGGGTTGAGCAGGCCGTGCTTGCGGATGCTGACCGCGACCCGGGCGAGCTGCTCCATGCTGGTGCCGTAGTCGTGGACGTGCCGGGCGGCCATGAGCGCGAAAGCCGTCGGGATCAGCGGACCGAACGGTCGCTCGTAGCTGGCGTCGAAACTCTTCATATAGAGGTCGATCGCCCCCTCGAGGCCGAGCGTGGTGGCGAAGGTGTCGGCCGACAGCACGAGCACGTTGGTGGCGAGTCCGGCGCGAACGGCCGAACGGGCGAGGTGCAGGACGTCGGTGGCCGGCCGACCGCCGTAGGGGGCCATCGCCGTATAGGCGGCCCCGAGGCCCAGATACTCGGCGACCTCGGCGGGATTACGTTCGAACGGCTGCGGGATCGAGGAGGAGAGCACCAGACCATCGATGGCCGCTCGGTCGAGGCCCGCGTCGGCGACGGCATCGGCGGCGGCCGCGGCGAGCAGATTCAGGTACGCCGGGGCCGGCCGGCCGCGGCCGACGATCTCCTGAGCCGATCCGGAGATGTAGACCGGCGGGCCCTGGTTCGCACTCATCCGTCCGCCCACCGGCGGGCGCCTGGCAGCGAGCGGGCGGTCATGCCTGCTCCTCGCGCAGTACGTCGGCGAGTTCCCTGCGCAGCACGAACTTCTGGACCTTTCCTGAGGGCGTGCGAGGGAGCTGGTCCACCAGGACCAGACGCTGCGGCCAGAACGGCTTCGCCATGCCGGCCGCGTCGAGGAAGCGGGCGACGTTCTCCAGTGTGAGCGAGGAGCCGGACGGGCGCGGAACGACCATGGCGCAGACCCGCTCGCCGAGCCGCTCGTCGGGATAGGCGACGACCGCGACCTCCTGGACCTCCGGGTGCTTGTAGAGCGCACTCTCGATCTCGACCGCGGAGATGTTCTGGCCACCTCGAATGATGATGTCCTTGCTTCTCCCCGCGATCCGGATCGCGCCGTCCGGAAGGACCTTGCCGAGGTCTCCGGTGTCGTACCACCCATCCGCGGTGAACGCATCCAGGGTGAGATCCTCCCGGCCGAAATAGCCGGCGAACACCCCGGGCCCGCGTACCTGCAGATTGCCGATCGTCCCCGCGGGAACCGGCGCCAGGTCGTCGTCCACCACCCGGGTCTCCTGCCAGGGCACCGGGTAGCCGTCGCTCGCGTCGAGCACGTCCAGCGCGGCACCGAGATGGTGGATGCTGGCGATCCCGGTCTCGGAGCACCCCCACAGGGGGACCAGGCTCGTCGAGAAGATCTGGTCCATGTCGACCGCGACGCCGGGCGGGATCGAGGCACCGCCGCAGGCGAAGGCCCGAAGTTTACTGGCGAGCGGCCGGGGGCGGTGCTTCTGCGCGTCGACCATGTCGAGTGCGAAGGTGGTGGCCGAGAGCGTCCAGGTGAGCCCTTCGGTCTCCAGCAGGTCCAGCATCTGGTCGACGTCCCACTGGTCCTGGTAGACGACCTTCTGCCCCAGGGAGAGGGGGACGAGCATGCCGTGGATGAATCCGGTCAGATGCCCCAGGGTCGATGCCATGAACGCAATGTCGTCGGACTTCAGATCCAGGGCGTTCACAATGACGTTGCGATAGCCGGACCATGCGGTGTTGAAGGTGTGCAGGGCCGCCTTGGGCTTGCCTGTCGTGCCGGAGGTGAATACCAGCATCGCGAGGTCGTCGGCTCCCGGACGCAGCGAATCGAGTGTCGCGCCGAGAGCCGGATCTAACTCCCGCCGAGGCTCAATAAACTGGCGCGTGAAGTGCAGTTCGCTGCTGACGGCATCGTCGGCGTTGATGAAGTACACGTGCTCCAGCGACGCGATCTCGCGGTGGAGACGAGCCCCCATCTCCGCGAAGTCGTATCCGCGGAAGTGCTGGGGCGCGACATACACCGCGCTCCCCGCCTCCTCGAGCATGTGCCGCACCTCGTGCTCCCGATAGATGATCGGGATCGGGTTGGGAACCGCACCGACGCGCATGGTGGCGAGCGCCAGTGCCGGGCCTTCCCAGCCGTTCGCGACCTGGATCGACACCACCTTCCCCGGGCCGGTGCCGATGTCAAGTAACGCCGCGGCGAACCGGTCGACATAGGCACGCAGCTGGCCATAGGTCACGGTCTCCGGCAGCAGGCGGCCCTTGGCGTAGGAGACGACGGCGGCCTTGTCCGGAGTGCTGTCGGCGTGATCGAGAAAGTCGTCCAGGAAGGTCCGATGACGCCACTGTCCCTCAGCCCGGAAACGCTGGACCTCGGCCGGATCGAACAAACGCATCCCCGCGGCCAGCCGGGTTCCCTTGAGCTGCTTGCGCTCCATCGCCGTCTCCTTGATCGTGCGGCGCCTGTGGTCGGTCTCACTATTCGAGCGGACGCTTGATTCATTACACTACTGTCACTCGCCACGCGTGGTCAACGGGGACGGCGGACGCCGGTGCGGCCGATCCGGCGCTGGGGCCAGCGCGGGGACGCGCTCCAGCCGCCCGCGCCCGAGCGGCGCCCGCGGCTGTTGAGGTACCGAAGGTGATCGCGCTGACCAGGTGGCTGGTGTTGGAAGCGGCCGGTGCGTCTCCGCGACCGCCCTGGCGCGCGATCAGAGACCAGCCCGGACAACTACCGGGTGGTCAGGACGACGAATGTGTCGGTAACGCCGGTGCTTCGACCTCGAGATGCGCGCCGGGGCTACGCCGCACACCGTCGGCGGCGCGTCAGCCAGCTCATTTCAGGCCGACCATGCGGCGCGTCAGTTCAAGGAAGTCCATGGTCAGCACTTCGAGCCCGAAGGGGCCGGCAGGGTCATACCAGCTGGAAATCGCGGTCAGCGAGGACAGGATGGCGTTCCGCGTGATCCGAGGGTGGGTGAGATCGAAGATCCCGGCAGCAGCGCCGTCCTGAAGGATCTCGGCGAGGATCAGATCGAACCGATCCCGCCGTTGCAGGTAAGACTCCTGTCGATCATGCGTGAGCGACCGGACCTCGATGCTCGCGATGAATGTCTCCTCACGTCGGACGACGTGCCACCGGACGAGGGTGCGAACGTAGGCCTCGAGTCGAGAGACGGGCTCCGTCAGGCCTTCGAGGTTCTGCTCGAGGTCCAGGAGGATCTCGTCGAGCAGGTCGACCAGGAGACGGTGCAGAAAATCTTCCTTGCTGGAGAAGTAGTAGTACAGCGACCCCGGCTTGAGACCGGCCGCCTCAGCGAGCTGTCGCGTGTTCATAGCTTCAAAGCCGTGGCGGTACAGCAGACTCACACCAGCGGCACGCACCCGCTTCCAGGTCTCGTCACGGTTGGACCCTGCGATTCTCACGGGTCTGCCTTCCTCCCCATCCCTTGCGATGCCGGGTGCCGGACGGCCACCTCGATTCCATCCGTGACCAGCCACCTGCGCACGATACGACGAAGAATCTTCCATTCACCGTCGACGAGCCGGTATTCGTCATCGTACGTGGCCGCCACGAGGCTCGGCCGGTCGTCATGGTCGACGCAGATCGCAAAGGAGTCGCTGACCCCGGTCGCCGAGTCGGGGCCCGACCGGGTCACCACCTGGTTCGTGGTCCAGTGGTGCGTCGAGGCGTACGCCGCGCGCACGAAGTCCAGAGCGGTGGCGAGCTCGGTGTGACCGGAGAAGCGCCCGGATCGCCGGCCGATGACGTACTCGCCTCGGCTGTGCCAAATCGACAGGAACGTCTCCTGGTCAGCCCGGTCGACGCCGTGACAGTAACGGGCGCCGAGTTCGACGCACTTCGCCCGCACCCAGAGCTCCTCCAGCCGGTCGACCGACTCCTCCGGACTACTCATCACCGCCCACCCGCCAGCCGCTCACCACGCGCGAGACGGTCCAACTGCCGTTGCCGCTTGGCCAGCCAGGATCTGCTCTGGATCGGCAGGAGGTCGAAGCGATCGGCGAAATCGTACTGGCCGAGCTGTTCGCGCGCGTGCACCGGCCAGCTGGGATTCGCGAGCGCCTCACGGCCGAGTGCGACGAGGTCGGCGTGCCCGTCCCGCACGATGGCGTCCGCCTGCGCTGGTTCGGTCACCAGACCCACCGCGACCGTCGGCACGCCGGCGCGG
This sequence comes from Frankia gtarii, assembly GCF_025403375.1. Taxonomy (GTDB): domain Bacteria; phylum Actinomycetota; class Actinomycetes; order Frankiales; family Frankiaceae; genus Frankia; species Frankia gtarii. Next base: position 21,814 of record NZ_JAMPTM010000074.1, read on the forward strand.
GCCCGTATCTCGCCGGCCCAACCGACCTGGTAGCCGGGTCGGATCCCGTGGGTGTAACTGCCTCCGTAGCCTCCCGAGGAGCAGTCGACCGCGTCAACCCCGAGTGCCCTCAGGCGCCGGGCGAACTCGACGGTCTGCTCGATGTCGATGCCGTCGGTGCCGTTGTCGACGGCTGCGACGCGGACCAGCAACGGCTTGCCGTCCGGCCAGGCGGCCCGCACGGCGTCGACGACCTGAAGAGGGAACCGCATCCGACCCTCGAGGGAGCCGCCGTAGTTGTCTTCACGCGTGTTGCTCAGTGGCGAGAGGAAGGAGTGCAAGAGATACCCGTGGGCCATATGCAGCTCGATGGCGTCCGCACCGACCCGGTGCGCACGCTCGGCGGCGGAGCGCCAGAGATCGAGCTGCGCCGCGAGCTCCTCGGACCGCAGCGCCACGGGGCGCTGCCACCCCTCGAGGTACGGCGCGTCCGTAACCGACCGAATCTCCCACCGGCCCGACGCCGGCCGGTCCGGCTCCGACGCCCAGGGCGGGAGCGTAGCCGCCTTCGGGCCGGCGTGGGCGAGCTGGATCCCGAAGCGCGCGCCCGCCCCGCGCACACAGTCGGCGATCCGGCGCAACGGGTCGATCTGGTCGTCGCTCCATAGTCCGAGGTCACCGTAGGTCAGCCGCCCATCAGCGGTTACCGCGGTGGCCTCGGCCATGACGAGACCGAATCCACCCAGCGCGAACCGCCCCAGGTGGACCAGGTGGTAGTCGTTCGCGAGCCCGTCGGTGGCGGAGTACTGACACATCGGAGAGAGGACCGTGCGGTTGCGCAGGGTGACCTCGCGCAAGGTGAACTCGTCGAAGAGTCGTGCCCCGGTATGGCTCATCGGACATCCCTCCGGGCTAGATTCGATCGAGCGCTCGTTAGGTACCGTAGGCCACGTCCAGATGTCGCGTCAATAGATCAGCACATGTCGTTCAGCCCACCAACCGTTCTTTGTGATGGAAAGGATTCATGCCATGGTCGCAAGCGTCCCGACCGCGCTCGAGCGCAGGACCTACCGAAACGCCGTCGACGCCGCGGTTCGCATACTCGATCGACTTGCGGTGATCGAGCCCGACGCCGACACGCTGAGAAAATGCGAGAGAGCCCTGACGCAGGTGGAGGATGCCCTGCGATCGCTGCCAACTCTGCCTGAGGACGTGGAAGCACCCGCGCATGCGCCCGGAAACCCTCGGTTCAACCCCGCGGAGCGCGGTCTCGTCCCGGCATTCGCCATCGACGCCGGGGATACTGGGCAGCTGGTCGGACGCGTTCAGTTCAGCCCTCGGTTCGGCGGCACCGCATCCGTTCACGGCGGTGCGCTCAGCCTCTTCTTCGACGACGCGCTCGGAATGGTCGCCAACGGATCCGTGACCGGCGGCGTAGCCCGCACCGCCTTCCTCCGAATCGACTACCGGAGCTTGGCTCCGTTGGATGTCGAGCTCCGCTGCCGGGTCTGGATCGAGGCCGTGGATGGCCGCAAGCGCTTCATCCGCGGCGAACTGTGCCACGGCGACAGGCTGGTCGCCGAGGCGGAAGGCCTGTGGGTCGCCCCGCGTACGCGCTGATCTCAGCCGACCGGGGCAACAACATCACGCAGAGTAGTTCGGGATCCGTTGTTCGAGCGTGGCCAGGCGCGCCTCCACCGAATCAGGATGACCCGAAAGCTCCCGGGTGAGGCCCTGTTCAAAGGTGTAGCCGGGCTGAAGATCCAGGAGCTCGATGGCGTTCAAGCTGCGCTTGGCCATCCGGATCGCGGCCAAGCTGTGCCGGACGACGCGGCCTGCGTGCTCTCGAGCCCGAGCGACCACCGCGTCCGGTGTGGTCACCGCGAGGACGGCACCCAACGCCTCGAGCCGGCGCACATCGATCGGCTCTCCGGTCAGATACATCCAGCGCAGAATCGGCTCGGGCACCAGGCGGGCGAGGTGACGGGCGCCCCCCATGATTCCGACGCCGATCTCCGGAGTGCAGAACCGCGCATTGTCGGCGGCAACCACGAAGTCGCACGAGGCGGCGATCGCGAGGCCGGTGCCCACCGCCGCGCCCTGTACCGCGCCGACCACGGCGACCGGGCAGTCCTGGATGGCAAAGAAAGCGGCGCGGACCTCGGCCATTCTTTCGTCGGAGTTCTCCGGGGTCAGCGTTCCGAACTCGTGCAGATCATTACCCGCGCAGAAGTGACGACCCCGGCCGGCAAGCACGATGACCTTCGTGCTGGGGGCGTAGGTGTCGTGCGACGAGAAAAACGCCTCGATCTCACGATACATGGCCTGCGAGACCGAGTTTACCGGTGGACGCGCGAGCCAGACGGTGGTAATGGCGCCACTGATTTCAATCTCGATATGCTCGAACGCGTTCTCGAGAAGCATGCTGTCACCAGTCCTCACGGATGAGGACGACGTTTCGTTGACCATCCTGCTCGAACTCCCTGTGCGCGGCGTGAATGTTCTTCATGGGGAAGATGCTCGTCGTCTCGAGGGTGAGGACGGCCGCGCCCAAGAGCTCGACCAACTCCTCAAGATCGGCGCCGGACTCCTCGGTGATGAGGACGGTGCGGCGCTGCGACCGTCGCGCGAGCACGTCACGCGCGGGCGCACGGTCGGGGACAAGGCAGATGTAGAGGCCGCCGTCGACGAGAGCCGGGGAGAAGTCGGCTCCGGCCGCGTCGATGACCACGTCGACCGAACGGGTCGGCGGCTGGCCGACGTGTGGGGTGAACAGCTCATGGGTCGGCAACTGATCTGCCTGTTCCGGGCGGCGAACCAGTCCGTGGACCCGCGCACCCCGGTCAAGCAGCAGCTCGACGGCGAGACGACCGACGGAGCCGGCCGCCCCGCAGACGAGGACGGCCGTCCCCGGCCCCGGCTTCGCTCGCTGGACCGCCTGGTAGGCGGTGAGACCGGCGAGAGGGAGTCGGGCCAGCGAGAGCGGATCCATGTGCGCGGGCAGGCGCGCCACGGACGTCCGAGGCAGACAGACGCGCTCGGACCACGCGCCTACCCCCGTGAGCGCCACGGCCGACATGGCGAGTACCTGTGTGCCTGGGGCCAGGTCAGTCACCTCCGCACCCGTTTCGACGACCGTCCCGGCGAGGTCGTATCCCAGGGTGAAGGGATAGGCCCCCCGCAGTGGCACGACAGCGCCGGTGCGGATCTTGACGTCGGCGGGGTTGATGGACGACGCGATCAACTCGATCTTCACCTCGTCCGGCCGCGGCGTCAGGTCCTCGACGGACCGCACGACCAGGGACGTGATCCCACCCGGCGCCTCCACCTGGACCGCGAGCATCTCCATCACCCTCCGCTCGCCATGATAAATCGTGCGCTCGTTAGAATCTACCATCCACGTCGCTCTGATCGAGCTCACCGCCCACGTCCCTCTCACCCACCGCCGGCCGGGGCGTGCGGGCCGCGACCGCCCGGACGATGGTGGCCAGTGCGCAGGTCCCGCAGGTCCCGCAGGTCCCGGTGTTCCACCCCGTCGACGTCACCGCGACCATGGAACTGCTCGACCAGCTCCGCGAGCTGCCGGAGTTCGCCGAGCTACGCTCTCCATGCGGCTACGGTGGGTGATCAGTCCAGGTAGATCGGGTCGTCGGGGTCGTCCGGGCCGTCCGGTGTTGTCAGCGCGACGAGATCAAAGAAGCCGCCGCCGTCGTCGCGGAGCTCTGCGGCGAGTTCGGCCGGGTTCGTGGTAGTCAGCGGTGTTCGACCGGCTGGAGATCGTCTACACGACGCTCTTCGAGCGGGCTTCCGCGCTCGCGCTGACGGTGCCCGAGGCGGAGCTGACGTACAAGTACCACTCGATCCAGGCGTTAGGTCCGGCCGAGATGCCAATCACCTGGTAGGAGCGCCGGCGGTCGCCACGTGAGCGCGAGTCCCGGCCCCCCGGCCAAAGAGATACACGCGAGGTCCGCTCCGCCATGCCTGACGGCTCGGTCTACTCACTGATCGCAACGTAGCCACCCCCGATGTTCCGCCCCGCGGACGGCTCGACGCCTCGCCCCTACCCGAACCTGGCTCTTCCCCCAATACTCGGGACCACAAGTCCCAAGGGACGACAGGCATGATCTGCGCACTTGATCGGCGGAAAGGGACGGTGAGCGAGTAGTTACCATTGATCGGTTCGTCGGGCCCTCGAGTCCGGCGCCTACGTGGACCATCGCAGGCGCCGCCACGGGGAGAGCGCCGCGCGGACCGGCCGCCGCAAAAACGGACGGTCACCGTCCTCGATCTTGCTCATCATCGCAGGTCAGTGGCACTGCCGGCCGGACCGGCGAAGCTCCGCTGCCATACAGAGGCCATTCCGGGTGGCAACATCCGCGGACGTTGGCGAACGAATATCCCGGCTCCCGGATCGCTCCCGTGGCCTCGTACCAGCGCAAACGGCGCCGAGATACCCGACGGCCGGCCACCACGGAAAAGGATCTTCACGACCTCCCGCCCGGAAAGCGGGCGGTCAGCTCCACCATTTTCGCAGGTCAGCTGGGGTTCGACGTGGAGCACCGCCGGGATTGCACGGTCACGTTGCCACACAACGATCTAGAGTTGATCGAAAAATCCGGCATTTCCGCAAGTCAAATGGGTGGGCAGGGGCGG
>NZ_JAMPTM010000075.1 GCF_025403375.1 Frankia gtarii
GGAGCTGAAGGAGAAGAAGCACCGTATCGAGGATGCGGTGTCGAACGCGAAGGCCGCCGTTGAGGAGGGCATCGTCGCTGGTGGTGGCGTCGCGCTGCTTCAGGCGTCGATCACCGCTTTCGAGAAGTTGGACCTCTCCGGTGACGAGGCCACCGGCGCCAACATCGTGGCGCGGGCGCTGGCCGCCCCGCTGCGCCAGATCGCGAGCAACGCGGGCTTCGAGGGTGGTGTGGTGGCCGAGAAGGTTCGGGGCCTGCCGATCGGGCATGGTCTCAACGCGGCCACCGGCGAGTACGTCGACCTGATCGCCGCCGGGATCATCGACCCGGTGAAGGTCACCCGTTCCGCGCTGCAGAACGCCGCGTCGATCGCCGGCCTGTTCCTCACCATCGAGGTTGTCGTGGCGGACCGCCCGTCGGCCGGTGGCGCCGGGGACGGCGCTGATGCCATGGCGGGTATGGGTTTCTGACCGGCGTTGCCGGCCGCACCGCGCATTCGCGCGAGCGCAGCGCTCGCGTGCCCGCCGGCCGACTCGGTGTCGGCAACGACCGGAAGGTGGGCCTGCGTGCCCCTCCGCTACGGCTTTCTCAGCACCTACCCCCCGACACAATGCGGTCTTGCCACCTTCACGGCGGCCCTCCTCGACGAACTGACCAGCACGGCGCCCGGCGCCTCCAGCGGGGTGGTACAGCTGCTCGACGCACCCGCGGGGCCCGGCCGGCGACCGGCCGCGGTCGTGGGGGATCTGGTGGCCGGGACCCCGGGTGGCCCGCGCCGTGCGGCGCAGCTGCTGAACGGTTTCGACGTCGTGGTCGTGCAGCACGAGTACGGGGTCTACGGCGGCCCGGACGGCGACGAAGTGATCGAGGTCCTCGACAACCTCGAGGTGCCGGTGATGGTCGTCCTGCACACCGTGCTCGTCAGCCCGACCCCGCACCAGCGCGAGATCCTGGATGCGCTGGTCGCGTCCGCGGACGCGGTCGTCGTGATGACCGAGACCGCGCGGGCCCGGCTGGTCGACGGGTACCGCGTCCACCCGCACCGGATCTCGGTGATCCCCCACGGCGCGGCCGACAACGGTCGCGCCGCGCCAGCGCGGTTCGCCCGGCCGACCGTCCTCACCTGGGGCCTGCTCGGCCCAGGCAAAGGCATCGAATGGGGCATCGCGGCGATGGCGGAGTTGGCCGACCTCGATCCGGCCCCGCGCTACCTCGTCGCGGGCCAGACCCATCCCAAGGTGCTCGCCCGGGATGGCGAGGCGTACCGGGACGGGCTTGCCGCGCTGGCCAGCCGGCTCGGCGTGGCCGATTCGGTCGTCTTCGACCACCGCTACCTCGACGCAGGGTCACTTGCCGAGCTCGTGAGCGGCGCCGACGTCGTCCTGTTGCCGTACGACTCCGTCGACCAGGTGACCTCCGGCATTCTCATCGAGGCGGTGACGGCGCTGCGGCCCGTCGTCGCCACCCGCTTCCCGCACGCGGTCGAACTACTCGGTGACGGCGCCGGCCTGCTCGTGCCGCACGGTGATGTGGCGGCGATCGCGGCGGCGGTGCGCCGCATCATCACCGATGACGGCGTCGTCCGCGGGTTGGCGAGCGCCGCCGCCGCCCACGCACCCGAGCTGCTGTGGCCCGCGGTGGCCCAGCGCTACCACGGGCTGGCAGCCGGGTTGGCCGCCCGCACCGGGAGCAGGCCGAGCGTCGTGCCCGTGCCCCAGCGGGCACCCGCAACGGTGACCACGCCCGTGACGGCTGCGGCTGCGGCGACGGCGACGGCGACCCGGTGACGACTGCAATCTCGTTCAATCATCTTTTCCGGCTCAGCGACGACATCGGCCTCTTCGAGCACGCTCTCGGCTCGATCCCACGCCGGGAGTACGGCTACTGCGTGGATGACGTCGCGCGCGGGCTTGTCGTCCTTTCCCGCGAGCCGTCGCCACCGCTGGATCTCATCCGACTGCTCGAGCTCTATCTCACCTTCGTGCTGGCGGCGCAGGCACCGGATGGGACGGTCGTGAACCGGCGGGACACCGAAGGCCGCTGGCTGGACAACCCCGAAGTCGGCGACTGCTGGGGGCGGGCCCTGTGGGGGCTGGGCACCGCGGCGGCCCTGGCGCCCACCGCGCGGCTGCGGGCACTGGCTCGCAATGGGTTCCATGCCAGCGCCGTTCGGCGTTCCCCCTGGCCGCGGGCCATGACGTTCGCCGCTCTCGGCGCCGGCGAGATGCTGCTCGCCCACCCGGACGACACCGCGGCCCGTGCTCTGCTCACAGATGCCGTCACCGCGATCGGCCCGATCGACGATGATCCCGCGTGGCCGTGGCCCGAACCCACGCTGCGCTACGCCAACGCGGCGGTGCCGGAGGCGCTGATCCTTGCCGGCATGTGCCTGTCCGACTCCACGGCGCTCGCGACCGGATTACGGCTGCTGGCCTGGTTGCTCCACGTGGAGACCCGACGCGGGATGCTGTCACCGACCCCCGTCGACGGCCGGCGTCCCCGCGGTGATCCCAGGCCCGGCTTCGACCAGCAGCCCATCGAGGCGGCGGCCATCGCGGACGCCTGCGCGCGGGCCCACGCCGCAACCGGCCAGAACCGGTGGCTGGTCGGCCTCGGGCGGGCGCACGGATGGTTCCTCGGGGAGAACGACAACGGCACGCCGTTGATCGACGCCGCGACCGGCGGTTGCCACGACGGCCTCGAACCCGAGGGATGCAACGCCAACCAGGGGGCGGAGTCCACCCTCGCCCTGCTCTCGACAGCGCAGCACGCTCGCCGCCTGCTCGAGCCAAGAACATCGTGACCCCTGAGTCAGGCACCGTGACCCTTGAGTCCGACCTGGTCACCCGGCATCCACTGACGCTGGCCGCCGACCCCGGCAGGGTTATCGCGAAGCTGTTCCTGCCCGGCGAGGAGGGCGGCGAGGTGCACTCCCGGGCCGCGGGAATCGTGGCCCGGGTGCTGGCCCTGACCGATGACGAGGTCACCGGTCTCGTGGCCGCCCTGCTTGACCGGTTCGAGCCCCGCCACCGGGACTACCGGGGCACCCTGACGCGGCACGCCGCGATCGTGGCTTCTCGGGTCCGTGCGCCGACGGAGCTCTCGCCGTCGCGCACGCTGCTGCTCGGTGCGTGCTTGACCGCCGAGTACGCGGTGGAGGGGGCGGCCGTCACCAATCCGTCGGCGGTCGCGCATCCCGACCAGTCGGGGCTGCCGGCCGGCGCGCTGCGCCTCGTGCTCAGCCTGCGCGCCGTCGGCGAAGGGCACCTGTCCTCGATCGGCTTCGCGGTCGGCGTGATCGGCCCGGGCCCGACGGTGCGGCTGGAGTCACGCACCGGCCCGCTCACCACGGGCCTGGTCGTACCGGTGGCCTGGGAGCGCGGTCGGCTACGCGCCCTGCTCGCCGACCATGGCCTCGACGACGAGGTGACGCGCTCTGTCCTCGACGCCCTCGACGCGCTCGATGGAAGCCTGGTCGGCGGTGACCTCGAACAGGCCTTCGCCCGCATGCCCGCGGATCTCCTGCGCCGTCCCCAGGCCGCCGGCATCCTGGCCGGGATCCGGTCCGTCGCCGGAACGCTGCGAAGAGTCGAGTTCCCGACGGACAGCGCGTTGGCGCAGCGGGTGCTGTGGCCCACCGTCGCCAGCGAGAGCAGGGGAATGGAAGACGCGCGGTTCGTCCGTTTCACCGCGCCGGACGGGACCGTCGACTACCGGGCGACCTACACGGCCTACGACGGCACCGACGTCGCACCGAGGCTGCTCACCAGCCCCGACCTGCGGATGTTCACGACCTCTCCGCTCACCGGCCAGGCAGCCCGGAACAAGGGGATGGCGCTGTTCCCCCGGCTCGTCGGCGGCCGTCACCTCGCGCTCTGCCGATCCGACGGGGAGACCACCGGGCTGACGGCCTCCGAGGACGGGCTGGTCTGGGAACCGTTCCGCCCGGTCCACGAGCCGAGGGCGACCTTCGAACTCATCCAGGTCGGCAACTGCGGTTCACCCATCGAGACGTCGGCGGGCTGGCTTGTCCTCACCCACGGCGTCGGGCCGATGCGCACCTACACCCTGGGAGCGATCCTGCTCGACCTGGAAGACCCGTCCATCATGGTCGCGGCACTGCCCGAGCCGCTGCTCACCCCGACCGCGACCGAGGTCGAGGGCTACGTCCCCAACGTCGTCTACTCCTGCGGCGGCCTGGTCCACGACGGCCGGCTGTGGCTGCCCTACGGGATCGGTGACTCCCGGGTCGGGATGGCGAGCATGCCCGTCGACGCCCTGCTCGCGCGGATGATCCCCCGAGCCTGACCCCCCGGGCCCCGAGCCTGAGCCGAATCGCGGATCCGGTCAGGCGAGGATGCGTCCGTAGACGGCGAGATAGTCGGTGACCATACGAGCCGTCGAGAACCGCCGGCTCGCCGTGGCCCGGCACGCGGCGCGGTCCAGGCCGGCGGCCCGATCCACCGCGGCGGCGGCCGCCGCCGGGCCGTCGACGAGGAACCCGGTCACCGCCTCGTCGACGATCTCCGGCATGGCTCCGCGCGGGTAGGTGACGACCGGCGTGCCACAGGCCATCGCCTCCACGACCGCCAGGCCGAACGGTTCGTCGAACGCGATCGGATGGAGCAGCGCCGCGGCGGATCCCAGCACCTCGGCGCGCCGGGCCGGCCCCACCGGCCCGAGGTAGCTCACCGCGTCCCCGTCGACGTGGGGCAGCACCTGCTCGGCGAAGTAACGCTCGTCCTGGACGATTCCGCAGATCGCCAGCCGCCGGCCGGAGATCCGGGCGATCTCGATGGCCGCAGCGGTGCCCTTGTCGGGATGGATCCGGCCGAGTACCACCAGATCCTCCCCGCCGGCCGCCGAGAACGGAAGGGCGGCCAGGTCGATGCCGTGGTGCACCGTCGCGACATAGTCCAGCTCCGGGCTGCGATCGGCATCGGAGATGGAGACGTAGGCGGAGGCCGCCCGGCGGTAGGCGGGGACGATCCGCGGGTCCGAGAATCCGTGGACCGTCGTGACCATCGGTGCCCGGGCATGGGCCGAGAACGCCAGCGGCAGCCAGTCGAGATGATTGTGGACGAGGTCGAACTCGCCGGAGCGGGCCAGCGCATGGGCCACGTGCAACGCCTCCCACACCCGGCCGTCGAGCGCCGGGTCCTCGGCGTACCCGTGGGGGCACACGCCGTCCAGCTTGCCGGCCGTGCGCGAGTCCAACGTCGCGAACAGGGTGACATCGACGCCGCGCGCCACCAGCCCCTCCGCGAGGTGGCTGGCGATCTGCTCCCACGGGCCGTAGTGCCGAGGGGGGGTGCGCCACGCCACCGGCGCCAGCATCGCGACCTTCACGCCTGTGACGTTAGCCCAGCCAGCGGCCGAGGGGCTGCATCGTGTGGTGGGCGGCCATGGCGGAGCCGGCGGGGCCCATCAGGGCCTTGTAACGCTGCCAGCGGCGGTTGAACAGGACGACGAGTTCGGCGTCGTGGCGTCCCTCGTCGGCCAGGACGAAGTTCTCCAGCAGCGTCTCGCTGTCGTCCCAGTTCTTCGGCGCGCGGCCGACGAGCCGGGCGAGGTCCTCCCGGTCGGCCTCGGTGACGGCGGCGCCGATCTGGTCGAAGCGTTCGAGGTGGCGGGCCAGGCGGAAGGCGATGCGGATCTGGTAGGTGACGTAGGGATCGTCGACCGAGATCGAGCGCAGCGAGCGGGACAGGTGCTCGTGCGGGATGGAGACGGGTGAGGAGACCGGCCCGGGGATCTCGACGGGTTCGAGGTCGACGCCGAGGTATTCGGCCATGGTCTCGATGGCGTGCAGGTTCGTCTCGCTGACCCACTGGGCGTAGGTCATGTAGTCGGTGTTCAGGATCGGGCGGGCGAGCGGGCCGTGGAAGGACAGCTGATTGGTGAGGGTGAAGAACAGGTGATGCCACTGGATGGCGGCGAGGTCGACGGGCCGGCCGGTCAGGTCGGCGTACCGGTCGTAGAGGGTGGTGAAGTCGCCGTAGGGGATGACGGTTTCGCGCATGCGCCAGGCGGCGAGGTCCATCATCGGGTCGCCGAGGTGGCCGATTTCGACGTCGACGAGGGCCACGAGGTGGCCGTCGGCGTGGTGGAACTGGCCGGAGTCCCAGACGACGGGGGCTTCGCGGTCGGCGGCGGGCAGTGGGTGGCGGCGCAGCCAGCCGAGGACGAACTCCATCAGCGGGTCGGGGCGCACCTTGCTCGACCGGTAGTGCTGCTCGAACCGGCGCACTCCGATCATCGCGGAGTCGCCCGCCGAGGTCCCGGAGATCACTCCGGCGGCCTTGAACGGCTCGACCGGGAGCTGGTGCATGCGCGCCAGGGCCTGCAGGTACTCGTCGACCACCACACGGCGCTGCTCGTCGGTGGTGTCGGCGAAGTCGGGCCGGCCGGGGACGGCGGCCATCGCGTACGCCCGCGGTTCGTCGCACCAGCCGTGCACGTGCGGGACGGGGATACCGTGCTCGTCGAGAAGACGCTGGAACAGCATCTCGTGTTCGAGAGGGAAGATCAGAGACGTGTCGGACCGTTCGCCGCGTACGACGACGCGTTCGGTGGCGCCGCCGCGGTCGATGTCGACGAACCACATGGGCCGCCACCTGGGCTGCCGTTCCCACGACACCACCTGGCCGCCGAGCAGGGACTCCAGCCAGGCGATGACGCGGCCGTCGTCCTTTGACTCCGTGTCGCGGGCATCCGATGCTGCCATGACCATCCCTCCGGTGCTCAGCAGTCCTCGGCTCGGCTCCCCACGACCTCGCAGGGGCAGTCGCGCCGGCCTCCTGACGTTCGCGGCCAGCACGCGCCGGCGGCTCGCCGATGACAGTAGCCTAACGATTGTTAGGGTGCTAGCCGGAGCGGAAACACACCTTCGGCAAGCGTCTGAGTGGACAGGCACCAAGGCAGGGCGGGCCCAGCAGTGAGCCAGGGGACGGGCAGGGCGAACAAGCGCGACGCGGTGCTGCGGGAGAGCGCCCGCCTGTTCGCCGAGCGAGGCGTCGAGGCCACGACGATGCGTGTCATCGCCGACGCCTGCGGCATGCAGGCCGCCAGTCTCTACCATCACTTCGCGTCGAAGGACGAGCTCGTCGCCGCCATCCTGGTCCGTAGCGACGCGCACATCACCGGTCTCTACGACGCCATCCGCGACGCCCCGCTGGAGCCTGTCGACCGGCTCGAGGCGATGATCCGGGCGACGCTCGACAACCTGGGCCACTACCGGGACGCCGCGCGGATCTACTACCGCGACCGGGCGCATGTCGCGGCGTCGCCGCTGCTCACCCAGGTCCGCGACCACGCGGTCGCCCATGACGAGCTCTGGGATCGGACCATCGACGCGGCCATCGCCGCCGGGCGCGTCTCCCCGCGGTTCGCGGCCATCAGCCTGCGCAGACTTCTGCAGGAGTTGATGTGGTCGACCGCCCGGCTGCGCGGCGACGCCGTGAGCGCCGACGACATCGTGCACGTCCTGCTCCGCGGGATCCTCGCACCGGAGCTCGAGCTCAACCGCGGCAGGCCGCCACACCGACCGAAGTCGTAGCGCCGTATCCACCAGGTCGGGGATGGGCGGAGCCGTTACGGAACCGCGCCGGGGCCGCTGCCCGTCGGCGCCACCCGGGTGACGCCGTCCTCGGGGATGACGGTCGCGTTGCCGAGGTTCCCGATCTTCGCGTACGTGTTGTTCAGCCCGACCCGATAGTTCTGGAACCGCACGTTGCCGCCGATGGCGACCGGCCTCTCGGTCTCGTTGCTGTGGAGCGCGCCGTCGCCTGAACCTGTCTGTGCTGGACACGCTGACTCCCCGAACCGGCGATGACACCCTGGTTTTGGCGCACGCCGGCAGCGCGTCTGACGACGCGGCGGCGCAATGGCAGGCGGAACTGTGTCCGAGTGGGAAGGGGCGCACGCCGCAGCGATGCACACAGTTGGAGGAGGCTTTGTGGTGCGGCGTGTATTGGCGGTTCTGGCAGTCGCGTTGGCGGCCATGATCTGGGAGATCGCTGCGCCGTCGCAGGCCGCACCGACGTCGGCTGCCGGTACGACGTTCGCGGCGTCCAAAGATGCTGCGCCGGGGATCGCGCCAGCGGGTGCTGACAAAAACGCGGTCTACCTGGATAGCACCGGCCAGATAATCTCCGCGACCGAAGCCGTGACCGAAACCGCAAGCGCGGCTCCGGAAGCAGCACAGAGCACCTGCACACCCGTCAGTGGGAGGGACAACCCTCATGAGTCCGGGGGGACGTGTCCGGTCACGGGTGGTGGAAGAAGGGAAACTGCACCGGCGATCGTGCCAACGTGTACAACTGCCTTTACGAGTGGTATACGGACAACAGCTGGCGGCAGAAGGCGTGTTCGCCGCACAAGGAACTCAGGCCGTATACCGGGAGTGGCGACCGTACCGTGGCCCACGCGACCTGTAACAGCAGCGCCTCGACGTCGTGGCGCAACCACGTGGATGTCGACGTGATTGGCGAGTCCGACACCAGCGAGTGGCCGTCCAACCAAGCTGATGTCCCCTGCTGGGTAGGCTAAATTCAGGAAGAAATGTCGCGGCTGCGAGATAACCAGGGAGGTTCCGGCGTGCCGGAGCGTAGCGTCGCAGCTCAGCCGGGTGTGGTGTCCGGAGCCCGTCGGGCCGCGGGCACCATGTTCGCTGCTTTGTATGGCGAGCTGGTCCCGCACGCCTGGCGCGATCCCGATTCGGAGCTCGACGCCTACTCGATGTTCTACCACCGGTCGATCGCCATGGGTTGGCTTGACGACACCTCGGCCGGGGGTGGCATCGAGGACAGCATGCGGCGCGCGCCAGGGCTGTGGGGCACGAACGACGCTGGCTGGGCCCACCCTCTCGCCGCCGCCAAAGCGGGACTGATCTCCTGGTTTCAGGTCGGGGCCAGCGCGGTCGCCGATGACCGGCCGCTGCCGGTGCAGCCGTTCCTGCGGTGCGCCGCGGACGCGACAGCGCGGGCCGGCACGCCGACCCTGTCCGCGGTCCAGCTCCTCCTCCCGGTCCAGGGCCTCGACCCCGCGTCGCGCCCGCCGTACGCGCCCGTGCCGGCGGTACTGACGGTTCCCTGGTTCGCCGAGCGCGACCCGGAAGCGAGAACACCGGTGGAGGTCAATATCAACAGCGGTCGGGACCCGGCGATCCCGGCCATCGCCCAGCAGCTCACCGACCACCTCGGCCGCCTGGACCAGGACGTGTTCACCTGCGGGTCCCACGGCGTCGCCGGCCAGGACGCTGTCATCCCTCCTCCGCTCGACGACCGTTTCTGGAACGGCCCACCCCTGCACGGCGTGGTGCTGCGCGGCGAGCTTGTCGAGTGGTCGTGCGACGCGGTCGGGTGGCTGGCCGAGGCCGTCGCCGACTGCGCCGCCCACCTCGGCATCCGTGCACCGCTGCTGTTCACTGTCACACGAACCACTGTCGGGCCGGCTGGAGGCCGCTGACACCCGGCTGGAATCGGTGCGAGTTCAGCGGGTCAGGGCGGCGTGCATCTCCCAGGCCGGGACCTCGGCGGGCTCGACACCCGTGACCCGTGAGCCGCCGATGCCGGCGAATGGGTAGCAGCGCGCCGGCCAGCATGGCCCGTCAGGGCCACGCGCAGCCGTCGCGCGGCGCGATCACCGCGTTGGGCAAGTTCTTGATCCTAAAACGGGGGATGCGGAACCGGGAACAGGGTGGTGCTCTGCGGACATCACGAAGCATGGAGCAACGATGACGGGTGAGTCCGAGTCGGACGAGGCCCTGCTGGAGTAGGCCGAACGGGGCGATGGGACGGCGTTCGGACGGCTGTTCCGCGCGCATTCAGGTGCCGTGTACTTCTACTGCTTCCACCGCCTCGGGTCGTGGAGCGCGGCGGAGGACGCGACGTCGGTGGTCTTCCTGGAGGCGTGGCGGCGGCGCGCCGACGTGGTGGCGGTGTCGGGGTCGCTCGAGAGACGAGTACCGCGGTCGCGACAGATCCTTGCCGGCTCCGTGCGCCAGCCTTTCCTTCGACCAGGACCAGTCGATCGTGCATGTCATGTCGTTTCCCAGGCTGTGACGGCGCCAGGACCTAAACCACGCGGGAGCGGCGGCGGTCGCGGGCGGTGGCGAGCAGGGCCTGGGCGAAGGTGCGGGCGGTGCGGGGAAGCGAGCGCAGGAAGCTGGGGTCGGTGAATCCGCCGGCGTGGTCGTCGAAGATGCCGTGTGCGCCGACATCATGCTCGCCGTCGGCGGGCACGCGCAGGTTATCCGCCCGGTCCGGGGCCAGTGGGGCGTTGGTGAGCTGGGACTCCCAGGCGCCCAGGGCCGCGTAGTGGTTGCCGAAGCCGGGGGCGATGGAGCCGGCGGCGACCAGCGCCTTGTTCCACGATCCGATGATTTTCGAGCGGCGGCCGTCGAGGGCGGCGCGCACGATGAACTTCGCGCACAGCTCCGGCTGGTAGATCGGGGGGACGGGCTGGGGGTGGCGGTCCAGCGAGGTATGGCACCAGGAGAACTGGGGGGTGTTGACCGCGGGCAGGTGCACCATCGACATCCGCACACCGCTGCCGTCGTGTAGCAGCTCGGCGCGGGCCGATTCGAAGAAGCCGCGGCTGGCGAACTTCGCCGCGCAGTACGGGGCCTGCAGGGGGATACCGATGTAGGCCAGCGCCGAGCCGACGTTCACGATCGAGCCACGGTCGCGGGGGCGCATCCGGGCCAGCGCGGCCATGGTGCCCCAGACCTGGCCGAGGAACGTGACCTCGATCGCCCGTTGGAAGTCCTCCGGTGAGGTCTGGGCCAGCGGGGCGAAGCTGGTCGTCATCGCATTGTTGACCCACACGTCGAGGGAACCGAGCTGCTCCTGCGCGGCGGCGGCGGCGCGGTCCACGGCCGCGTGGTCGGCGACGTCGGTGGGCAGCACGAGCGCCCGTCCACCCCGGGCCTCCACCTCCTGCGCCGCCGCCTGCAGGCCGCCCTGTCCGCGTGCCAGCAGCGCAACGTCGAAGCCGTGGTCGGCCAGGGCGAGCGCCGTGGCCCGCCCGACTCCCGCCGACGCCCCGGTCACCACAGCCACCTTGCGTTCCGCCATGCCGCCTGCCTCCGTAGTTTTCTGCTGATGCCGGTCTCTGCCGAGAGCTCCCTACCCGGAGATCTGCTTTTCACCCGGGGCGAGAACGGCGGCGCATTCCAGCAGGAGGGCGTGGACGAAGGCCTGCGGCAGATTGCCGCGTAACTGGCGCTGGTCGACGTCGAACTCCTCCGCGAACAGGCCGGGGCTGCCGCAACTGGCCCGGCCGCGTTCGAACAGTGCCCGCGCGCCGATGTGATCGCCCTGGGCGTGGCGGGCCAGGGCGAGCAGGAAGCCGCAGAGCAGAAACGCGCCCTCCTCTTCGCCGAGCGGCCCGCCGCCGTCCGGGGGAAAGCGGTAGACATAGTCGTCCCGGACGAGCTCGGCCTCCACCGCGGCGACGGTGGCCCGGCTGCGGGGGTCGTTCGCCGGCAGTGCGCCGCGCAGGGCCGGTAGGAGCAGCGCCGCGTCGATCCGGGGATCGCCGGGGCTGCGCTGCCAGCGGCCGTCGGGATGCAGGCAGTCGGCGCGGACGTCGGTCAGGATCGCCTCGGCCAGGGCGTTGCACCGCGCCGCCTGGCGGGCCGGGGCGTGGGCGGCGATCGTTCGCAGGCCGCTGACGCAGGTCAGCCGGGAATGGGCCCATCGCTCGGGGTCGATCTCCCAGATGCCGGCGTCCGGTTCGCCGCCCCGTCGCCGGATCGCGTCGACGGCTGCTTCGGCGGCCCGCCAGCCGTCGGCGTCGAGCCGGTCATGGCGGGCGGCGTGCTCGCCGCCGAGGGCGAGCTCGTCCATGTCCGCCAGGCCGTAGCCGGCGCGGACGTCGAGGACGACGCGTATCTGCGCGGAGCCGGACAGGACGCGGATCCGGCGCAGGATCACGGCCGTGTGCGGGTCGGCGGGCAGCGCGAGCGCGTCGCGGCATTCCACGATCCCGTCGGTGGTGACCCAGCGTCCGTTCCAGATCAGGCTCCGGTGGTCGTAGTGGCTGCCCCAGCTGTACCGGCCGACCGGCGTGACCGCGTAGCAGCCGGCACCGCCGATCAGCGTGGCGAAGACGGCGTCGGAATCCCAGCTCGGCGCACACATCCAGGCCAGGTCGCCGTCCGGGCCGACGACCGCGCCGCGTTCGCCGTCACCGAGGAAGGCGTAGTCGCGCAGCACGTGCGGAGGGAACTGGCCGCTCAGGTCGCTCCTGTCCGGATCAGCCGGCATGCTCCGCCTGCTCCAGGCGGGCGTAGGCGAACTGGAGAGCGTCGGAGCCGGCCACGGCGGTGAACACCGACGCGGCCAGCCTGGTGAACCGGGGGGCGACGACCAGGCCGAAGACGAAGCCGGTGGCGACCCACTGCCCGGCGCAGAACGGGCAGGTGAGCAACTCGCCGATGCTGTGTCGGATCTCGCCTGACTCGCGCGTGTCCCCTGACTCGCGTGCGTCCTCGGTGAGCTCGGCCGGGCCGGACTGGCCGCGGAAGTGGGTGAACGGCGCCCGCAGTGGGCTCGTCACCGGGTCCTTGGTCAGTACGCGGCTGAGCTTGTGCGTCGCGACGGTGACCAACGCGAGGTCGGCCGCGCTCACCCGCTCGGGTGGTGCCGCCTTGACCAGCCGGGCGACGCCGATCATCGAGGCGCACATACCGCCGTAGGTCGCCAGTGTCGCCAGGTAGCCGCCGAGCGGGCGCGGTTCGCCGCCGGAGTACTCCGCTTCCGCCCGCCGCGCGACCTCGGCGACTCGATCGGCGACTTGGTGGGCGGTGGATTCCAGTGCTGTCATCACCATGTCGCGTTTACCCCGGCCGGCGGCCTCAAACCGGGTGTTTCCAGAGTCGGGGGAACGTGCCGACCATCTGGGTAATGCGGCCGGGCCGGGGGTAGGGGCGGACGGTGACCCGCCCGCTCCCGCCGTCCCGTTCGATCTTGATGGCACCCTGGTCGATACCAACTGTGCCCATGTGCTGGCCTGGTTCCGGGCGTTGCGGCAGGAGGGGCACCTGGTCACCATGGCCGCTGTCCACCGCCGTGTCGGGATGGGTTCCGATCGGCTGCTCGATGCCGCAAACCTCGTACTGACCGGGCCGCAAAAGTTGTACTAGTATGCGCGCAAAATATGTATCGGTGCCTTCGCGAACCGTGTAGCGTTGCTGTATGGCCACGTCAGCGTATGTGTCGCGGATCGCGGACAGGCCGCTGGCCAACCTGCTCGCCGAACTACCCGCTGTCATGGTCACGGGCCCGCGAGCAGCAGGGAAGACAACCTCGGCCCGACGGATCGCCAACGACGTCCTGCGGCTGGACGACCCCGCGGTCGCCGCGGCGGTCGCCGCGAATCCAGACGCTGCGCTGCGCCGCACGCGTGAGCCCGTCCTCCTCGACGAGTGGCAGGAGGTTCCGGAGATCCTGGGTGCGGTCAAGCGCGCGGTCGACGACGATCCCCGCCCTGGTCGTTTTCTCCTCACGGGTAGCGTTGAAGCCGATTTCACCACCCGCCAGTGGCCCGGAACAGGCCGCGTCGTCCGGTTGGTGCTGCACGGGCTCACCGAGCGGGAGTTCTCCGGTTCCGTCGACCAGCCAGGCCTGCTCGACCTGCTCCTCACCTCCGACATCTCCCGGCTCACTGTTGCCGGCCCGTCCCCGAGCCTGGACGACTACGTCGACCTGGCGCTGCGGAGCGGTTTCCCCGAGGCTGCGTTGAACCTGAGCACACCGGCGCGGCTGGCCTGGCTGGACGCATACATTGATCATGTCGTCACCCGAGACGTGCCTGCCGCGGGGGAGCAGCGGGATCCCGTCCGACTGCGCCGCTACCTCGAGGTCCTCGGGCTCTCGACGGCCGGGCTCCCCGCCGAGGGCACGGTCTACCAGGCCGCCGGAATCAACCAGCGGACCGCGGACGCATACGACCGCATCCTGGCTGCTCTTTATCTGATCGACCTCGTTCCGGCGTGGTCGACGAACCGTCTGAACAGACTGACCAAGCGGGCGAAGCGGTACCTGACCGATCCCGCGCTCGCGCTTGCCGCCGCTCGGATCGATGAGCGCAGCGTTATGCGAGACGGGGATCTGCTCGGTCGGACGCTCGACACCTTTGTCGTTGCCCAGCTGCGGCCGGAGGTGACTCTTCTGCATCCGCGTGCCCGGCTGCACCACATCCGCTCCCGCGACGGGCAGGAGGTCGATGTCGTCATCGACCTCGGGGGAGGCCAGGTGATCGCCATGGAGATCAAGGCCTCTTCGGCGCCGTCGGCTCGGGACGCCCGCCACCTCGTGTGGCTGCGCGATCAACTCGGTGAGAACTTCCGCGCCGGGGTCGTTTTCCACACCGGTCCGCTGCCTTTCGACCTCGATGATCGCATCTGGGCGCTGCCCATCAGCGCCCTGTGGGCAGCCCGAACCGATTAGCCCGAAGCCGTCCCGCGTTCGTCCGCGTTCGTCCGCGTTCGCCGGCGCTCGCCCGCGGTCGACACGGACCCGAGTGTTCAGTAGCGGGTCGGGCTGGCTGCCAGCAGGTAGGACTACTCGGTCGGCTGGCCGTCGACGGTGGCGTCGGCGAACGCCGGCGGTTCAATCGGTACCACCCCCGGACCGCGCACGGGACAATCCACGGTCTCTCGGAACCTCCGAAGTCGGGAAACCGCTCTCGGACACGCCTGCTCCAGTCGCCCGGTCGTCTCGGCGATAATCGGCTACGGCAGCAATGTTTCTGCCTGGGGGTCATAGCAGACCAGACGCATTGATACCGCGAGTTCGGCTGCGTAGGCGGACACCTCGTCGGCCATACTCCACACGATGCAAAGGTAGAGGAACGGCCCGGAGGGCCCGGGTGTGACTGACCATGGGGCAGTGTCATCATCCGGCCACCGGCGCGTCAGAGTCTCGCAGTAGGCGGCGATGCGGTCCGTCGCGGGCATCTCCGGGTCCTCGTCGTCGTAGCGCTGGAACATC
This sequence comes from Frankia gtarii, assembly GCF_025403375.1. Taxonomy (GTDB): domain Bacteria; phylum Actinomycetota; class Actinomycetes; order Frankiales; family Frankiaceae; genus Frankia; species Frankia gtarii. The sequence goes on from NZ_JAMPTM010000075.1 coordinate 14,999, forward strand.
TCGTCGAACGCGGACCCAGCGGCCAAGTCGTCTGCTGGCCGCTCGCCTTCCCAGATCGCAAGGTCGAAACTCACGGGGGCAGTCTGCCACCTGGGTGTGACATGTCGGGTCGTTGCTGGACGACCTCGTGCAGGTTCGGGCTGGCCGGGATGCCGATGCCGATGTCGATGTCGAGCAACTGCCGGATGCCGACGTTGCCGGCGAGGTGGAGCCGCCGAAGGAGGATCCACGCCAGCGTCGCACCACCGGGAAGCGCGGCGCGTCCCGCTCGACGTCGCCGTGCCCTGCAACGGCTCCCGGGATGGGGCCTAGGCTGAACGGGTGACCGTTGTGAAGATCAATGCCATCGAGGTTCCCGAGGGCGCCGGCCCCGAGCTGGAGAAGCGCTTCGCCAACCGCCTGCATGCGGTGGACGGCCAGCCCGGCTTCGTCTCGTTCGAGCTGCTGCGCCCGGTGAAGGGCGACGACCGGTACTTCGTCGTGACCCACTGGGACAGCGAGGAGTCCTTCCAGGCCTGGCTCACCGGCCCGGCCATGGAGGCGCACTCCGGCGAGCGCGCGCGTCCGGTGGCCTCCGGCTCGTCCCTGCTGGAGTTCGAAGTCGTCCAGCGTTCGGTAGCGGGCGGCTCTGCGTAGAGCCGACCAGCGCACAGCCCCGGGTCTGATCGACCAAAGATCATCTTCGAGAGGCCCCGCGTCCCGGTGAGGGGTGGCCTACACCGCCGAACTGCCCTGCCGAGACCAGACCGTCGCCTACGACTACCTGCACGAGGCCATCGCCGTGCTCGCCGCTCAGGCCCCTGGCCTACACGGCGCCCTCTGGCAGGGAAAGCTGCCGGGCACGGCCACGTCTCGGTCGGCGGCACCCTGGTCGGGGTGCATCCGGCGCCGCGTCCGAGCTGTCGATGGACGCGGCCGACCGGATGGTTGCAGCCTGTGGGGCGCGCCGCACGCGCCTGTGGGATGTCACGCGTCCCGAGGCCCCGGCCTCCCTGGCGACCCTGAGTGGTCACGCCGGAGCCGTCTATTCGGTGGCCTTCGGCTGGGATGTCACCGACCCGTCCCACCCGATCCAGCGCGCCGCCCTCGCCGGCCATACCGACTCGGTCCGGGCTGTCGCCTTCAGTCCCGACGGCCACACCCTGGTCTCGGCCGGCAGCGACAACGCCGTGCTCCTGTGGGACCTCGACGAGCTCACCGAGCTTCCGCGCCGAGCGGCCAATCAGGCCTGCGTGATCCTCCACGGCAACGGCCTGACCGCCAGTGAATGGAAACGCTACGTCCCCGGCATCGGGTACCGGAAGAGCTGCCCCTGACCCTGCCGGCACCTGCGAATCCCGCCTGCCGGAGCAGGGATGACCTGGGGAATCGCCGTGGTGTCCACCGGTCGGTGGACATCAGGTTCAACCGGCCGAACCTGTCGGCGGCAGCACCTCGCCGATCAGCATGTGCGCTATGAATCTCCCGGTACGCAATCTCCCCGCACCGAGCCTCCCGGTACGCGTGGCCCGTTGGAGCGCCGGGCACCCTTGGCGCGCGATCGTCGGCTGGTTCCTGTTCGTGGCGGTGTGCCTCGGCGTCGGCGTCTCGATCGGCTCGAATCCCGCCACCACCAAGGACTTCCGCGTCGGCGAGGCTGGGCGGGCGGAGGCGATGGCGGCCGCGGGCGGCCTTCAGCAACGACCCGTGGAACGGGTACTGATCACCGCGAGGCCCGGTACGGGCCCACTGGACACGGTCGCCGCCGAGGCGGCGGCCCAGGACGCCGCCGGCCGGATGCGGGGACTGCCCCACGTCCTGTCCGTGACCGACCCGATCCGCTCGACGGACGGCACGGCGGTCCGCGTCGACGTGACGCTGGACGTCGAAGAGCGTGAGGGCCCGGACCACGTCGCCCCGTTGCAGGCGCGGACCGCCGAGGTGCAGCAGGCGCATCCCGACGTGTGGGTGGCGGAGACCGGCTCTCCGTCCATCAGCAAGGGCGTCAACCACCAGCGCGGCGAGGACCTCTCCCGAACCGAGATGATCGCGCTGCCCGTCACGCTGCTCACCCTGTTGTTCGTCTTCCGCTCCGCGGCGATGGCGGCCGTGCCGCTGCTGCTGGCGCTGTCGTCGATCGCCGCGGCCGTCGGCCTGTCGACGCTGGCCTCGCATGTCTTCCCCGACGCGGGCGTCGGCACCAACGTCATCCTGCTGATCGGTCTGGCGGTCGGCGTCGACTACACGCTGTTTTACCTCAAGCGGGAACGGGAGGAACGGGCCCGCTCCGGCGGCCGGCTCACCTCCCAGGCCGTGGTGGAGCTGGCCGCGGCCACCTCGGGGCGGGCCGTCGTGCTCTCCGGCCTCGCGGTCGCCGTGTCGTCGGCCACGCTGTTCCTGGCCGACGACGTCATCTTCGCCTCGATCGCCACCGGCACGATCGTCGTCACCCTGGTCGCGGTGGCCAGCTCGCTGACCGTCCTGCCCGCCCTGCTGGTCAAGCTCGGTGCCCGCGCGGAACGTCGGGCGGAGCGCAAGGCCACCCGGGCGGCCCACCGCGACAGGTCCGTACGCGCGAAGCAGCCGAGGACCGGCGCTGGCCGAATCATCTCGGCCCTGCTGCGCCCCACGAGCCGGCATCCCGCCGCCACGCTGGTCGTCTCGGTACTCGCGATGCTGGCGCTGGCGCTGCCGCTGCTGGGTATCAACCTGACCGACATGGGCCGGGAGACCCACTCCCGCGCCATCCCCGCCATGCGGACCTACGACCGGTTGAACCTGGCGTTCCCCGAGCTGAAGTCGATGCACCAGGTGGTCGTGCGCGCCGATCCAGGACTCGCGGACGAGGTGACCGGCGCGCTGCGCGACCTGGAGCGCCGCGCCGTCACCGATCCGGCGCTGGCCGGCACGGCGGAGCTGCGGACCTCGCCGGACAGGCGGATCAGCATGATCGAGTTCCCCGTACCGCACTACGTGAGCGACGACGCGGCGCAGGATTCCCTCGACCGGCTCCGCAAGGACTACGTGCCGGCCACCGTCGGCCGGCTGGCCGGCGCCGAGACCGCGGTGACCGGGGACGTCGCTCGCTACGCCGACTATCCCCAGCACCAGATGGACAAACTGCCGCTGATCGTCGGCGCGCTGCTGCTGGTGACCTTCGCCATCACGGTGGGGGCGTTCCGTTCGGTGGTCCTCGGCGCCGTCGGCATCGTGCTGAACCTGCTCTCGGCCGCCGCCTCGCTCGGCGTGCTGGTGTGGGTCTTCCAGGGCCGCTGGGCGGAAGGACTGCTCGGCTTCACCTCCACCGGGTCGATCGGGTCCCGAGTGCCGTTGTTCCTGTTCGTGATCCTGTTCGGCCTGTCGATGGACTACCAGGTCTTCGTGATCAGCCGGATCCGGGAGGCCGTGCTGCGTGGCGTGCCCACCCGCATGGCCGTACTCGACGGCGTCCGCAGCTCGGCCGGAGTCGTGACCAGCGCCGCCTTCGTCATGATGACGGTGTTCGCCAGCTTCGTCGGCCTGCACATCATCGAGATGAAGCAGATCGGCTTCAGCCTGGCCGTGGCCGTCCTGCTGGACGCGTTCGTGGTCCGCATCATGATCCTGCCCGCCCTGATGCTGCTGCTCGGCCGGGCGAGCTGGTGGCCGTCGCGCGGCGCGGGTCGGGTGTCGTCGACCACGACGACGGACGGCGACGGCGTCCCTGTTTCCCAGCCACTGAAAAACGTAGGCTGACCACCATGGATCAACGGCCGCGGCCCAACGACCGGTAGATCCGGAATCGGCATGCTCCACAGGTGGTACGCCGCCGCCTGGCTGGTGCTTGGCCCAGTCCCCGCGGCCCTCGCCGTGTGGAACGATTCCGGAGCGGCGAAGTACTGGTCGTTGGCGCTGTCGGCCGTGCTCGGCCTTGCCTACGGGCTCGTGGCGGTGTTCCCCGACAATCCGCTGCTACGCCCACGCACCTATCTCTACCTGCTCGTCCCCGGTCTGGGCATGATGGCTTACCTGCCGGGCGGCGGCGCGGCGCTGTTCATCGTGACGCTCCCGCAATTCTGGATTTTCACCGGCGGGCCGCGGCACGCGATCAGCTACAGCGGCGCCGCCGCCGCCGCGACCGTGGTCGGCAGCGCCGGCACGCAGGGCTGGAGCCCGGACTTCCGCACTGGCAACGTCGTCGCCACCCTCGTCGGCTACGCGGCCTCCGTACTTCTTGGACTATGGGTGTACAAGCTTGTCGAGCAGAGCGAACAACGTGCCCGCCGGCTGAGCGGCGAGCTGGAGCGCGCGCAGCTTCAGCTCGCCGAGGCCCACCGCCGCGAGGGCGCCACCGACGAACGCGACCGGATCGCCCGGGAGATCCACGACACGATCGCCCAGGGCCTCGCCTCCATCGTCGTCCTGGCGGAGGCGGCCCGCACCGGCCTCGACAGCGATCCCGAGAAAAGCGCCCAGCAGCTACGTTCGATCGAGAACACCGCCCGCGAGAACCTCGCCGAAGCCCGCGTCCTCGTCGGGACCGCCCCCCACAGCGGTGTCGCGCCCGACTCGGTGGCCAGGGCCCTGCAACGCACTCTGGACCGGTTCGCCGAGGACACCGGGCTCGCCGTCAACGCGGAGCTGGCGGACGTCGAGTGCGACCAGCCGGTCCGTATCGCGCTGCTGCGCTGTACCCAGGAGTCGCTGGCCAACGTCCGCAAGCACGCAGGCGCCGCCACGGTGGGAGTCCTGCTGGCCCGGTACGCCCACGCCGTCGAACTGGAGATCACCGACGACGGCCGAGGCTTCGTCGTCGAGAATTCTCGCGGCTTCGGCCTCGACGGCATGCGTAAACGCCTCGCCGAGTTCGGCGGCGAGCTGACCGTCACCAGCGCGGTCGGCGAGGGCACCCGCGTCCTCGCCATGATCCCCACGAACGATCAGGTGTGACGGGACAGACCAGGTGTGTGACGGGACAGACCAGGTGGACGTGACACAGGTGGAGACGTGACACAGGTGGACATGACACAGGCCAAGCTTCGCATCGTCGTCGTGGACGACCATACGGTGATGCGCGCCGGCGTCGTCGCCCTGCTGGCCACAGAGCCCGGGATCGACATCGTCGGCGAAGCGAGCGACGGCCGCCAGGCCGTCGACCTCGTCGAACGCCTGGCTCCCGACGTCGCCCTCGTCGACCTGCGCATGCCGGTCCTCGACGGGGTGAGCGCCACCTCCCAGATCGTCGCCGGCCCGACCGGGACCCGAGTTCTGATCCTGACCACGTACGACACGGACGCGGAGATCGAGCGCGCGGTCGAGGCCGGCGCCGTGGGCTACCTGCTCAAGGACGCCACGCGCGACCAGCTCGTCGATGCCATCCGCGCCGCGGCCAGGGGCGAGACCGTCCTCGCGCCGAGAGTCGCGCAGCGGTTGGTGGCCCGGATGCGGCAGCCCGCCCCGGTGGCCCTGACCGCGCGGGAGGTGGACGTGCTGAACGCGGTGGCCGACGGCCTGTCGAACCCGGAGATCGGCGAGCGGCTGTTCATCGCGGAGGCGACGGTCAAGACCCACCTGCTGCGGGTCTTCGCCAAGCTGGACGTCAGCGACCGCACCCGCGCGGTGGTCGTCGCGCTCGAGCGCGGCCTGCTCCCCCGCCCCAAGCCAGGCCCGAGCTCACCGTGACAGGTGGCAAGAGGATCTACCAGCCGCGACAAACTCGAAGGAAGCCGTTCGCACAATGACTACACGGGTGCGCCGTCAGGGACTTGAACCCCGAACCCGCGGATTAAGAGTAGCGGGCGTTTCGTCCACGGACGTCCGTCGACGTCCATTGGGGTGACGCTACCTGGGCTGCGGCGTCGGTCCGTGTCCGCTGGTGTCCACCGGCATCCACCGGCTCGGGTACAGCGATGGGTACACGGCCGCGGATCGTACCGGGGCAAGGGAGCATGGCGTGCAAGCCCCAACCTGGCCCGGCTCGAACAGGCTGGTCCCCTCCACAACGGGTCGGCGAGTGGGGGTGGCACCCGCCGACCGACGCAGGCCCAAGGCGATCATACGAAGCGGATGCGCCCAAGCCGACGGCCCCATGCTCGGGTGCTCACGGCGTGTAGACCGCGGATCAATCTTCGACCTACGGATTATGAGATTGCCAGATACTCCGCTGTACTCGTCCGCTGACGTCCGCCGGTCCTGGTAGCGCGCCTTCTGGATTCCACGGAGGTCCGTGCTCGTCCACTGCTATCCGCCGGCTTGGCTGCCAACCTGGCTGCCACGGAACAGCAACCCGGCGGGCCGAACGTGGAACGCTGACCCGACGGGCCATGGTCGCCGAGCGGGGATTATCAGTGGACGTCAGTGGCAAGCCGACCCGTACCGCAGGCGCGCCAGCGCCGAGGAACGGAAGCGGTGCGGCAGCATTTCACTACTATCCCCCGATTACAAGATCGGCCCGGGGTGTCCACTGACGTCCATGCTCGTCCGTCGAGCCTGGTCACGTCCCTGCCTGCGTCCACCGCCGTCCACACCGGTCGGCCGGTGGCCGCGGGCTTGGCTGCACGGATGGCTGTACATGACCTGGGCCCTCTCAACACACTTGCCGGTCTGCGCAAAAGCCTATGGGGTGTCGGTGACGGCCCATCGTACTGGCGAGCCAGCTTGGTTCCGTTCGACGACCACGTCACCGCTAGGGCGAGCACGAGCCAGCGCGTCGTTCCACGCAGACTCACTTGAATCAAACCTCTTCAGCGCGCGAGCACCTCCTTCCTTTTTCACGAAGAATTCTCCCCCTCGATCATCCACAAATATCATGTGAATTGACGGAGAAATCTTGCAGGGAGCCTGGCTGGCATAGTCCTCATCACCTTCGTGAATTAGACGAGAGGCGCGGCTCGCCAGCACGTCAAAACCCAGAGCTACGGCAAGCGCCGTCTGGCAGAATGAACTAAGGTCTGAAGGTTGGATACTCGCGCCAGGTCGATGCGCTGCGGCATTACGCATCCGCTGCGCCTGGTCGTATGCGGAGTCAAGTGCAAGAATGCTCAGCCCGGCACGAGAACTGATGTCAGCAATTTCTCGCCAAGCGTCCTTTATGTTGAATGCTTTGAGCATGTCGCCTATTTCGGTTTTTGTAACATTCGACCCCTTGTATCCAAGGCTAAAACGCGAGATTGACAGTGGCGCCGACGCGGTACTTGCCACCTCGGCGGCAACCTCTTGAAGGATCGCCATCGGGTCGTCGCCCTCCCGCTTGGCAATCTGCGCATAGGCGTGGGCCGATCTAAAAGCCTCCATGACAGCCGCTTCGCGAAGGTCCTTCGGCAAAGCGGAGAACTTCAGAGGCGTGCGACTCACTAACTCCAGGAGCTCTGCGGACCTTTGACGTACAAAATCCTCAAGCGAGTTAAAGGCAACGACCATCAAGCCGTTTCGCAAGAGGCGGGCGCGCTTGTTCCAGTCGTTGTCGGCGAGGGCGCGATCAATGAGCAATGACTCCTGGATGGCCGATCCAGTCGTTGCAATCCGTTGCAAAATTATCTCTCGGGACTTTGACATGCTAGCGCGCCAGCTCGCGCATCGTGTCAAGGAGTCTACCAATTCGATAGCGGACACGGGTCGGGGTGTTGGTAGCAACCCGAACCGCAGCATCAAACTCTTCATCGTCGAGGAAAAGCTGCCGCGTGGCGTGAACAAGCTCGTCCTTCGCCGCAGAGAGTACTCGAATCTCGTCGTCACTCAGGAGTGAGGCGGCCACCATCTGGGTGTCGTACATCCCGGCAAGGGCTTGGTCCCTCCATCCGTCCTTCTCGGGTCGCTTGAATGCGTGAACACCCCAAAGATTTTCACAGGTGCCCAGCGCCCGGTTGAACTGCGCGCCAATTGCGGAGAGTTCGTCATCGCCGGGAGATTGGTGGACCTCCATGTAGAGGTCCATTGACCATCGGAAATCACCTGAGAAGTTTTGCCAAGTCTCCTTCAGCGTCAGGTAGCGAAGCACAAACTCGATGTCTGTCATCGCGCGATAGGCATGCGACTTGGTGTCGCGAATCTTCAGTTGACGCCGGAGAAATGGGGCGGCAGAGAGTTGGACCAACAAATCATTGAGCGGTCCACGATAGAGTACGTTTCGAATCTCCTGGGCATTCAGTGGCTCGCCCCCGCTGTTCAGGCGGTGGAAGACCTCATATTTTGTCTGGAGATCGGACTGACGCAGGAGCGTGACGGCTCTTATATAAGGTCGAACTAGAAGAGCATTTCTGAGTTGCTGCGGAAGCTGCGCGAACTTATAGCCGTTCAGCTCCGGGAATCGCACGAGCATCGAAAGAGCGAATTTGCCGCGCATGTACTCGTGGATTGCCGTGATTCGCTGCTTTCCGTCGATAACCGAGTATCGCCCAAAGTCATCTTCGGATAGATAGACTGGCGGTACCGGTATGTTCATCAAGAACGACTCGATGAGCATTGACTGCCGGGAAATATCCCATCTCTCACGACGCTGAAACTGTGGCGACACATCGATCGCTTGACTGTCAACCATCGCCGCAATGGTCTCGAGTGACAGGTCGGAGGCCTGCAACACGAGCGCATCTTGGGCTGCCGTGAAGCGCTGTACGACTCGAGCGTCGTCTGCCACTTCGCTTCCCCCTGTGCTTTATGTCGTACGTGTGGATCTAGACCCTACTGCCGTGCCGTGCCGCGACGCGCCGGCGAGCACGGCCCGCCAGGGCCGCGCGCAGCCGTCGCGCGGCGTGGCCTTCCGCTGAGAGCTCTTGATCCTAAAACGGGGGATTCGGCAGCGTGCGGCGGCTACTCGCGGTCGGGTGCTCGTGCTGGTTGGCGTGGCCCCGGTCCTCGTGGTGGTTTCTGCTGGTGAGGTCGATGTGGTGGCGGATGTCCCAGCGGTAGGCGTGGCCGTCGCGGCGGAGTTCGAGGAGGTCGACGCTGGCTACGGGGAGACTGATCGGTGGGCGCTGCCGTAGCTCGGTGAGTCGGCCGATGACCTCGGTGGCCGGTGGGGTGGCGTTGCAGTAGGTGACGCTGATGTGGGGCTTGAACCGGGCCGGCTCGTCGGACACCCGGTCCGGGCCGAGCACGGTGTCGATGGCGGTGCGCAGTCGTTCCCGAAGTTCGGCAACGGGCACCCAGGGGGCGGCGCGCAGGAACGTCCCGCCGGGGTAGGCGGAGATCGGGCCTACAACCAGGGTGAACGGCTCGATGTCGGCGCACTGCTCGTCCGCGGCCTTCCCGAGGGCGGCGACCTGGTCGGGGGGCATCTCGTCGGCGAACGCGACTCCCTGCACGGTTATGTGCAGTCCGTCGACGGACACGGGGGCGAGGTAGTCCAGGTCGGCAAGCTCGCGCTGGAAGCTGGCCACATGATCGGTGAGGGCCTGGTCGTGGAAGACGAGGTACCAGGTGAGGTAGTGCCGGTCGGGTCGCCATCCGGGGCGCCACCACCAGTGGTCGGCCATCCGCTCGGTGCGGCGGAAGGTTTCCCAGCCGTCCGCGACGTTCGCGATCTCCGGCACCGCGCGCCAGGGGGCGGCGGTGGTCAGGAAGTCCTTGGCCCGGCGGGCGACGACCTCGGAGCGCAGGTCCGCGCCGACGGCCAATGCCTGGCTGACGAGTGCTCCGGCCCGGTCGGGTTCGGCGGATGGTCCGGCGAGGTAGGTCAGGCTGGCGTCGACGAGGGTCAGGGCGTGGCTGGCGGTGGACTCGGCGGCGGCGAAGATGGGGATCGCCTGGTCGGTGAACTCCCGGGCGCGCTCGTGCGCTCCGGCGGCGAGGTAGGCCGATGCGGCGTTGCCGGCGATGCGGGAGGCGGTGAACGGGTCGAACGATAGGAAGTAGCCGACCGGGTCAGCATCGTGGATCTTCGCGTGGGCGGTGAGCGCGCGGCCCACGGCTTCGTCGACTCCGGCGGCGTCACCGAGCTTGCCCAGGGTGCGGGCCTCGCCGCTGATCGCCAGGCGGATGGAGGCGGGGCCGCTGCGGGCGTAGCGCTGCCCGTCGCGGGCGAGGTCGAGGGCTTCGCGGTACCGGCCGCCGTAGTAGGCGATGAAGCTTTGGGTTCCGCGGACCCAGGCGGCGAGGTCGCCGTGTCCGGCGGCCTTGGCCAGGCTCATGGCCTCGTTGCAGTAGGCGCGGGCCACCAGCTCGTTGCCCAGGTCGAACGCGAGATACCCGAGTAGGCCGGACAGCTTTCCGCCGACGAGGTAGAGATGCCGACGCTGGGCGGGGTGCTGGTGTCCGGTCATGAGTTCGGCAACCCACCGGCGCTGCTTCAGCGCGATCGGGTAGACGGTGGCGGCGTCGCTGGTCTCGTACCGGCGGCCGACGACTTCGACGCTCGCTTCCAACTGCTCAAGGGAGGCGTCATCGACGTTGGACGCGGCGAAGAGCTGCATCCGCCGGGTGACCTCGTCCAGCTCCTCATCGATCGCCCACGCAGCGACCCCGATCGCGGCGAGAACCGTCCGCCGGTCCGGCCCAGCGTCGGCGGCCATTACCGCGACGGCTGATCCCGGAGCGCCTTCGGCCGGCTGGTCCGCGGCGGATGGGGCGGCGGCGAGGCCGAGGCGCTCGCGGGGGATGTCGAGTCCTTCGGCGAACTTCTCGTAGGTCTCGATGCTGGAGACCTGGCGCTTGCCGTTGAGGATGAGACTGATCGTCGGCTACGGGACCCCGGTCATCGTCGCGATCTGGGGTTGAGAAGCGCCGGTCCCCCGCTTGTAGATCGTCAGCACGGTCCGCAGGTCGCGTTCGGCGAGGGCGGGCGGCTACCCCCATGTGATGCCGGAGACGCAGCGCGACGCGGTCGACCGGCTCGACCGGCTATTCGGTGAGCAGACGTACAGCGACGGCGAAGCCGACCAAGCGGGCGGCGAGGAACTCACGGGCTGAACTTGTACCCGAGTGAACCAAGCGGCGCGCCGGGCGGCTGCGTACCCTCGCAGTGGCTCGGCGCGTCTGCCGTCAAGGCAAACAAAGACGGGGTACAGAAGTAGGTATAAAGATCAAATCTAAGAGACTACCGAGAGTCATATGCCCTGGTAGAAACGGGTGCGCCGTCAGGGACTTGAACCCCGAACCCGCGGATTAAGAGTCCGCTGCTCTGCCAATTGAGCTAACGGCGCGTTGCCTTCGCGATCCCGTTAAGATCCCGCGTCGACATGGAGGACTCTACCAGGCGCCGCGGGGGGAGTGGTCGAGGGGTGGGGCGGACT
>NZ_JAMPTM010000076.1 GCF_025403375.1 Frankia gtarii
GAGTCGGCATGGGATCAAGCGTCTCGCTCATGATCGTCCCTTCGCGCCGAGTCACGCTCGGCGGCACGGGCCAGACCACATCCACCGTTGATCGGACACTCCCGGATGCGCCGGGCTGGGCGGGTGGGTCTCTCGCGTCATGCGCGAGGACGTGCTGACGCAGGAGCTGTGGGAGCGGCTGGCTCCGCTGCTGCCGCCGACGGCGCCGCGCGGTTTCGGTATCCAGGCCGGCTGCCGGTCGATGATCGGGCAGCGTTGGAAGGCATCCTGTGGGTGCTGCGCAACGACGTGCCCTGGCCGAAGCTCCCGACCACGCTGTTCGACATGTCGGGAGTGACCTGCTGGCGGCGGCTACACGACTGGCACACGGCCGGCGTCTGGCAGCGGCTGCATGAGCAGCTGCTGGCCGAGTGCAACGCCGCCGGCCGAGTTGGACCTGCACCGGGCGCTGGTCGACTCCTCCCACCTCCACGCGCTAAAAAAAGGGGGGCCAGACAGGTCCGAGCCCGGTCAACCGGGCGCACCCCGGCAGCAAACATCATGTGATCATCGACGCCAGCGGGGTTCCGCTCGCGGCCGTCGTGACCGGCGGAACCGTCACGACGTCACCCAGCTCATCCCGCTGGTTCAACGCCGGGCTGAACGAAGAAATATATTCCGCAGAGCGTCAGCATGGATCCTCGGGGCTCCATGACGGGCAGATGCGGCGAAAGGCCCCGACACGTGTCGGGGCCTCGGGGTTCGTCAGCTGGCTCGTGCCACTTCATCGACAGGCGAAGATCGGCGCGCGTCGCTAGGGTCGGAAATCAGGGGGGATTCAACTTGGCCTTTACCATACCACCGTGCTTACTAGTATTCGATGCGTGCCTACAGAGAGGAAGTTACCCGAGTTCTGAAACGCCGGGACCGGTTGACCAGCCTGCGGGTGGCCAATAATATGATCTAGATTATCCGATACTCCGGTCCAGCTGTCCAATACCTCAGGCAGTGCGGGAATTCCCGTAGAAGCATTGATTTGATCGACTGTAATGTTGAGGTCTGCGGCAATGATCGCTAGGTTGTTAACTCCAGGCCCAGCCAAAGCAAGGTAGACGCCAGAGTTCTGCAGGAACAAATAGGAGTCCGGATTGGCGCCTCCTTTCAGCGTGGCGCTGCTAAGAATTGGCCCTGGACCTCGTGGTGCGTGCCACGTCAGGAAAGGAACGTTTCTTCCTTGAAAAGCGAGGGCTGCGCCGGCAGGCATACGCATCTGGGCCAGTTCGTCCGCCGCAATCTTTTGCGCCGGCAGGCTAAGGCTCGCCTTGATCCACTGTTGTAGCACCCAATCCGTGCCGAGATCAGTACGGGCAAATGTTCCTTGGCCGACCACAGAGTTGTGTGTGATCAACAGGTATCCTCGACCGCCGGAGCCACCTTCGGTAGCGTGGACCGGTGGCTGATTGTATGCACCGCCTAGCCCTGCGAGCATTGCGTAGATGTTGCCGCCCGACCCGGAATTTGCTTCTTGAATGGCGATTACATGCGGCTGCCACCCAGTACCAACCAAGTAATTGATTACCTCGTGCAGCGCGGTCGCGCCCGCCACAGTCTCACCCGTGCTATTCCAGGTTACCACGTTCAAGTTCGGCATGCCGCCCCCGCAATTTGAGCACTCTCACTACTCGTTAAAGAATCTCGGGAATAATGTGAGTTACTTCAATCTTGTCGGATGCTTTCAGGGCTGCTGTGGAAACAAATTTCCCAGTAGTTCTGTCGTACGCCAGCGAGACTTCAGAGACAGAACCTCCGAAGGTGACGACTGTCTGGGGAGACGTAACAGTGGTTATAACAGAGTTGCCCTTCACTTGAGATTGCGTCCACAAATAGATCGTGGTGTAGGGAGTAATTTCCGCAGTGCTATTGCGCATGACTGGCGCGGCAGAGACAGCGTTTCCCGTGATGGCGGAGTTGTTTACGGTTGCAGACTGAAAAATCCCGAAGGTCAGATATCCTTTATCGTTAGCGTAGTTGTTCTGTGCATAGAATGAGCCGGACTTGCCGCCCGAGGATGGAGGGCCAAAGAATCCAGCCGGGCCCAGCGGATAGATTTTACCATCCACTGCCGGGAATTCCGACTTTGACATTTGCGTAAGCAACGCTCCACTGGATGTAAGATCGACGGTGGAGGCGTAGACGCCGTAGTCCTCGTTCCATTGCACACTATTATCGATGAGCGCCCTATACACAATCCATGCCACGTTCGGGGCGCCACCCGCGTTCGGCTTTCCCATAACGATATTTGTACCGGTGGCGTAGAATATGTTCAGATCCTCTTGGGTGAACTTAGTGTCTAGAATAAATTCCACGACAAGCGACCTTTCAAGTCTTAGGAATCAGGAACGCGTGCAGATAGTAGCGCGGAGTGCTTCAGCACTCCAAGAATTTGCGAACGTGGGCGTGCCCCGACACATTTCATGCGATATCGGTGACCGAGACGCCGACTTTGCTGCGTGGGTCACGGCGTGCGAGCGTGACGGAAGTCCGGCTCGCATCAAGGAATCTCAACGTGGGCCGACCGCATCACGGCCCTGCGTATCCCGCCCCGCACCCCCGGCCAAGTCGTCAAAGACGACGCCCTCATCACCTTCCTCGCCCACCATCTGCCGCTCCGCGACCGATGGATCACCCGCTTGGTCCACGAACACCGGGTACTAAGTCGATTGGGATGCGGTAGCCGCGGGCCGCGTACTCGGCCGGGCGCACGATGTCGGCCGTCTCGACCGGCCGCTCACCTGTCAGGTGGGTCCGCTCGACGAGCTGCACCCATGAGCCGGAGGCGAGGCTGAGCGCCTGCCGTTCGCTGTCCGTCGCCGGCCGCGCCCGGACGATCTCCGTCACCGCGTCGATGTGCACGTCGATCGAGTCGAACCGTGCGACGACCCCGACCGGGCCCTCGCCGCCTTCGGGTTCCTCGATCGGCGTGCCACCGACGAACGCGAACGGTTCCCAGCTCACGGACGTCTGTGTGGGTTCCCCATCGGCGAGAAACACGTACTCGGTTCGCATGACGTGATCGCCGGATTCGATCCCGAGCCGGGCCGCAACGTCCGGTTCGGCGCGTTCCCGGCGGGTCACCCACCGCCAGTCCGGTGTGGCCGCAACCCGTTCGGTGTCCCGCGCGAACGGTGACGTCGGTCCGTCCGTCCGGCGTTGGTAGCGGTCGGTGGCCCATTGGACGGTTACGGCGGGGGGATGCCGGACGAACGTTCCGAACGGTGGGCGCCGGTCGATCAGCCCGTCGGCCTGCAGCGCCGCGAGTGCCTGTCGGACGGTTGGTCTGGTGGTCTTCCACTGCTCTGCGAGCGTTTTTTCGCTTGGCAGCTTCGCGCCCTCGGCGAGGTCGCCGGAGGCGATCCGCTCCCGGGCGTGGCGGGTAACGGTGAGGCAATCGTCTGCGCGAACAACGTCGGCTGGCGCTGGGAGCCGGCGTAACAGGTCCGCCCCGTTGACGCCGGCCTGCGGCACCTGCGGCCCTCTGGCTGGCCGGTCGATCTGAACGCCGCGGACCGTAGGCGCTACCAGCCGCGGGCGTGCCATCCGGCGAGGTGAGGCCGCTCCGCGCCGAGGCTCGCGTTGTTGCCGTGACCGGGAGAGAAGGACGCCACCGCCACCGCGGCCACCAGATCCGCATCCCCGACGACCAGTGGAACGCTGCCAGCGACCAGGCCCACAACGAACGCAACATCGGCATGCGCGAACTCATCCACGGCTGGATCGTCGCCTACGCCACCGGCCAGCTCGACGCCCACCCCATCCCCGACGACGAGGAGCCGACCGCCGGACCCGAGGACACCCCGGCAGCCTGACCGGCACCCGCCGACCTACGGGCCAGGCCGGCGGTCCGACCTGCGGGAACGCGGCCGGGCGACCGCACCCCACAACTCTGTAAGAGTAGGTAAGTCGTCAGCCCGGACTGGCAGCCGGTGATCGGGCAGATCACCGACCGGGTGTGGGTCGATGCCGGCACCAGCGGGCACGGCTTCAAACTCGCCCCGGTCCTCGGCGACCACGTCGCCGGCCTGCTCGCTGGGGAACAGCCCGCCCCCGGCCTGGCCGCGTTCAGCCCCGGCCGGTTCACCGCCGGCGATCCGCTGACTGCCGGCTTCGGCACCGCCCGCATCCTCGGGTGAACCGCCCGCGGGGGCATCATGGCTGCCGCGGGTCGGGTCTGGTCGGGGATCGACACGGGCCGGGGATCCG
This sequence comes from Frankia gtarii, assembly GCF_025403375.1. Lineage (GTDB taxonomy): Bacteria > Actinomycetota > Actinomycetes > Frankiales > Frankiaceae > Frankia > Frankia gtarii. The sequence continues at coordinate 4,240 of NZ_JAMPTM010000076.1, forward strand.
CCCCGACCGGGCGCTACAGGCCAGCCCTCGCGTCGCCAAACGCGCGGTCTTCCCCTACGCGAAGGAGGGGATCTGCTCGCCCGCCTCGATCGGGATCGGGAGGCGGTTCTGCGGCGGGGCGAGCGGGCAGGGAGCATACGGGGTGTAGGCGCACTGCAGGTTCCCCGCGCGGTTGAAGTCGAGCTCCACCTGGGTACTGCCCGGCGCGGGCAGGGGGGCGATCAGCCGGCGGCTGGCCGCGTAGGTCGTGACTCCGCTCGTCGCATCGGTGAACAGGACGAGGCCGGCCCCCGCGAGATGCTCGGCGCGGATGAGGAGCAGTCGCCACTCGGTGCCGTCGAGCGTGAAGACGGCTTCACCGACGGCCTCGTGGGTGTGCACGATGCCGTCGACCGCCGCGGCGACCTCGACCGGGCGCGGGGCGGGATACGGCTCGAACGCGGCCCGGATCACCCAGGCGGGGTCGTAGTCGAACGCCGGCGTCCGAAGGTACGTCTCGCGCAGCCGGTGCCGGGGATCGAGCGAGCGGAGCAGGTCGTGCCCGCCGCGGCGGGACAGTTCGACGATGACGTCGCCGAACGACGCCGCCCTGCGGAACTCCCGCTCGCGGACGGGGCCGAAGACATGGCGGCCCGTCACGGTCTCGCCGTCGACGGTGAGGGACTCCCCCGCGTCGAGGTCGACGACCGGCCCCTGCTCGCCCGTGGACCACCGTCCCGGGAACCCCTCGACGCGGCGGGGCTCGGCGTCCAGGAAGTGCAGCGCGCTGTAGGCGAGGAAGCCGTACGGTTCGTGCCGCTGCTGCTCCGAAGCCTCCAGCCAGGCGTCCCAGTCGGCTCGCGCGGCCGCGATGGCGGCTGCGCTCCTCGTCGCCGTCCCGGTCCCAGTCGCCGTCTCGCTCACAGTCGCCGTCTCGCTCACAGTGGTCAAGGTCGGTTCCTCACCTTCGATGTCGATGGTCCGTCTGCGTTGCCGTGTTCGACGGTCATGCCGTCGGTGCCCGGTCGTGCGCCGGGAGGCGGGGGAAGATCTCCTGCGCGATCAGCCGAAGCCCGTCGCGGAACCGGGGGGAGGACTGCGGCAGCGGGATGCTGAACAGGTAGTCGGTCGACCGTGCGAACGCGGCGTCCGCCAGCAGCTGCTCGACGATGTCGTCCGGGTCGCCGTACTTCACGTTCGACCTGGCCAGGAACTCCTCCGCCGTGCCCGGCGGGCCGCCCGGGGTGACGTACTGGCCGGGGTTGCGGCGCAGCTCGGACTCCAGCAGGGAGATCGCCTCCTGCCGGGACGGCGCCGGGAGCAGGACGCGGGAGATGCCGATCCGCGGGCTGCGCTCGCGGGTATGGGCGCCGAGGTAGTCGTCGATGAGACCCGACTGGATCTGGCCGGCGTCCCCGGACGGGACCAGACGGTGCAGGAGCAGACTGTCGCCGGCACGCCCGATCTCGGCCGCCGTCCTCGGGTTTCCGGTCGCCTGCCACAGTCGCGGCAGGAGCCCGGCCGGCGGCGGGTACAGGGTCACCTCCTTCTCTCCGGCGGTGATGGTGCCGCCGAGGGCCCGACGCAGATCGTCGAGCGCGTGGGCGTACAGCGACTCGCGGTCGTCCTCGGACAGGTTGAAGGCCTCGAAGGCGACGGTGGAGAAACCCCCGCCGTTGCCCTTGCCGACGCCGAACTCCAGCCGCCCGTCGCTGAGCGCGTCGACCAGCGCCGCCGTCTCGGCCAACCGGATCGGGTTGTCGAAGGTGAGCGGGACCACCGCGGTTCCCAGCCTGATCGTCGTCGTGGTCTGCGACGCCGCCGCGAGGAAGGTCAGCGCGGACGGCAGACCGATCAGGGTGAAGTGCGCCTCCGCGGCCCACACCGTCTCGTAGCCGATCTCCTCCGCGAGGCGGACGATCTCGAGCGACTGGTTGTACGTGCGGACGGGTTCGCCGTCCGCGGGGATCGTCAGGAACAGCGACAGGCCGCGCTGCGGATTTGACGTCAGGTCCACCGTCACCGTCAGGACCTCCGATCTAGGAGTGTGGTCAGGAACGGGCCGCCGGCCGGCGCCCGGGGAACGGACCGCGAGCAGCGGGCCGTCAACGTTCGGCCAGGTCGACGAGCTGCCGGGAGCCGGCGCTGCGGGTCTGGGCCGGAGGCTGGGCCGGGGCCTGGCCGCGGCCGTGGACCAGATCCAGCACCGCGCCGGCGTCGAGGTCGCTGCCGTCGCCGCGCCAGGCGACGTGATGGTCCGGCCGGACGAGGGCGTACGGGGCGCCGTACAGCTCCCGCGCCGCCGGATCCGGCAGGTGGACGACTTCGAGCTCGATGCCCCGGGCGTCGGCCGCCGCCTCGAAGGCGGCGACGGTGGCCGGGTTGTCCTCGGCGAGGACGAGCAGCGCGACGTGGGAGCCGATCCGGTCGTAGAGGGTGAACCCGAAGGGATCGAGGTTGCCGTTCGGCGCCCGGTGCCCGGGGCGCGCGTCGTCGTCGTAGGCGAAGGCGTCCCAGGGCGCCGCGGCTTCGGCCTCGGCCTGCCCGTCCTCGTACCGGATGACCGACGAGGTGTCGTAGCGCTCGTCGAAGACCACCCCGAGCGGCAGGCCGCGGCCCGCCCCGAGGATCGCGCCGATCTCGGCGCGCCGGCGTGCCGCGTCCGGGCTGGTGTCGGCGTCGGCCGGAACCCCGAGGGTGCGCACGCGCTCGTAGGCGGCCGTGTGCCGGCGGTCCTCCGCCAGGGCGTAGTCGGCGATCCGCCAGTTGTGCGGGCGTCGCTCCTCGTCGTAGGAGTCGAGCAGGCGCGGGCCGGCCTGGCCGCGCAGCACCGCCGCGAGCTTCCAGCCGAGGTTGACCACGTCGCCGAGGCCCTCGCACAGGTTGCCCCCCGGCGTGCGGACATGCGCCGCGTCGCCCACCAGCGCGATCCGGTCGCGGTAGAAGGTGTCGGCGATGCGCGTGCTCTTGAAGAACGGGGTGAGCGACACGACCTCGAGCTCGACGTCGAAGCCGAACGCCGCCCGGGCCTGCGCGATCAGCTCGTCCGTGGTCGGGTCACGGTCAAGCGGGTACGGCCCGGCGTAGGCCCGCCAGTCCGTCTCGTTGAGGGCCGCGAGGAACCCGGAGTAGCGGTCGTTGTAGATCACGGCGGTGGCGGGCGGGAACGCCCCGAGCACCGACGAGGTGTCCGAGGTGGTCCGCACGACGAACCGGAAGTACCGCTCGTCGGCGTAGCTGCCCGAGCGCCCGATCCCCGCCAGCGTGCGGACCGTGCTCTTCCCGCCGTCCGCGCCGACGACGTACCGGGAGCGGATCGTGCGCCGCCGGCCGGTCTCGACCTCGACCACCGTCGTCGTCACACCGTCGGGGTAGCTCGCCAGCCCCTCGACCCGCCAGCCGCCGGAGACCGGGGTTCCGATCTCCGCGAGCCGGTCGAGGAAGACGCGCTGCAGCACCGTCTGTGGCCGGCGCAGCATCGTCTCGGTCGAGTACCGGCTGGTCGCACCGAACCCGAAGGACCGCAGCGTGGTCCCCGCGAGCTGGTGCCCGGCGAGCGAGGTGAGCAGGAGGTTGCCGGTGCTCCACTCCGGCGGGAAGGTCCACGCGTGCTGGATCCGCTGCAGCAGCCCCCACCCGCGGATGACCTCGAGCGCGCGGGACGTGTACCCGGCGGCGCCGGCGCGGACCAGCGTCGCGCCGGTCGCGGCATCCACCACCGCGGCCTGCACCCCGTGCCGGTGGAGCTCGAGTGCGGTGCCGAGGCCGTTGGGTCCGGCACCGACCACGAGGACGTCGACCTGCTCGGCGGGCTCGGTCCGTGGGAACGCGAGGGCGTCGACCTGCCGCTTCCCCCGACTGATCTCGTTGCGTGCGGGCATGGCTACCGCCGCCCCCCGTCGCGGACCGAACCGCTGGACTCCCCCGACGCGGTTTCGCCGCCGCCGGGCGGTGCGCCGGGTGGTGCACCGGCGACCCCGAGGTTGTCCCGCAGGGTGTCGTGGGCGTACTCGCGCCGGAACCGGCCGCGGTCCTGCAGCTCCGTCACCACGCCGTCGATGAACTCGACGAACCCCGCGGGCTGGACGTCGATGTTGATGACGAAGCCGTCCGACGCCCGGGTGTCGACCCATTCCACGATGTCGTCGGCGACCTGCTCCGGGGTGCCCACGATCATCCGCTGGCCGCCGGTGAGGTTGTGGAACAGCAGCTGGCGGACGGTGAGTCCGCGCCGGCGCGCCTCAGCGACGAGCTGGTCGCGACGCGCGGTCACCGCCGGCGCGGCCGCGCGCGCCGCCAGCTCGGCGTAGGGCAGCTGCGCGTCGAGGTCGAGCCCGGAGACGTCGAACTCCAGCTGCGCGGTGAGAAGCTCGACCAGCGGACCCACGGCGAGCAGCTCGTCGAGCTCTCGCTTGCGCTCGCGGGCGGCGGCCTCGGTCGCCCCGAGGACGGTGAACAGGCCCGGCAGGACGAGGAGATCGTCGGGATTGCGCCCGTTTGCCGCCGCGAGCCCCTTGACCTCGGCCGAGAACTCCCGCGACAGCTCCGGGAGCCGTTGGGAGGTGAACAGCGCGTCCGCCCAGCGGGCGCCCAGTTCCTTGCTCTGCCTCGACGCCCCGGCCTGGAAGAGCACCGGGCGGCGCCCCCGGTAACCACCGGGCAGCGGGAGCACCCCGGACGTCCGGTAGAACTCGCCCGTGAAATCCACCGGCCGGGTGCGCCGCGCGTCGATGTAGAGGTCGGCCTCCGCGTCGGCGACCACCGCCTCCTCGGGGAGCGAAGCCCACAGCGCGTCGACGGCGGAGATGAACTCCTCGGCCTTGCGGTAGCGCGTCTGCGGCTCGAGGACCTCGTCGATGCCGAGGGCGGCGCGGGTGACGTCCTCCTGGCTGGTGATGATGTTCCAGCCGGCGCGTCCCCTGCTGATGTGGTCGAGGGTCGCGATCGAGCGGGCGAGCAGGAACGGGTTGCCGTGGATCGCCGGGTTGGTCGACACGAGTCCGATGTGCTCGGTCTCGCGTGCCAGCGCGGCGAGCAGGACGGTCGGATCCGTCCCCCGCCAGGGCCGGCGGTAGGAGGCGGCGTCGAGCGAACCGAGGCGGTCCGCGATGAAGATCGCGTCGAAGCGGGCCCGCTCGGCGAGCCGCGCGATCTCCGTGTAGTAGTCGATGCCGGCGATCCAGTCCGATGTCGGCGGCAGGGTCTTCCAGGCCGCGTCGTGGCGGCCTGTCGCCTGCAGGTTCAGGCAGAGTCGCACCTGTCGTTTCACGGGTGCCTTCCTTATGGTTGTCGCGGCATCAGGAGACGAAGAGCCCGGCCCGCAACCGCTCGCGCTGCACGCGGTCGGTCGGTCCGGAGGTGAGGGTCGGCGCCGACCCCACGAGCAGCCGGGTGTAGGGGTGAGCGGGCGCGCTGACGATGCGCGCGGTGTCGCCGGCCTCGACGATCCGGCTGCGGTAGAGCACGATCGTCCGGTCCGAGATCCCCGCGACCGACCCGAGATCGTGGGAGATGAACAGCATCGCGACGCCGACGGTGGAGCGCAGCTCGCGGAGCAGCTCGAGGATCGCGACGCGGTTGGCCGAGTCCAGCGCGCTCACCGGCTCGTCGAGAATCAGCAGGCGCGGTGAGCTGATGAGCGCGCGGGCGATCGCCACCCGCTGGCGCTGCCCGCCGGAGAGCTCGCCGGGGAACCGGTCCAGCAGTGACTCGTCGAGCCGGACGGCGCGTACCTGCCGCCGGACGGCCTCGTCGATCGCCGCCCGGTCGAGTCCGCCCCGGATGCGCAACGGTTCCGCGACGGACACGGCGACGGTGTGCTCCGGATCGAGGCTGCGCAGCGGATCCTGGAACACGTACTGGACGACGCCGTCGCGGCCGAACGCCCGCCGCTCACGCCCCGACAGGTGGGTGATGTCCCGCCCGGCGACCTGCACGGAACCGGCCGAGACAGGTGCCAGGCCGAGCACCGCGCGCGCGAGGGTGGACTTGCCCGCCCCGGACTCGCCGATGACGCCGACGGTCTCTCCCGGGCGGATCACCAGCGAGGCCCCCTCGAGCGCCTGTTTGCGCCCGCGCCCCCGGCCGAAGTGGACGCCCAGCCCGTCGACCTGCAGGACCGGCTCCGTCGACGCGGGCATGGTCGAACTTCTGGGCTCCGGCACCAACACCGGCACCGACACCGGTGCTGGCGGCCGCGGACCGGTGGCGGAACTGTTCAGGCCGTACTGCTCGTGCTCGGCGACGAGCAGCCGTGTGTACTCGTGCTGCGGGGTGTGCAGAATCTCGGACGTGGGGCCCTGCTCGACGACGTGCCCGTCGCGCATGACGAGCACCTCGTCGCACAGCTGCGCGACGACGGCGAGATCGTGCGACACGACGACGAGCGACAGCCCGATCCGGTCCTTCAGCTCGACGAGCAGGTCGAGGATGCCGGCCTGCACCGTGGTGTCGAGCGCGGTCGTCGCCTCGTCCGCGATGAGCACCTCGGGTTCGAGGGAGATCGCGATGGCGATGAGGACGCGCTGCAGCATGCCGCCGGAGAGTTCGTGCACGTACTGCTCGTAGACGTACTCGGGATCGTGCAGGTGGACGGCGTCGAGCAGCTCGATGGCCCGCTGCTTCGCCGCGGCCCGGCTGAGCCCCTGCTTGACCCGCAGCACCTCCTGGACCTGCTTGCCGACCCGGATGGACGGGTTGAGGTACGACGCCGGGTCCTGGAAGACGGCGCTGATCGACGTGCCGCGCAGGGCCGTCCACTCCTGCGGGGACAGGCCGGCGACGTCGCGGCCGAGCAGTTCGATCGAGCCGCCTGAGACCTCGACGTGCTCCGGCAGGACGCCGAGCACGGCCTTGCAGGTCAGCGACTTGCCGCTGCCGGACTCCCCGACGATGCCGACGACCCCGCCGCGCCTGAGCCGCAGGCTCACCCCGTGCACCAGCTCCTCGTCGGCGGCGTCGTTGTGGATCCGCACATCGGTCAGCGTGAGCACCGCGTCACGATCGGCGGAAACCTGCGCACTCGACGTCACCTGTTGCTCCTTGCTCATGACCGGGACGGGTCGGCCGAGGCGGCGAGGCGCCGGGTCCTGTTGGACCGGGCGGTCTTCGCGCCGGTCAGTGCGCGGCCGGTCTCGCCCGCGGCGTCGCGGATGGCGTCCGCGAGGAGGTTGCAGGCCAGGACGGCGGCGAGGATGAGCAGGGTCGGGAAGACCGGTGCGTACGGCTTCTGGGCGAGGTAGCCCAGATCGGACGCGAGGATCCCGCCCCAGGTCGGGGTGGGCGGCTGGATCCCGATCCCGAGGAAGGTCAGGCTCGAGATCACCACCAGCCCGATGCCGAGGGTGTTGGCCAGCGTGACGGCGATCGACGGCAGCACCTTGGACCAGACGTGACTGCGGACGATCCAGGCCGTCGAGGCCCCGGCGATGGCGGCCGCCTCCACGTACTGCGACCGGGCGACGGACATCGTCGCCGCCCGGCTCACCCGGTAGAACACCGGCGCGAGGAGCATGCCGACGACGATCATGGCCTGGGTGATCCCGTTGCCGAGCAGCGCCGTCATGGCGACCGCGAAGACGAGGAACGGCAGGGCGATGAACGTGTCGACGACCCGCAGGCTCAGCCACTCGACCACCGAGCCGAGATACACCGAGAGGATGCCGGGGATCGTGCCGAGCACCAGGGCGATCCCGGCGACCTCCAGCGTGCTCACGATGCTCAGCGGCGCGCCGGCGAGGATGCGGCTGAGCACGTCGCGGCCGATGTAGTCGGTGCCCAGCCAGTGCTTGGCCGAGGGCCCCGCGAGCGTCCGGCCGCTCCCCTTGAGCGGGTCGTAGGGTGCCAGGACGGGACCCAGCACGGCCACGACGGCGATGATCGCGAGCAGCACGAGGGCGACCCGCGCGCTCGTGAGCCGCAACAGTGTTCTGATCATGGTCAGACCCCCCGGTCGGCGTCGGGGGTGACGCGGTTGAGCACGATGTTGACGAGCAGGTTGAACACCACGACGAGGACGACCGAGACGACGAGCACACCCTGGACGGCCGGCACGTCGCCGCGGACCGCGGCCTGGCTGGCGTACACGCCGTAGCCGGACAGCCCGAAGATCGCCTCGATGATCACCGCGCCGCCCAGCAGGTTGGGAAACTTCAGGCCGAGGACCGCCAACGCCGGCGCGATGCCGTTGCGCAGCACGTGCACGAAGAAGATCCGGCGCGGGCCGAGGCCGCGCACGATCGCGCCGGTGACGTAGTTCCCGCGGTAGGCCGACACCAGGCCGTTGCGCAGCTGCCGGGCGACGTCGGCGGCCGTGTCGAAGCTGAGCGCGATCGCGGGGAGGATCAGGTGGCTCAGCCACGGGCCCAGCCCGGCCTGGATCGGCACGTAGCCGGCGGCCGGCAGGATCTGCAGGCCGACCGCGAACACCGCCGCCAGCCCGATCCCCACGATGAACGGCGGCAGCACCGAGATGACCGTGGTGAAGGTCGTGATCGCCCGGTCGGGCCAGCGGGTGTGGAAGTGGGCGGCGAGCGCGCCGAGTGCGAATCCGAACACGATGCCGAGAACGAGCGCGACCCCGGCGGCCGACAGCGTGATGGCGGCCCGCTGGCCGAGCGCGTGCGCCACGCTGAGCCCGTTGTACCAGCTCGTTCCCAGGTCGCCGTGCAGGACCGAGCCGAGCCAGTCCCCGTACTGGACGAGGAAGGGACGGTCGAGGCCCCACTTGTGCTCGATGGCCGCCACGGCCTGCGGGGAGGCCGCGTCGCCGAGCTGCAGGTAGGCGGGACTGCGCCCGCTGAGATGCCCGAGCAGGTAGGTGAGGAAGGTGCCGAGCAGGAACACCGGGACGAAGATCGCGAGCAGCCGGGCGGTCGAGGCGACCGCCCGGCCGATCCGGTGAGCGGCCACGCCACGACGGGCGGCAGACGGCGCGGTGAGCGCAGGCGGTGGTGCGGACACTGGATCTACTCCCATTGATCTTCGTCGTGCGGGCTACTCGCCGGTCGGCTGGGTCAGCTCAGTCGCTGTGCGTGAACGCGACGCCCTTCCAGCTCAGGAAGCCGTCGATCGCGGGCAGGTCGGAGAGCGACTTCTTCTTGGCGATGGCGGAGGCGTAGGTGTACAGCGACACCGTGGAGCCGTTCTCGTACCCGGCCTTGGCGGCGGCCTGCAGCCGGGGCCCGTAGTCCGGCGAGTCGAGGGGCGTGGCCCGGACCGCCTTGAGCGCCGCCTGGAAGGGCGCGGACGTGTAGGGAGAGCTCAGGTTGAGCACGCCCCCGGTGTCGTAGTGCTCGGTGAGCGCCTGGACGTGGGAGTCGCGGCCGACGTAGCCGAAGATCGACGCGGCGAGGGTCTTGCCGTAGTACCCCTTGCCCCAGTTGGCGAAGTCGGTCAGCTTGATCGTCGTCTTGATGCCGACCGCCTTGAGCTGTTCCTGGAGAACCTCCGCAGGCTGGTCGAAGTTGTTGGCGATGCCGGCGATCTCGAAGGAGATCTCACCGTCGGAGTAGCCGGCCTTCGCGAGGATCTCCCGGGCGCGGGCGGGGTTGTAGGGGTGCTCGGTCTGCAGCCCGTCGACGTAGGCCGGGTGCCCCTTGGGGAAGGGCTGGTGGGTCGGCTCGCCCTCGCCGAACCCGAGCTTGTCGGCGAACTCGGCGGGGTTGACGGCGTAGCGGATCGCCTCGACGACCTTCGGGTCGGTGAACGGCGCCTTGTTGCGGTTGAGGCTCAGGAAGGTCGACCCCCACTGCCGGTCGACGCCCGCCAGGATGTCGAAGCCGGCGCCCCGCGCCTGCTGGATCTGCGCCCCGTCGATCTGGGCGAAGTTGTACACACCGGACTGCAGGCCCGGCACGAGCGTGCTCGCGTCGATGCCGAAGTCGATCTCGATCCGTTTGACGTGGATGTTCGCCGCGTCCCAGTAGCCGTCCCACTTCTCCAGGACGATCTTCGACTCGGGGACGAGCTCCACGACCTTGTACGGACCGGCGCCGACCGGGAGCGTCTGGCTGAGCTTGACCGGGTCCGCCGCCGCGGCCACCTTGCTGGGCAGCATGCCGCCGCGCACGGCGAGCAGGCGGGGGATCTGGTAGTCCTGCTGGCCGAGATCGAGCCGCACCGTGAGGTCGTCGATCACGGTCGCCGACTTGACGTTGTTGTACGACCCCTTCAGCGCCGAGTTCTGCTGCGACTTGATCCGGTCGATGTTGAACTTGACGGCCTCGGCGTTGACCGGCGACCCGTCCTGGAAGGTCAGCTTGGGACGGAGCCGGATGGTGATCTCGTCGCCGGCCGGGTTGTACTTGTAGCCCTCGGCGAGAGCCGGTTTCACCTCACGCTTCTCGTCCAGCGTGAACAGCGACTCGTAGATGGGCGTGAGGTAGTTCGTCGCCCCGGTCGATCCGGTGACGACCGGGTCCCAGGCGACCGCGATCTGCTTGGTCCCCCAGCGGACCGTGTCCGAGCCACTCCCCCCGCCGGCGGCCGAGCCGGTCGAGCATCCGGCGAGGAGAGCACCGGCCGTCACCAGCGCGGTGAGCACGCCGAGGCGCCTCTTCGTCGTTCTGATCATTTCTCTCCGATCGGATGGGATCGTTCGCGCGCCGCAACGGCTGCACCGGCGGTCGTCGCACGACAGGCGCGATGGTCCGGGCGGCGGGAGCGATGTCCCGTCGCCGTTGTCGATGTCGATGTCGATGTCGGGGTTCTCGTCCCGACATCGACCGGCCGGGGCACGGTGCCCGGCGACGGCGCATCAGGGGGACGTGTTCGAACCCGGCGCCACGACTCTGGAGCGCGGGTGGACTGTGGGGTTACTGCTCAGGGTCGTCAGAGACCGGGTCGCGGACGACCGCGGATCGGCCCCGCGAGGATGTCGCGGGGCTCGTGGCTCGTGCGTTCACACCTGGGGGCGCCGCCTGGGCCCCCGCCACTCACCGACAGATGGCGCTACCGGTGCGCATGAGGTCGACCTCACGGCAGGTGACGAGCGGCATGAGCACGCGAAGGCCCGTCACACCTGCCCTCGGTTCCTCCGTCGTCACGCGACTGATCAAAGCCGTCCGGAAGGGTAATGTCAACCCATGTTGTAATGATTTTCGGCGAGTCGCCCGAGATAACTGGCACTTAACCAGCAACATCGCCCCCTCGACTCATGGCATCATCCCCTGACGAACATCCGGTTCGAGCCGTCCGAGGAGTCACGTGACCCCATCCGTTGCGGCCGAGCCCGCCCCGATGCGCACGACCACCCGCACCAGGCGGGTCGACACCGGCAGCCTCTGTCTCGACCTCGTCGCCACCCGCACCCCGGACGGCCCGGACCTGCTCGCCACGGCGGACGACACGGCGGCGTGGCTCGCCACCCTCGACCTGCCGACCCCGGCGGCCGGGCTCACCTCGCTTGACGTGGACCGGATCCAGGTACTGCGCGCCGCCGTGGACCGCCTCGTCCGGGCCCGGCTCGCCGGCGCCGGCCCCGATCCCGAGGACGTCGGGCACCTCAACGTGTGCGCCGCGGCGCCGACGCCGACGTTCTTCCTCCGCGGGGATGCCTGGGCGCGGATCGAGGTCCCGCAGCCCGACCTGGCCGGCGTGCTGTCCGTCCTCGCGCGGGACGCGGTGCACCTGTTGACCACCGGCGAGCCGGGCCGCCTGCGTTCCTGCGAGGGCTGCGGGCTCGCCTTCTACGACCGCTCGCCCTCCGGGGCCAGGCGGTGGTGCTCGATGAGGCGCTGCGGCGAGCGCTCGGCCTCCGCCAACTACCGCAGACGCCACGCCGAACCGACTACAGCGACCTAGCCGTGGCCTGGCCGAGGTGGCTCTCGGGAGAGTCGTCGAAGGACTCGACGAGCTGGCGATCTTCGTCGGTATGGCCTCGCTGTCGCCGGCCCGCTCAGTCTCTACGCGAGGGCGGCACCGTCTCTACGCGAGGGCGGCACCGTGATGCCAGGCTCGGCCGGCGACACCCCGCGGAGGCTGGGCCGCCCGGGGTCCCGCGCGCCCCGTCGGCCGCCGCATCTCTCGCATCTTCTGTGACCAGTTGCGCACGGGGTCATGCCGAGGTTTGGGCACGGTTTTTCGGCCTGAAACCGTGCTTCAACCTCGGCATGATCTGGCCGCGATCTGGCCGGCAATCGGGTTGGCAATCGGGTTGGCGGGGACGCGGGCGGCAGCCGGCCGGGGCCGCACCGAGAGGGATGGCCAGCAGGATTGGCTGGCGGCCACCCGGGGTGGAGAAACGAGGGCCGCAATCAGCCGAGTCAGCCGCCGATGACCTTGCGGTATTCGCGTGGGCCGTCGTAGTCGTTCACCGCGTAGTGCCAGGTGGCCTGATTGTCCCAGATCACGAAATCTCCGGGCCTCCAGCCGAAGCCCACGGTGTAGTTGGGCGAGGAGGCGTGCGCCAGCAGCAACGGCAGGAGGGCCTCCCCTTCAGCCGCGTTGATGCCGCTCAGGCGGATTGCCGACGAGCTGATGAAGAGCCCCTTGCGGCCCGTGTGGCGGTGAGTGCGCACCACCGGGTGCTCGACGGTACCGGTCACCGGTGGCCGGTTGTAGGTCCCGTCCCCCGGATAATCGCTGTACACGGCGTTGACCGATTCCAGTAGCCGCTTGAACGGCTCGGACAGCCCGTCGTACGCCGCCTGCAGATCGGCCCACAGTGTGCGACCGCCGACCTCCGGCACCACCTGGTAGGTCAGTGACTCGATGTTGAACGGTGGGTTCCGCCAGGTGCCGCCGACGTGCCACTGCGCGGCAGCGCCCCCCTTTTCGAGGTTGAAGACGTACACCAACCGGTTGTCCTCGTAGCGGTGGAGCCACCTGGGATGGTCGAACGGCTTGTCGAAGATCTGCACGGCCTTCACATGCGCGTCCGGTGTGAGGTGCTGGCCACGGAAGACCAGGACCTTGTGCTTCCAGAAGTCCTCGCGCAGGGCTTCGGCGGTGGCGTCGTCGACGGCGCCCGTCAGGTCGACACCGACGATCTCGGCGCCGAGGACGGGACTGGCCGGGCGGGTTTCGTAAGGTGCGGTTCGGGTGGCGGTCACCGTGACCCCCTCTGTGTGAGACATGGAAAATCTGTGTGAGACATGGAAAAACCGCTCGGAGACGAAGTAGCGCAGCGGCCCCTCGGCGCAGGTGGTGACGGAGCTCGGCACCCGCTGTCCGGCAAGCGGAAGAATGCGCGCGGCGTGGGCGCCGAAGGGCCTTCGCCACACGAACACGGCCGGTATGTCGAACACCGGAACCTGACGAGCGTCGCACCGCGACGGAAGCACCGTCAACCATCCGGTCAATTCACTACGTCATTACTGCCGGATTGTTTCTTCGGACGACCGCCGCCAGCGCCACGCATCACCCTCGGGTGGCGCACGGCAGGTCCGAGCAGTCGAAGATCACCAGCAGGGGCTGTCACGGATCGGACACGACCGATCCTGGCCAGGTGGCAACGTGCGCGGGAGGGTGGGCGTCACCTTTGTGTCGGGATCCTGGTACCGGGAACTCGCTGAGCCGCGGGGAGAGGCCATGTTGACGCCTTTGCAGGCAGCAGACCCGCGGCAGATCGGTCCGTATCAGGTCCGCCAACGCATCGGTTCCGGTGGCATGGGAATCGTCTACCTGGCGTTCGGTCCCGACGGCCAGCCGGTCGCCCTCAAGGTGCCGCGCATGCTCCAGAAGGACGGCTTCCGCGTTCGCTTCCGCGTCGAGGTCGAGGCCGCGAGCCAGGTGCGCGGACGGTTCGTGGCCGCCGTGGTGGACGCCGACGTGGATGCCGAGCAGCCCTGGTACGCCGCCGAGTACGTCGAGGGTGCCAGCCTCGCATCGGCGGTCACCACCCATGGACCGCTGGCGGGCCGGATGCTCGACTCGCTGGCATCCGGGCTGGCCGAGGCGCTGGTGGCCATTCACGCCGGCGGCGTCGTTCACCGCGACATCAAGCCAGCCAACATCATCCTCGCGTGGGACGGCCCCAAGGTCATCGACTTCGGGATCGCGCGCTCCGTCGACACCACGAACCACACCCGCACCGGCGCGGTGCTCGGCAGCGGCCTGTGGATGGCACCCGAGCAGATCCGCGGCGAACGAGCCGGATCGGCCACGGACGTGTTCGCCTGGGGAGCCTGCGTGGTCTTCGCCGCGAGTGGACGGCCGCCGTTCGACAGCGAAAGCATCGAGGCGGTCGCCGTGCGGATTCTGCGGACGGAGCCGGACCTCGTCGGCGTCCCGGAACGTCTCGCGCAGATCGTCGGACGGGCACTCGAGAAGGATGCGGCGGCGCGTCCGACGGCGGCGGATCTCGCCTCCTGGCTCGCCGAGAACGGCACCACGCCGGACAGCGCGGACGAAGCGATCACCTCTGCGCCCACGTCCGGGGACCGCGGTGGCAACGGTGCCAGCGTTGACGGTGCCAATGCGGTCGATGGCTACACAGACGGTGGCGCCGGCACAGGCGGTGGCGCCGGCACGGACGGCGGCGCCGGCACGGACGGCGGCGCCGGCACGGACCGCGGCGGTGCGGGCCGTCAGCCGGGTTCGGCCGGTCCGCGAGGCCGTCGCCGGGCCGGGCCGGTCGTGGCGGTGGGTGCCGCGTGCCTGCTCCTGCTGCTCGCGGCGGTGGCCTGGGCGGTGCTCCCGACCGGCCGGCCGGATCCCGCGGGGGCCCGAGCCGGGGTGATGGCCAGGGTGCCGGCCGGTTCGACCACCGGCTCGGTCGGCTCGCCGGCCACCACGCCAGCCGGTTCGAGCCCAGGCGCGGTCGATGTCTCCCCGACCGGCGGGCCGGGCCAGCCGGTGGGCGCGGGCGTGGCCACCTCGCCGGGCCAGGGGGGCATGACGGCAGCGACCGGCCATGAGCGGGGCGATACGGAACGGGTGACCGCCACGGGGACGGCACGGTCGACGTGTGGCATCAGGAGCATGTGGGACGCGGAGACATTCATCCATGGCGAAGGAATGCAGGTCAGCGAATTCAGGGGCTACGATCAGGGACGTAGCCTCAACGTTGTGATCGGCATGCTCCAGGAACCAGCGGGGACCAACATCGTGCGCGCCTTCTTCTTCGTGGGCGAGTGCTTCATCGGTTACGACGCCACCGAACCGAGCAGTGACGTGACCTTGGTACGTGCCGCAAACGACGTCAACAAACAAGTAGTCCTCCGGTACGCGCTGTACGCCCCGGACGACTCGTTCTGTTGCCCCAGCGGAAAAACCGCCGACGTGACCTTCACCCTGACGGGCAATCCACCCGCCGTCACCAACGACGGCACGCTCCCGTCCGCCGGGCGGAGCGCCCCGCTGAGCCGCCGGTGGCACAGCCGCTCGGCCTAGACCGGTCGACTGTCAGAGAAGGGCTACGCGGTGGGTGAGGCCGGTGTGGCGACGGCCGGCTCCCGGGGTTCGGACCGCGGCTGCCAGCGCCTTGCGGGAGCCGACCAGGACGACGAGTTTCCTGGCGCGGGTGACCCCGGTGTAGAGAAGGTTGCGTTGCAGCATCATCCACGACGAGGTGGTGAGGGGAAGCACGACAGCAGGGTATTCACTGCCCTGGGAACGGTGGATGGTGACGGCGTAGGCATGGGCGAGTTCGTCGAGTTCGGAGAAGTCGTAGACGAGGTTTTCGTCCTCGTCGGAGAGCATGGTCAGCGACTGGTCCTCGGCATTGATGCCGGTAACGACGCCGACGGTGCCGTTGAACACCCCGGCCTTGCCCTTCTCGTAGTTGTTACGAAGCTGGGTGACCTTGTCACCGACCCGGAAAACCCGCCCGCCGTAGCGGCGCTCGGGAACGTTTTCCCGGGCGGGGGTGAGGGTTTCCTGCAGTAGGTTGTTGAGGTTGCCGGCCCCGGCGGGTCCGCGGTGCATCGGCGCCAGTACCTGAACGTCGCGGCGGGGATCGAGCCCGAAGCGTTTCGGGATGCGGCGGGCGACGACGTCCACCACCATTTTGGCGGTCTCCTCCGCCGGATGCAGCCCGGAGTCCTCGGCCGGATCGCAGGTGAACCAGAAGAAATCGGCGAAACCGTTCAGCTGCGGTGGTGTTCCGGCGTTGATGCGGTGGGCGTTGACCACGATGCCGGACTGCTGCGCCTGCCGGAAGATCCTGGTCAGCCGGACCCTGGGGATGGCGTCGGCGGCGAGCAGGTCGCGCAGGACCTCGCCGGCGCCGACGGAGGGAAGCTGGTCGACGTCACCGACCAGCAGCAGATGCGCCCCCGGCGCGACCGCCTTCACCAGCTTGTTCGCCAGGATGACGTCCATCATCGAGGACTCGTCCACCACCACCAGATCGGCGTCCAGCGGGTTGTCACGGTCATATCTGGCTTCGCCGCCGGGTTGCAGTTCCAGCAGCCGGTGGACGGTGGAGGCCTCGTGTCCGGTGAGTTCGGCCAGCCGTTTGGCGGCCCGCCCGGTCGGCGCGACCAGCACCACCCGGGCCTTGCGGGCCCGGGCGAGTTCCACCACCGATCGGACGGTGAAGCTCTTGCCGCAGCCGGGGCCGCCGGTGAGCACCGCCACCTTGCGGGTCAGCGCGAGCGTGACCGCTTCCGCCTGTTCGTCGGCGAGGTCCTGACCGGTCCGGCCCCGTAGCCAGCTGCGCGCCCTGTCCCAGTCCACGTCCGCGAACGACGCCAACCGCTCCTCGGCGCAGGTGAGCAGGCGCACCAGCCCGCCGGCGAGGGAGGTCTCCGCGCGGTGGAACGGCACCAGATAGACCGCCGGGACAGTGGCGTCCCCGACCGGGACACCTTCACGGATCACGCCCTCGTCGGCGGCGAGGGAGTCCAGGCACGGGCCGATCAGCTCCCGCTCGACCGCCAGGATCTTCACCGCCTCGGTGATCAGGTTCGGTGCGGGCAGGAAGCAGTGCCCGTCATCGGCGGCCTGCGACAGGGTGTACTGCAACCCGGCCTTGATCCGTTCGGGGCTGTCGTGGGGGATGCCGACGGCCTGGGCGATGGTGTCGGCGGTCCTGAACCCGATCCCCCACACATCGGCGGCGAGCCGGTAGGGCTGCGTGCGGACCACGCCGATGGAGCCGTCCCCGTACTTCTTGTAGATCTTCACCGCCAGGGAGGTGGACACCCCCACTCCCTGCAGGAACACCATCACCTCCTTGATCGCCTTCTGTTCCTCCCACGCGTCGGCGATCTTCCTGGTGCGTTTGGGTCCCAACCCGTGCACCTCGATCAGCCGCGCCGGCTCCTCCTCGATGATCCGCAGAATGTCGGTGTCGAAGTGCGCGACCATCCGCTCGGCCATCGCCGGCCCGATCCCCTTGATCAGCCCCGAGCCGAGGTAACGGCGAATGCCCTGGATCGTCGCGGGCAGCACCGTGGTGTAGGAGTGCACCTGGAACTGCCTGCCGTACCTGGGATGACTGCCCCACTGCCCGGTCAGCCGCAGACTCTCCCCGATCTGCGCGCCCAGCAGCGCACCGACCACCGTCAACAGGTCCGGACCGGACCGTTCGGTGGCCAGCCGGGCGATGGTGTAGCCGGTCTCCTCGCTGACAAAGGTGATCCGCTCCAACACCCCCTCCACCACCGCCTGTCGCGCGGCATCAGCAGACGAACGGGCAATGGTCACAGCCAGCCATTATGCGAAACCCCAGGGCTCCGGGTTCGGCGCCCCGGATCAGATCGGGGGGCGGGCGTCGTCGAGGTAGATGATCAATGCGTCGGAGGGGATGGTCACCCGCACCGGCGTGCCCGGTGCCAGACCCGGCAGGCGGTGGGTCGGCGGCCCGGCGCCGGCCACCCCGTCCCGGTTCGTCGCAGGAGCCCCTTGTGTCGGTGAGCCGACAGGTCAGGTGTCCCAGGCGAAATCGGCTCCCTGGCAGGGGTCGCGAGCGTATCTTTAGGCCCGCGAGGTCGTGGCACGGACGGGGACGTGCTCACCCTGTCGGCTTCTCCGGCCCGCGATCGGCGACCCTGACAGGAGACGCCCGATGCCCACGACCTCGATGATCCCCGGTGTCCTCGTCCGAACCGTGCTCGAGCCGACGCCCGTCCTGCCCGGCGCCACCGGAATCCTCGGCATCGTCGGGGTCACCGACCGCGGTCCGCTGGAGCCCACCACGGTCGGCGGCTATGCGGAGTTCCTCGACCAGTTCGGCCCGGCCAGCCGGTTCACCATGCCCGAGCTGCGCGACGCGTTCGCCAACGGGGTCGCGCGCGCCGTGGTGGCCCGCACGGCGCCCGGCGCCGGCGGGAAGGCGACCCTGCTCCTCACCGACGACGAGGGCGACCCGGTGGTCAAGCTCATCGCGCGGGCCGAGGGAAGCTGGGGCAAGCGGCTGGCGGTGAAGGTCGTCCAGGTGCGGACGCTGTCCGGGGAGGGCGTCAAGTACGTCAACCTCGAGGTGTCGCTCGACGGGCGGCCCGTCGAGACCATCGGGAACCTCGTCATGGACGCGGCCAGCGACAACTACCTGTTCGACCAGATCAACGCGCGGTCCCAGCTGCTGGTCGCCGTCGACCCGCGGCTGGCGACCGAGCTGCCGGCCGGGATCGGCTCGACCCCGCTGCGCGCCGCCGGCGCGCGGGCCGCGTTCGCGGCGCTCAAGCGTGGCGTCGGCACCGTGGTGACGGCGACCGCGGTGGCGGCCGGCCGGTCCGGCAACCGGCTCGCGGTGCGGGTGACCGACGGCCAGGCCAGCCTGCCCCTGGTCGACGGCACGGGGAACACCGTGCTCATCGTGCGGGCCAGGGCCGCCGGCGCCGACGGCACGAGGATCCGGGTCGCCGTCACCCACCCGAGCGCGACGACCGCCCGGCTGGCCGTCAGCTCCGGCGACGGCGCCCCGCGCCTCACCCCGGCCGCCACCAGCGTCCCCGAGCTCGTCGCCGCGCTGGCGCACGACAGCGACGTCCTCGCCGAGGCACCCGGACCGGACGACGCGCCGCTGCCGGCGGTGGCGGACACGGCCACGCTGGTCCGCACCGTGGATGTCACGGTCTTCACCGAGGGCGCCGACCCGCGCCGGCACCCGCACCTCGCCACTCTCGACGCCCTCGCCGGCATCCACGACGAAGCCGTCCGCTTCACCAAGGTCGCCGACGCGAGCAACCTGCCCGACGCCGACACCGGCACGCCGCTGGCCGGCGGCGGGGACGACGAGCCGGCGCTGACCCTCGCCGGTGACAGCCACGACCCCGTCGTCGAGGTACGCGCGCGCACCGCCACGGCGGCGGGCCTGGCCGTCCGGGTCACCCACACGGTGTCCTCCGTGGACCACCTCACGCCGGCGGTGACCCTCGCGATCGACGACGACGGCCAGCCGGCCGAGGTGTTCACCGACCTCACCATGGACCCCGACGACGAGCGGTACCTGCCGCGGATGCTCGCCGCCTCGGCGCTGGTCCGGGGCACCGACCTGTTCGTTCCCGTCCACACCACGTCCGCACCGGCGGCGCTGGGCCAGCTGACACCGCTGGTCGGCGGGACGTCCCTGCTCCCCGCCGACTACCAGGACGCGCTGGACCGGCTTCAGACCGCGGAGGAGCCGGACCTCGTCATCGCGAGCGTCGCCGGTCAGCTCGACGACGCGGGGGTGCGCGCCGTGCACCAGCAGGTGGTCGCGCACTGCGTGACCATGGCCGACCTGGCGCGCAACCGGATCGGCGTCGGCGCGGTGACGGCCACCGAGCAGGCCGGCGACGTCAAGGCGATCCTGGATCACGCCGACGACGTCCGCAGCGACTACTTCGCGCTGTGCGCCCCGGCGGGCAGCGCGGGGGCGTTCGCCGGGCTGCTGGCCCACCTCGACTACTTCGACTCGCCCACCTTCAAGACCGTGCCGGCGCTCGGGTTCGACCCGCCGGTGGTGACGGACGCACGGCTGGAACAGCTCATCCGCGGCAACGTCGTGGCGATCGCGAAGCGACGCGGGCTCGGTGTCATCGTCGCCAAGGGGCTGGCGACCTCCGGGCGGCAGATCAACGTGCAGCGCACCGCGGACAAGGCGGTCCGCGACGTCAAGGCCATCGCGCAGGTCTACATCGGCCTGCTCAACACCGACGGCTCGCGTAACGCCCTGCTCCAGCAGGTCAGCGCGTTGCTGGGGCAGATGGCCCGGGACGGCGCGCTGGTGGCGTCGACCGACGGAACGAGCCCCCCGTTCACCGTCGCGGTGCACTCGACCCAGGCCGACTTCGCCAACGGCATCGTCCGGGTCGACATCGCGATCAGGCCGGTGCGGGCGATCGACTACATCAACGCGACCATCCTCGTCCGCAACTAGCGGGCCCAACGCTCCCATCACTGTCCGCGGCCGGCCGTCTCAGGCCGCCGCGAGCGAGGAGGCCGTCGATGCCACAGATCTTCACCGCGTTCGCCTCCGAAGCGAGGGTCAACAACGATGTGATTGAGGGCTTGCAGTCCATCGACTACCGGCACGTGCGCAACCGTCACGACGTCGGGGCGATCGGCACCGACGAGCGGGTCGCGGTCTACTTCGGGCTGCGGTTCGTCACCGGCGCACTGCGGGTCGCCTCCGGCAACGCGACGCTGGACGGGCTGCTCGACTCGGGAACGGAGTTCGTCGTGAGCACGGTGCTGCGCCACGGCGACGCCAGCCGGAAGGTCACCTTCGAGGGCTGCGTGCTGGACGAGAAGACGTTCACCCTGTCGACGGAGGCGCACGGCGAGGCCGTCTACACCTTCTCGGCCACCCGCGTGCGCGAGGAGTAGCCGGAACGGTGACCGAATCGGAGGAAGTCCTCGTGGATGCCGGGGCGCCGCGGGTCCGCGCGGGTGGACGGTCCTGGCCGTTCACCGTCGACCTGCGCACCGGCCGCGTGACCATACGCATCGAGGACGTCACCCACACACTGGTGCCCCTGACCTGGCGGGAGAAGCTCACCCTCGCCCGCTACGCCACCCGCGCGCCCGAGCTCGTCGACGCGGCGCTGGTCACCCACACGCTGGGAGCCGACCCGGCGGCGACCATCAGCCCCGCAGCGGCGCCGGCACTGCGGGTCCTCGCCCGCTGGATCAACGGTGTCGACGCCGCCGCCGGCCTCGACGGGTCGGCGCTGGCAAGGATCGCCCTGGCCGCGTGCCAGCGCACCGGTCTCACCCTGGCGGACCTCGATGACCGGGACGCGGGCGAGGTCGAGCTGCTCGCCCGCCCCGCCCCGACTGACGGGGCCGAGCCGGGCGGGACCGGCGCGCGGGAGCGGGCCGAGGCATCCGGCGGCGCGGCCCCGGCGCCGGGGCGGCCCGCGCCGCCCCACGCGGGGGCGATGCCGGAGCCGGAGGTCGACGACGGCGTGACCCGCATCCTCATCGTCCCCGATCCGGTGCGCCCCGCCGGTCCCACGACCCCCGGTCAGTCGGGCGTCGCCGGTCCGGCGGACGGGCGCGAGCCGTTCACGGCGGCCGACCCCCCGGCCGGCACCGACCCGGCCGGCACCGACCCGGCCGGCACCGCCGGATCCGGACGTCGGGGCCGGGTCCGCCCGACGCCGCACGCCGCGACGACCCCGACCCCGACCGTCCCGGGACCGGGACCGGGAGCGGGACCGGCCGCCGCGCCGGGGGGGCCGCGCCTGCCCGCGGGCCACGAACCGCCGGCCGGGCACGATTCCGTGTTCGGGCCGCGAGCGTCGGCCGGCGCGGGACCGGCGTCGCGACCGGATCCGCCGGTCGCCCCGTCGGCGGATCCGGTCGCCGACCGGCCCCCCCGCGCGCGGGCGGCGCGACACACCGACGTCGGGCGCCCACTGGCCCTCGTCCGGCTGCACGTCGATGGCGAACGCGGCGACGACCTGCCGTTCCTGGGCGGCCCGCCCTCGATGTCCGCGCCGCGCCGCCCCGTCCCGGCC
>NZ_JAMPTM010000077.1 GCF_025403375.1 Frankia gtarii
GGCGGACGAGCTGGCGGGGGCGGACGAGGCCAGCTCGGCGGCCTCGGTCGCCGCCGCCTGTGCGGGGGCGAAGTCGACGGTCACCGGACGGTGCCGGGCGCCGCCGGCGACCACCAGGGTGAACTCCCCGCGGATCGTGCGGCCGTCGGTGGCCCAGGCGAGCAGGGCCGCGAGGTCGCCGCGGACGATCTCCTCGAAGGTCTTGGTCAGTTCCCGGCACAGCACCGCGGCGCGGCCGGCGCCGAAGGCGGCGATCAGGTCGCCCAGGCCCGCCGGGAGCCGGTGCGGGGACTCGAGGAACACCATGGTGCGGGTCTCGCCGCCGAGTTCGCGCAGCAGGGAACGCCGGTCGGCACCCTTGCGCGGCAGGAAACCCTCGAAGGTCCACCTGTCGGTGGGCAGGCCGCTGACGGCCAGGGCGGCGGTCACCGCGGACGGGCCGGGCACGACGGTGATGGCCATGCCGGCGGCGGCGGCCGCGGCGACGACCCGGAAGCCGGGATCGGACACCGCCGGCATCCCGGCATCGGTGACGAGGGCGACGGTCGCCCCCTCGCGCAGGTAGTCGGTCAGGAGCGCGGCACGGGCGCCCTCCACCGCGTCATAGCAGGAAACAATCCGTCCGGAGATGGTGACGCCCAGCGCATGCGCCAGCCGGAGGACCCGCCGAGTGTCCTCGGCGGCGATCACATCCGCCGTGGCGAGGACCTCACCGAGGCGTGGGCTCGCATCCCGGACGTCACCGATCGGAGCGCCGCACAGCACCAGGGTCCCGGACACCTCCTCAGTCTGTCAGGAGCCAGGACCTACCCTGATCGGTGTGACGGCGACGACGGCCCACCTGCCCTGGAACACGAGCGGAGGGGGCGACTCGCCGCGGGTGTCCGGTCCTGACCCACTCCAACCGCAGCGGTCCCGGGCCGAGGCACTGCGCGAGCGGCTGTGCCCGCCGATGCCGGGCTCCCCGCTGGCCGGGTGGCTGGCGACCCTGTCGGTCACGGTTCTGGCCGGGCTGCTGCGCTTTTGGAACGTCACCCAGCCGCGCGGGGTGTACTTCGACGAGGTCTACTACACCAAGGACGCCTGGGGCCTGCTCACCGCCGGCTACGAGATCGACTCGAAGTCCTGTTCCGGGCCGGCGTACGTCGTCCATCCGCCGTTCGGCAAGTGGCTGATGGCCGCCTCCGAGGGCCTGTTCGGGTACACGAACTGCGGGGGAGTCCCGCACGGCGACCCGGAGCTCGGCTGGCGGTTCTCCTCGGCGCTGTTCGGCACGCTGGCCGTGCTGGTCCTCGCCCGCGCCGCCCGGCGGATGTTCCGCTCGACCCTGCTGGGCTGCTTCGCGGGCCTGCTGCTCGCCATGGACGGCCTGGAGTTCGTGCAGAGCCGGATCGGGATCCTCGACATCTTCCTGATGACCGGCGTCGTCGTGGCGTTGGCGTGCCTGCTGCTCGACCGCGACGACGGGCGCGCCCGGCTCGCCGACCGCCTGATCGCCGCCGCGACCCCGCGACCTGGTCCGGCGCCCCCGGTAGCCGGCGGCCTCCCGGGCGCGAATGGCGCGCAGACGGATGCGGACGGCGCGCACAGTGCGAGCGCGGTGGAGACGACGGCGACGGCAGCGGAGGCCACGGCAGCGGAGGCGGAGGCCACGGCAGCGGCCGCGGCGGAGCACCAGGATCGGCTGCGCGAGCTCTACGGGCCACGGCTGGGGTTGCGCCGGTGGCGGCTGGCCTGCGGGGTGGCGCTCGGTCTGTCGATGGGCGTGAAGTGGAGCGCGCTTTACACGATCATCGGCTTCGCGGCGCTCGCGATCGCCTGGGACATCGGCGCACGGCGCACCGGCGGCGCGCGGCGGCCCGTGCTGGGGGCGTTGCGACGGGACCTGCCCGCCTGGGCCGCCACGTTCGTCGTCGTCCCGATCGCGACGTTCCTGGCCACCTGGACGGGCTGGTTCGTCACCGACGGCGGCTACTACCGGCACTTCTACGGCAACGGGTTCGGCGCGGCGGTGCACGGCTGGTGGAAGTACCAGATGGCGGTGCTGCAGTTCCACGAGGGCCTCGACCAGGGGCATGACTTCGCCTCGCACCCGATGAGCTGGCTGGTGATGGCCCGGCCGGTGGCGTACTTCTACTCGTCGCCCGCCTACGGGACGCCCGGCTGCCACGACCCGGCCGGCTGCTCCCGGGAGGTGCTGGCGCTGGGCAATCCGGCGGTGTGGTGGGTGGGCACCGCCGGCCTGCTGGGGATGCTCGCCTGGTGGGCGGCCCGGCGGGACTGGCGGGCCGCCCTGGTACTGGTCGGCTTCGGCTCGGCGTTCCTGCCGTGGCTGCTGTTCCCGAAACGCACGATGTTCTTCTTCTACGCGCTGCCGTGCCTGCCGTTCCTCGTCCTCGGGATCACGGCCCTCGCGGGGCTCGCGCTCGGCCCGCGCAGCGCTTCCGACGCCCGCAGGCTGACCGGCGCGTTGACGGTCGGGGTTTACACGATCGTCGTCGTCCTGCTGTTCGCGTACTTCTACCCGATCCTCGCCGCGCAGGTGATCCCTTACTCCTCCTGGCGGGCGAGGATGTGGTTCCCCGGCTGGATCTGATGGATCCGAGTCGGGGAACCCCGCCCGGCGCGCCGGCCGGATACCCGTGGGCCTGGTGTGATCTCTCTCACTAGATTCGCCGCGATTCCCTCGAAGAACACTCAAAGCGATGACACCATCACCAATGGACATTCCCGTCCGGACCGGCGCACATGAACGGGAGCCATTGAAGTTGACTGATCACCCAGAGTCGGAACAGCGCACCGCTAGCAGCCTCACCGGTGAAGATGACAGGGGGGGTCTCGTACGGCGTGAGATCCCGATCGGGGATGGTGGGGCGGTCATGCCCCGAGACCGCACGGCAGGCAGCGCCCGTGCGAGTCTCCCTCCGGCCTCCACCTACCGGAGCCGGGTGTCGGGCGGACCGAGACTGGGAGGAACCACCATGGCCGATGTGTCGGTGCGCTTCGCGATGACCGATGACAGCGAGATCGTGCTGAACCTGTCCCTCACGCAGGCGATCCGGCTAACCGAGGCGATCGCGTCGAAGGTCAGCCAGGCGATGACCGAGCAGCCGCGGGCCGGCATGAACGGCAACGCCTACGGCCCGGGCGGAGTGCGCCCCGGGCCGTACTCGACGTCCTGACCCGGACGTCCCGACGGCGGCGGCCGGACGACCCAGACCGGCCGCGTCTGCCAGCCGTTGGCGCCCACGAGAACCCGCCAGCACCGCCAGCACCCGCCAGCACCGCCAGCACCCGTCAGTGGGGTTCGGACGCGCCCCCGGTGAGTTGCGCGATCAACGCCCGCAGCAGGTCGAGGTCCCGTCGGCGCAGCTCGGCCGCGGAGGCGTGGTCCGGCCCCGTGGGGGTCAGCGCCGCCCGCACCCGACGCAGCTTGTCGCGCAGCGACTCCACGACCGCGGGCGAGACCAGGCCGTCGCGCAGCACCAGCACGACGTGCCCGCCGTGCTGCACGACGTCCACCGGCTCGACCATCGGTAGGGTGACGACCTGGACGCCGACGGGGGCCTCCTGGTCGTAGACGAGGCAGAGCTGATCCTCGGCCAGCACCTCGGCGCTACCGTCATCCCAGAGGACCGTCGCACGCGCGGTGACCGGCGCCATGCCTCGACTCGACTCGACCCGCACCGACCCGGGCTGCTCGGCCGGCTCGCGGCGCCCGGCCGCGTGCACGGCCAGCACAGTGCCGCGCCGCGACCAGATTCCGCCGCCGAGATCGTCGACCGGGAAAACCCGGTCGCCCCGAGCGAACATCACCAGCGCGGCACGACCGTCCTCGGCGGTCGGAGGGTGGGCGGCCATGGCGTGATCGTAGGTGGCGGCCTGGAACGCCCGAGCGGCGAGACCCCCCACCGGGGTGCGAACGGTGACACCGCCGCCGACGGCGGCCCCCACGGACCGCCGGGGACGCCGGGGGTTCCACCGGCCCGGTGACCTCCGCCGACGCGATCCGGACCCGGCGCCGACGCATCGCCGACATCGTGAATTCACACGGCGGGCCGGGCCCTTCTTTTGGCTTATCGCCAGGCATGGGCGTGGACCGCCCCGGCGGGTTACCTTCGCCTGGTTGCCATCGATCGGGTGGCGACCGGCGGCGGCCGCCAGGACGCGAGCGACTCGGCGGCGGGTCGTGATCGCGCGGTGGCGTCCTCCCTGGCCTGTCCCCCGCATAACCCCTGGTCGGAAACTCGGCCAATCACGCCTCGCGGAGCCTACGAATGCCCGACACCGACTATCCGCCCATCGAGGAGCACGCGGTCATCGGCGACCTGCGTACCGTGGCTCTCGTCGCCACGGATGGCACGATCGACTGGTATTGCCCGCAACGCTTCGATGCGCCGTCGGTCTTCGCGAGCCTGCTCGACGCCGACCGCGGCGGGTCGTTTCGCATCCACTGCCCGGACTCGCCGGCCAAGCAGCTCTACCTGCCGGACTCGAACGTCCTGATGACCAGGTTCCTCACCCCGCGGGCGGTCGGCGAGGTCGTCGATTTCATGGTCCCGGTGGACAGCGACGTCGCGGAGACCCCGCATGTCGTCGTCCGCCAGGCCCGAGCCGTGCGCGGGACGGCGACGTTCCGGCTGCGCTGCGACCCTCGGTTCGACTATGGGCGCGCCGCGCACACGGTGACGCTGGTCCCCGGGTCGGGGGCGGTGTTCGAATCGGCGCGGGGCACCCTCGTGCTGCGCACGGCGTTGCCGCTGCGGGTCGACGGCACCGCCGTGTACGCCGAGTTCGACCTGGTGACCGGCGAGACCGCCGACATCGTGCTCGAATGGAACTCGACGATCCGTCCGCTGATCACCGGTGAGGCGGACACGCTGTTCACCCGGACGCTGAACTACTGGCAGTCGTGGCTGCGGCAAAGCCGCTACCACGGCCGCTGGCGGGAGATGGTCCTGCGCAGCGCACTGGTTCTCAAGCTGCTGGTCTACCGACCCACCGGTGCCCTGGTGGCGGCGCCGACCACCTCGCTGCCGGAGGAACTCGGCGGCGTGCGCAACTGGGACTACCGCTACACCTGGATCCGGGACGCGGCGTTCACCACCTACGCGTTGATGGCGCTGGGCTTCACCGACGAGGCCGCCGCGTTCATGGACTGGCTGGAGCAGCGCTGCCACGAGGCGCCGAAGGACTCCGGGCTGTACGTGCTGTACAGCGTCGACGGCAACGCCCACCTGGACGAGATCGTCCTGGACCATCTCGCCGGCTACCGCGGCTCGAAGCCGGTGCGCATCGGCAACGCCGCCGCCGAGCAGCTCCAGCTCGACATCTACGGCGAGGTGATGGACTCCGTCTACCTCTACAACAAGAAGGTGCCGATCTCCTTCCAGCTCTGGGAGGCCCTCGGTCGCCAGCTCGACTGGCTGGCCAAGCACTGGGAGGAACCGGACGAGGGCATCTGGGAGACCCGCGGCGGGCGCCAGCGCTTCACCTACTCGGCGCTGATGACCTGGGTGGCGTTCGAGCGGGCCTGCCGCATCTCGCGCCAGCGCGGCCTGCCCGGCCCCACCAACGAATGGAAGGAGCTCGCCGGCCAGGCGTACCGGTTCGTCCAGAACGAGTCGTGGAACCCGACCCGCGGCGCCTACATGGAGTTCCCAGGCTCACCGCGGCTGGACGCGTCCCTGCTGTGTATGCCGCTGGTGAAGTTCTCCGGGCCCACCGATCCGCGATTCCTGTCGACACTCGACCGGGTCGGCGAGGACCTCGTCAGCGACAGCCTGGTGCGTCGCTACGCCGCCGACGGCAGCGACGGGCTGACCGGTGACGAGGGCACGTTCAACCTGTGCTCGTTCTGGTACGTGGAGGCGCTGACCCGGGCCGGCCGGCTCAACGAGGCCCGCATGGTCTTCGAGAAGATGCTCACCTACGCCAACCACGTGGGTCTCTACGCCGAGGAGATCGGCTCCTCCGGCGAGGCGCTCGGCAACTTCCCGCAGGCCTTCACCCATCTCGCGCTGATCAGCGCGGCGATCAACCTGGACCGTGCCCTCGGCTAGCCGCCGCTGCGCGCGCACCACCCGGCAGGCGGATGGCGTGCCCGCGACGCGCGATCGCCTGTCGGGACCCGGACATCGCCGGTTGCGGTGACGGTAAGCCGGTACCAGCCGGCCCGCGAGCACGGCAGGATAGGACCCGTACCGGACGGGCCGCACCGAGCGGCGAGGATGTGCCACAAGGCCGCCGGCGGCGCAGACCGGCGCGGCGCGGGGTGTGGGGACGAGGGGCGAGGTCATGGCGGGACTGGACCATTTTCGGGTGGTCGTGGAGTCCGGGCACCCGGATCGGACCGGGGTGGTCGTCCGGCTGCCCGGCGCGCTCATCGTCGCGCGTGCCGACCGGCCCGAGACCGCCGAGATCACCAGCAGACTGCTCGGGCTGTGCGCCGAGGTGGCCGCGGAGGTGGGCACGACCGCGTCGACCATGGGCCGCCGGCTCGCGCGCCGGGTCGCCGGGGTCCTCTACGAAGCCGACCCCGACCGGGTGCCCGACTTCAGCCTGCTGACCACCGTCAACGACCGTGTCGCGGCGCTCGTCCACGGGGCGATGGACGTCGTGGCATCCGGCACGTCCGGGGTGACGCTGTCCGGCGTGGACGCGGCCACCTGGGTCGACCGCCTGCTGCCGACCGAGATCACCCGGATCGACGTCGGGCCGACCGGCATCGTCGACCCGACCGGCTTCCCCGGCGGCCTCGGCGACCTCGGTTTCCCCCTCGACCTGCGGCTCGGCGCGGTGCCCGGGATCGGGGTGAGCCTGCTGCTCAGCGACACGCCCGCGCTGCCCGTCCCCAAGGCGTCGGCCGAGCAGCTGCTCGCCGCCTTCGATCCGCTGCGCGACCCGATGACCGGTGCCGCGGCGATCCCCACCCCGGGCGCGCGTGCCCCCGACCCGATGTCGACCACCCCGCCGGCGCTGGCCCCGCTGCTCAGCGAGGAGGAGGAGGCGCACCGTCGCCGGGCGGCGGCGGAACCCACCCAGGCCGCCGACCTCGACGAACTCGACGAACTCGACGAGGACCCGCCGACCGAGCTCGCCGGGCGCGAGGCGCTCGGCCGCGCCTCGGTCGACTCCTCGTCCAACGGCCACATCGGCCAGCTCGGCGGGCACGCCGAGCCCCTGTCGGACGGCCTTAGCGACGACGACCTCACCGACGACGAGCACGACGCCATGACCCAGCTTCCCGGGCAGACCTTCACCGTCTCCGACCTCATCGACGAGGACGACGCCCCGACGATGCTGCCCAGCAACTCCGAGCCCCAGGTCGAAGGGGTCCTGTGCGCGAACGGGCACTTCAACCACCCGCAGGCGCCCTACTGCGCCGAGTGTGGCCTGTCGCTGGCCCAGCAGGGCGCCCGCACCGTGTGGGGTCCGCGGCCGACGGTCGGGGTGCTCGTGTTCGACGACGGGCTGACGATGAACGTCGACATGGACCTGGTCATCGGCCGCCAGCCCGACCGGGACGACGCCGTCCGGGCCGGTAAGGCGCGGGCGCTGCCGGTCGAGGACGGCGAAAGCGCCGTCTCCCGGGTACACGCCGTGATCACCCTGACCGGCTGGGACGCCGTGATCACCGACCAGGGCTCGGCCAACGGCACCTACATCGCGCCACCCGAGGCCACCGTGTGGACCCCGCTCAGCCCGCACCAGCCCGCCCCGTTGGTGCCGGGGACCCGGGTCCAGGTCGGCAAGCGGACCTTCGTCTTCAATTCCCACCTACACGTCTGACCCACCGCCCCGCGGGGGGCGGCGCGCAAAACGTCGGCACCTACGTCAGACTTGACGGACGATGAGCGATTCAGAGCTGCGCGCCGAGGGCGGCCTACCCGCCGCCCCCACCGCGCCCGCAGACGTGTCAGCCGAGCCGCGCGGGCAGGACGACCGGCCCGCACGAGGCGAACCCGGCCCCGCCCGAGCCCGACCGAGCGCAGCCGAAGCCGGTCCTGCCCCGGCCGGCGAGGCCGGCGAGGCCGGCGAGGCCCCGCGGCGTCGCCGGGGCCGGGCCGCTCTGTGGTGGACCCCGGTCGTCGTGGTGCTGGTTGCCGGGCTGCTGGCCGCCGGCTCGGCGTTGGGCGACCTGCTCGACCGCCCCCCGGGGGAAGGTTCCGTCGACGTCGGCTTCGCCCGCGACATGTCCGAGCACCACGCGCAGGCCGTGCAGATGGCGATGATCGAGTTCGACCGCGGCGGCGACGCGTCGACCCGCAGCGTCGCGCAGGACATCGCGCTGACCCAGCAGCGGGAGATCGGCATCATGTCGACGTGGCTGTCCGGCTGGGGGCGGGCCCAGAGCGCCAGCGGCGCACCGATGCGCTGGATGGGCGGCACGGGCGCGGGCGCCGAGCACGACACGCACGGCGACACCGGCGCGGCCGCCATGGGCGACATGCCGGGCATGAGCGGGTCGGTCGGCGGGGCCGCCTCCGCCAACGACACCGCCCGGATGCCGGGCATGGCGACCCCGAACGAACTACGGCGGCTCGCGACGATCCACGGCCATGACCTCGACGTCCTGTTCCTCGCCCTGATGGTGCACCACCACCGTGGCGGGCTGGCGATGGCGCAGTACGCGGCGCAGCACGCCGATTCCGACCGGACGCGCAGCCTGGCCCGGGCGATGGTGCTCAACCAGTCGATCGAGATCGACCAGATGCAGCAGGATCTGACCCGGCTCGGGGCACCCCGGGCATGACCGGTCGAACCCTCCCGCCGCGTCATCGAAACTGACTTTGTATCGTCAGATCCGACTAACCGGACCGTACCGCCGGTCGTCCACCTGAGGTGTGGGGGAACACCGCCCCGCAGCCGTTCCCAGGGCGATGATGCCGCCGTATTCCGTTCCCCGGGGAGCAGTTACGTCTCCCCACGGGTGCGCCGTCCCCATCGGCTGCGTCGCCGTCCCGTCGATGCACAGTGTGGTGGCAAGAGGCGGCGGGTGAGTAGGGTCCGGTCCCACCCCGGTGGCTTCGGCGCTGCGCCGAAGCCACCGTCGATCGTCGAGGTTCCGGTGCCATGACAGGTGTTTCCGCCCGTGAGATCGCCGGCGTGGTGGCCGGGGGCCGTCGTGCGGTCGTCGGGGGGCTACGCCTGCCCGCGCTGGCCCGGCGCTGGCCCGGCGCGCGCCACGTCCGGGTGGAGCTGCTCGCGGGTCTGGTGACCGCACTCGCGCTGATCCCGGAGACGATCTCGTTCTCGGTGGTGGCCGGGGTCGACCCGAAGGTCGGCCTGTTCGCGTCGTTCACCATCTCGGTGATCATCGCGTTCACCGGCGGCCGGCCGGCGATGATCTCCGCCGCCGCCGGTTCGATGGCCCTCGTGGCCGCGCCGCTGGTCCGCGAGCGCGGCCTGAACTACCTGCTCGCGACCACCGTCGGGGTCGGTCTGCTGATGGGTGTGCTGGGCGTGCTCGGGGTGGCACGGCTGATGCGTTTCGTGCCGCGGACCGTGATGATCGGCTTCGTCAACGCACTGGCCATCCTCATCTTCACCGCCCAGATGCCGCATGTCATCGGCGAGTCGTGGAAGGTCTACGTCCTGGTTGCGGGGGGCCTGGCGATCCTGCTGACGGTCCCCCGGGTCACGAAGGCGATCCCGGCGCCGCTGGTGGCGGTGGCGATCCTGACGCTGGTCACGGTCTGTTTCCACGTGTCGGTGCCGACGGTCGGGGACGAGGGTCGGCTGCCCAGCTCGCTGCCGGTGCCCGGCATCCCCGACGTCCCGCTGAGCTGGGAAACCCTGCGGATCATCGCCCCGTACGTGGTCGCGCTGACCGCCGTGGGACTGCTGGAGACGCTGCTGACCGCCCAGATCGTCGACCGGATGACCGACTCCACCCACGATCCGAACCGCGAGTCCTGGGGCCTGGGCATCGCCAACATCGTCAACGGCTTCTTCGGCGGGATGGGTGGCTGCGCGATGATCGGCCAGACCATCGTCAACGTCAACTCCGGCGGTCGCGGCCGGCTGTCGACCTTCGCCGCCGGCGGCTTCCTGCTGATGCTCGTCGTTCCGCTGCGCGATCTTGTCCGGCACATCCCGATGTCCGCCCTGGTCGCGGTGATGATCCTGGTCTCGGTGATGACCTTCGACTGGCGCAGCATCGCACCCTCGACGCTGCGTCGGATGCCCCGCGGCGAGACCGCGGTCATGGTCGCGACGGTCGCCGTCGTGGTTCCCACCCACAACCTGGCGTACGGCGTGCTGGTCGGCACCGTCCTGGCCGCCCTGCTGTTCACCCGCCGGGTCGCCCACCGGACCCTGGTGACCAGCGTCCTCGACCCGGAGGGCCGCGAACGGATCTACGCGGTCCAGGGCTCGCTGTTCTTCGCCTCGACGGACGGCCTGGCCGACGCCTTCGACTACGCCCGCGACCCAGCCCGAGTGGTCGTCGACCTGGCCCAGGCCGACGTCCTCGACTCCGCCGCGGTCGCCACCCTCGATGACGTCCGCGCGAAGTACCGCGAACGCGGCACCGAGGTGACCCTCGTCGGGCTGAACCCACGCAGCGCCACCCTGCTGCGAGGGTTGTCCGCCGAACCAACACCCGAGCCGGCACTCAAGCCGGCGCTCAAACCGGATGCCGAGCCGGATGCCGAGCCGGCGTCTGGCGCGGCGTCCGCGACGACGCCTGAGGCGACACCTGAGGCGACAGGAAGTGTCCGCGGAGTCGATTGACGCCCAACTTCACCCCACCGTGAATACACTCCGCCATCAGATACTCACTATGAGAATGGTGGCGGCATGGGCGAGAAGGGCCTTACCGGTGGTCTGGTCGACTTCGCCCGACGCCAGCCGGCCGTGGTCGTCATCGCCATCGTGCTGGTCGGGCTGTATCTGTCCAAGGCGAGCTCGGGCGCCTCGACCCGGGCCGTGCTCGTCCCCGGCGTCGACTTCCCCGCCCCGACCCTGCTGACCCGCAACCGGACGGCCTACGCCGTCGGTGTGGACCCGCGTTTCCCCGACACGATCAGCCTGCTGTCCAGCCGGGATCGCCGGAGCTGGACCACCGAGCCCGACGCCCTGACAGCGCAGCCTGGTTGGGCCGACCCGGGCGGCGGGCTGGGGCCGGCGGCGATCGGCGCGTTCGAGGGCTCGTACGTCCTCTACTACACGACAACCGTGCGCGGACTCGGCATCCGCTGCATCTCGGCGGCGACCTCGGACGACCTGGACGAGCCGTTCATGGACACGTCGCTGGCCCCGTTCGTCTGCCAGACCGCGGCCGGCGGCAGCACCGACCCGAGCCCCTTCGTTGACGACGTCGGGCACGCCTACCTCACCTGGAGCAGCCCGGGAAGACCCGGCGGCGCGGGCCCGACACTGTGGGCCCAGCGGCTGCGCTCGGACGGGCTGGTGCTCACCGGCGAGCCGGCGGTGCTGCTGCGCCCGAGCGTGCCCTGGCAGCAGAAGCGGGTCGCGAGTCCCTCGATGATCGTCGAGGACGGGCGCTACCACCTGGTGTACTCCGCCGCGCCGGAACTCAACGGTCGCCAGGTGGTCGCCGGCGCCTCCTGCACCGGCCCGCTCGGCCCCTGCAAGCCGGCACCGAAGCCAATGCTGACCGGCGGGAAGGTCGGTTTCGGCCCCGGCGGCGCCCATGCCTTCGCCGACTCCCGCCACCGCTGGTGGCTGGGCCTGCACAGTTGGGACTCGCCGCCGGCGGGCTCCTACCTGCCGACCGGACGGTTCGTCGTCGTCCCCCTGCACGTGCGCGACGACGGGCTGTCGGTGCAGGTCAACTCGGTCACGCAGGGCCGGGTCCGCCCGCCCGAGCGGCACGACTCCCACCCCCGCGACCACGAGACCCGTGACCACGAGACCCGTGACCAGGACGACCACGCCCGCAAGCAGAACGCCACCGACAGCGGCGGTCACACCGGCCCCGGGACGGCCGCCGGCGGGTGAGAGGCACAATGACCCCCTCACGACATCGTTGTTTGGACAACCAATAGGGGCGGACCTCGGCGGCACCCGGCGCCAAGGCCGACGGCGAGAGGGACGATCTTCCGATGACCGAACCCGAGGCACCGGCCCCGCAGTCCCGGCGCCGGCGCCCCCGCCTGCTCTTCGTCCTGCTCGGTGCCGTCGTCGTGCTGGCGATCCTCGTGGTGGGCGGCACGGCCGTCTACATCAATTTCATCAAGAAGGATGCCCCGGAGGAGTTCTCCCTGGCGCAGCCGGGCGAGAACGCATCGGTAGCACCGGCCGGCTCGCTGAGCGGCTCCTGGGCGATCGCCGGGGGTTCGGAGGTCGGCTACCGGGTCAAGGAGGTGCTCTTCGGCCAGGACACGACGGCGGCCGGGCGGACGAAGGAAGTCACCGGTTCGCTCACCATCGCCGGCTCAGTGGCCACGAAGGCGTCCTTCACCGCGCAGATGGCCTCGGTGACCAGCGACGAAAGCCGCCGGGACAACCAGTTCCGCGGCCGGATCATGGACACCGACACCTACCCGACCGCGATGTTCACCCTCGCCGAGCCCGTCGACATCGGCACCGTCCCCACCGACTCGAAGACCACCCGGACCGTGTCGGCGAAGGGCGATCTGGTCCTGCGCGGCCAGACGCACCGGGTCACCATGACACTGCAGTCGCGCTGGGACGGCACCTCGATCCGCACGGTCGGCCAGCTCCCCGTCGTCTTCGCCGACTACGACATCCCCAACCCGAGCTTCCCCGGCATCTCCACCGAGGACCACGGCATCATGGAAGTCTCCCTGATCTTCGGCCGCTCCTCCTCCACCACCGTCCCCACCCCCGTCGCCAGCCCCTGACCACCCCCGCCAGCCCGCCCCCGCCGGCTGCACCGGTTGCCGTCTTCATCCACCCGCCACAGTCAGTTGCGGTGCGTAAAGGCGAGTCGTGGTGCGCAGGGAGGCGAGGGTCAGGGGGCACCGTTTCCGCTCACTGCCCGGCGCGTAACGCACCGATGAACTCTGTATCCCGAGCCGTATCCGGATCCGTATACAGATCACAAAGAGGCGAGGCCGGATATTTTGCGGCTTTTGTGCTGGTAAGCGATTCGTGGCGACGTGGCGTACACCACTGCGGCCGGCCCATGACACCGAACGGGTCGATATTGACCCGCGAGGCTCCGCGCCGGGCGGAGTCGTGATCCACGCGCGACGGCCTGTCGGCGGCGCGGCGACCGGTCACCTGCCCGCGCCGAGCCGCGGCGCAGGGTGATCGCGTCCCTCACCGTGCGGTCGGGTGGCCCGCGCAGGGAAAGGGGTGCGATGTGAGTGAACGGTCAGTGGAGACCATCGATCCGCAGCGAGTCGGTTCCTCGTCCGCACAGCCCGAGTCGCCGCTACCGATCGACGCCCCGACGCCGGGCAGCTTTACGCTGAATGATCTGCTGGCGGTGTTGGACCTCGGCGGGGATGTTCCACCGGTGCCGGCCCGATGTCTGGTGAGCGCGCACGGCGGGATCCTCGGCGCGCAGCTGCTCGGTCAGCAGATCGTCCTCGCGGAACGCCTGGCACCGGGCAAGGCGGTGCACTCGTTGCACACGATCTTCTCTCGCCCCGGGGACTGCCAGCAGCCGCTCTGGGTCGACGTCGAGCGTCTCGCGCACGGCGGGTCGATCGACGCGCTGGCGCTGTCCTTCCGGCAGGGCTCGCTGCACATCTGCCGGGCGGACGTGATGCTGCGTGCCTCGGAGCCGGACTTCCTCAGTCTGCAGATGAGCCGGGCGGACCTGTCGGGGCCGGCGGACGCGGTGCCCTTCCCGGATCGGCGGATGATGCCGTGGGAGGTCCGGGTGCTGCCGCGAGTGGAACCGCACCGGCTCGACCAGTGGCAGCGGATTGGCGATGCGGGCGAGGACCCGACGGTGTGGCGGGCCCTGCTGGCACATTCATGCGAGGTTCTGCCGCTTGCCGATCTGCTCACGGCCTCGGGGATCCCGCCCATGCCGGCCGACCGGCCGCAGGTGGCCGCGGCGGTGCTGTCCCAGACCGTCACGTTCTTCGATGACCTGGACGTACGGGACTGGCACCTGTTCCAGGTCCGCACGGTCCACGCCGGTCAGGGTCGCGCGGTCGCCCGCATCGAGATCTTCGGCCCGGACGGGGTGCAGCGTGCCGCCGCCGAGATCGTCGGGCTGGTGCGCTCCGCCCGCCGCTGACGCCAGCGCCCACCGGCCGAGCCTGTAGCCGACGTTCCTTGCCCTTCCAGAGGGCTTTGTGTCTGATTTATCCCTCTGGAAGGGCAAGGTAGACGGACGACCCGAGGTCAGACCTCGGCGGCGCTGGCGACTGCCTGCTGGTCGCCGTCGGCGGGCCGCGTCGGTGCCGGCACCTCGGAGACGGCCGGCTGCGGCCGGCGCAGCCGCGGCAGGAGGAAGGCCACCGGGACTCCGACGGCGAAGACGCAGCCGCCGATGAACAAACCGAGCGAGTACCCGGAGGTCAACGCCTCGGGCTGCGGGACCCCGTGCCGAAGCCGACCCTCGGTGTGATGCGTGGCGATCGTCGTGACGGCGGCGAGGCCGACGGCCGCACCGATCTGCCGCCCGGTGTTGATGAGCCCGGAGGCAAGCCCGGCGAGCCGCATCGGCACGCCCGCGGTGGCCGCGGAGACCATTGAGACCATCGTGCATCCCATGCCGAAGCCCATCACCGCGAGGGGGCCGAACACGTGCGACCAGTACGAGCCGCCCGGCGTGATCGCCGACAGCCACAGCAGCCCCGACGCGCCCACCGCGGCGCCGAAGACGATGATCGGCCGCGGGCCGAGCCGACCGATCGTCCGCGTGACGAGCTGCGACGCCACAATGATCATCAGCGGCATCGGCAGCATCGACAGCCCCGCACGTAGCGGGCTGTCGCCCTGGACCCGCTGCATGAACAGGGTGAGGAAGAAGAACACCGCGAACATCGCCGCGCCCAGAAGCGCCGCGATCACGTTGGCCACCGCGATCCCGGGATAGCGGAAGATGTTCAGCGGCACCAGCGGATTGGCCGTGGTGGCCTCGATCGCGACAAAGGCGCCGAGGAGCACGACCGCCCCGACCAGCATCCCGATCGTCACCGGCGACCCCCAGGAGGAGGTCTCCGTGCGGACGATCGCATAGACCAGCAGGACCAGGCCGCCCGTCACGGTCAGCGTGCCCGGCACGTCGAGGTCGCGAAGGCGGCTGACCTGCCCGCGCGACTCCACGAGCACCACGCGCGCCGCAACCACCAGCGCGACCCCGATCGGCACGTTGACGAACAACACCCACCGCCAGTCGGCGAGGTCGGTGAGGATGCCGCCGACGACCGTTCCGAAGGCACCGCCGCTGGCCGCCGTGGCACCCCAGGCGCCGAGCGCCTTGGTCCGCTCCCGGCCCTCCGCGAACGAGGTCATCA
The DNA here is from genome assembly GCF_025403375.1 of Frankia gtarii. Lineage (GTDB taxonomy): Bacteria > Actinomycetota > Actinomycetes > Frankiales > Frankiaceae > Frankia > Frankia gtarii. The sequence continues at coordinate 15,414 of NZ_JAMPTM010000077.1, forward strand.
ACAGGCTCAGCGTTGCCGGGGCCAGCACGGCGCCACCCAGACCCTGCACCGCTCGGGCGATGATGAGCTGCGTCTCGGACTGGGCCAGGCCGCCGGCGAGGCTCGCCAGCGTGAACAGCCCCAGCCCGAACACGAAGACCCGGCGCCGGCCGAACAGGTCCGCTGCCCGGCCGCCGAACAGCAGCAGCCCGGCGAAGGCGAGGGTGTAGGCGTTCACCACCCACTGCAGACCACTGGCCGACATTCCGAGATCGGTCTGCATCGCCGGCAATGCCACGTTCACAATGGAGATGTCGAGCACCACCATGAACTGGGCCAGGCAGCACACCACCAGCACGGCCCACTTCGCCCGGGGAGCCGGCGACGCCGAAGCGGCCGCACCCCGCCTACCTGCGGCGGATGCCTCGGCGGACGAGGCGCCCCCGGACGCCGCCGCCGACGCCTGATCGGGACCGCTGACGCCGGATGCGCCCGTTCCTTCAGAATGCGCCATTCCCAACATCCCCTCCTACCAGTCGTCGTACACCGTACGAGGACTGGAAGCAACACTACGCCGTACGATGTACCAACGCCAAAAACTGCTGTTCGGCTGCGTGTTCGGAGGTGACGAGGTCATGGCCGCGCCGACAGAACCGGCCGTCGAGCCGGGCGGGAGGCGCCGAGCGGGGCAGGTTTCTCCACCTGGATGCCGGCCCAGTCTGACCCCCCAGCGGCTCGCCCTGGCCGCCATCGAGCTTGCCGACGCCGAGGGGTTGGCCGCCGTGTCGATGCGCCGGCTCGCCGCCAGCCTCAGCGTCGGGACGATGACGCTCTACTACCACGTCCGCGACAAGGACGAGCTACTCGACCTGATGTGGAACGAGTTCCTCAGCGGGCATCTGCTCGAGGAGATCCCGGCCGACTGGCGGGCGGCGCTGACCGAGATCGCCCAGCGGACCAGGCAGTCCTACCAGCGTCACCCGTGGGCGCTCAACGTCGCGGTTCGCCCCACCCTCGGGCCCAACAAGCTCCGCCACCTCGAGCAGTACCTCACCGTCGCGTCACGCATCACCGACGATCCGGACGAGCAGGTGCGCATCATCCACTCGGTCAGCGACCTGGTGGTCGGCTGCACGCTGCGGGAGCTCAGCGGCCAGGCCTACCGCGCCCCGATCAAGCACACCGACCACCGCGGCGATGGTCCTGCACCGCCGCTGGAACCGCAACCGGGTTTCGACGAGCTCGTCACCGCCGAGGAGCTGCCGCGGCTGCAGGCGCTGCGGACCGCCGGCTGCCGGCTGCTCACCCCCCGCTTCGAACATGCCCTGGGCTGGCTACTCGACGGCATCGAGGCCGCCCATCCGGGCGCCGGGCGGGCGCACCCGCGTGCCGTCGGCGCGCCCGCGCCCGACCCGGGCCTCGTGGGCATGGCGGCCACGACCCGGATGCTCCCGAAGAAACGGGCTTAGCAGCCTTCACGGACACGACCTGAGTAGCTACCGTCGGAGAGGCTGCATGCCGCCGGCCATCCGCGAGTCGCATTCGAGGCACCCACCATGACCGCTCGACTACCTCGCCACGTCGCGCCACTCGCCGTCGGCGAATCCTCGGCGCTCGGGCCTTATCAGCTGCTCGGCCGCCTCGATGCGGGCATCACAGGCATCGTCTACCTGGGGCGCGCGCCGGGCGGCGCGCAGGTGGCCATCCGCGCCCTGCACCCGGGCGACGCCCTGCGCGCCGACATGCGGGCCCGCTTCGCGGCGGCCGTCGACCGGGCTCACGTGCTTTCCGGGCCGCACACCTGCGGCGTGCTCGACGCCGCGCCCGACGCCGACCGCCCCTACGCCGTCACCGAGTTCGTCGGCGGTCCCACCCTGGCCCGCGAGCTCACCGAACGAGGGCCGCTGTCCGCCGACGAGATCGACCGGCTCGCCCGGACCCTGTTGGAGACCATCGACGCGGCCCACCACACGGTCGGCGCGCTGGGCGACCTGACGGCCACGGACATCGTCCTGTCCGTCATCGGCCCCCGCCTGGTCGACCTGGGGATCGCCGCCGCCCTGCGCCCGCTACTGCTGTCCACGGCCGCCTCCGGGCAGGCAGCCACGACTGGGGCCGCGTCCGGCGGCGGCTACGTGCCCGGGTACGGCTACGGACCGGCGGCCGGCGGCTGGGACGGACCGGCCGCCGACATCGTGGCCTGGGCCGGCATCGTCGACCTGGCCGCCACCGGCAAGGCGTCCGGCTCGGTGGAGCCGGCGGGCCGCGGCGGCTGGCGACGCGCGCCGCGGCCCGACCAGAACGGCCCGATCAGCGCCGGGGTGCGCCGCGCGCTGGCCCGGGTGCGCCAGGCCGACGGCGCCTCACTCCCCGATGTTTCCGAGCTGCTGGCCCTGCTTGCCGCTCCGCGCCCGCGCCCGGGCCGCGCCGGGCGCGACCGCGCAACAGCCGCCGCCATCCCCCGCAGGCAGCCCGTCCCCACGCCCGAGCGCCCCGCACGGATCACGACTCCGCCGTCCCGACCCGGAGACGGAGACGGGGAGAGCCGGCAGACCGGCGGTGGTCGACACAGTGCGGCCCGCGCGAGCAACCAGGGCGGCGTCCGGAACCGCTCCGCCGAGCGGCGCCGAAACGCACCCGGGGGCGGCCAACCAGACCTGGCCAGCCTGTCGGAGATCAGCCTCACGCTGCCACCGTTGCCGACCCTGCCCCCGTCGCCGATGCTCCCCCCGCCACCGACTGGGCGGCTGGCATCGGCCGAGCGTCCGGCGGCCGCTACGGGAGTGCGGCGGTTGCCACCGTCCTCGCCGGACCCGGTGGAGGAACCCCGGCGCCGGCCTCGGGTCCGCCCGGCCGCCGCGTTCGCGGTGGTGGCGGCGGCCGCGGTGGCGGCGGCGGCGACCGCGGCGGGGCTGGGCGCTTCCAACGACGATGTGACCACCGGTGCGCAGGCTCCCCTGCACGAGACGCGTTCTGGGGGCAGCTCGGCCGAAAGCCGGTCCGCCGACCGAGCCCCGGCGGCGCGCCCGTCCTCCGCGCCGGTGGATTCCACGGACCCCGCCGAGGCGACGGCCGCCACCCCGATCAGCCCCGGCGGCGACGCGGCGCTCGCCCCGACCGAGTACGAGCAGCAGGAGGATCTCGCCGCCGAGGACTTCGCGCTGAACACGCTGCGGCTCGCCGCGGCCAGCCGCTCCGAGGACGCCGGCACGCCGGCCGCACCGTCGGCCCCGGCCGATCGTCAGCCCGCGGTCGGCGCCGGGCACGCCCCGGCGACCACCGGGCGCCTGGACACTCAGCTGCCCCGGGGACTCCTCGTCACCCCCCTCATGCCGACCGGGCAGCCCGCCGCGCAGCCCCGCCCGGCCCAGGCGGCCCAGGCGGTCGGTCGGGCCGACGGCGCCACTGCCGACGGGGCTACTGCAAACGGCGCCACGGCCCGCCTCGGCCGCCTTCCGGCGGTGCCCGTCGCCGCGGCCGCAGCACCGCCGGCAACCAGCGGCACGGCCGCCACCGCTGCCCAGCAGCCACAGCCAGCCCGGGCCCGGCAAGCACCGGCTCAGGCCCAGCCCCAGGCCTATGCCCAGACCCAGGCCCAGGCCCCACCACCGGCACGGGCACAGGCCGCCGCCCCGCCGGCCGCGGGGACCGCCGGCACCACCCCTGGTTCGCCAGCCGCCCACACGGCCGGTCTCACCCCGGTCCAGGTGGGCGTCGTCCCGCTCACCCCCCGCTGACGAGACCGCCGTCGGCTGGTCGGCGGCGCACGGCGCCGGCCGGCCAGATGATCTGCACGGGCCGATGTTGTTCTCGGGCGTATTCGACGACGTCGGCCGTGCCTCCCCAGCCGCGGGCCGGCAGGCCGTCCCAGACCGCGAGGATCTGGTCGGAGGCGTCGACGAGAACCCGGCTCGCGGCCATCAGGCTGGCCAAATCGGGGGTCGGGCGGTCCTGGCGGACAACCTCGGCGGAGCGGCGCAGTAGCCGGTCGAAGTCCCGGAGATGCGCGGCCGGTTGGAAATCCCGGTACCCGTCCGCCGGGATCACCGAGATCAGCCGGCCACCAAGGGCCAGGATCACGTCGGCTACGACGCTGTCCGCCCCCTCGGCGAGGCAGGTGATCCCGGTGAAGCCTGTGCCGGCGAGGGGCGCGAGCAGCCGGCGCGCCTGCCCGGCCACGTAGCGGGCCTGCTCCCCGGTGAGACCCCGGTGGCCCGTCACGCCGACGACGACCGCGCCGTCACCTCGCCCGACGACCGCCTCACCGGCAACACCATGAACCGGCTCGTGCCGATCGGGATCGGCATCGTGGGTCACCCTGTGAATTTAGCGGCGCCGACCGTGCCCCCGGAGGTGAGTTGCCCCGCGAAGCCACCGGCAGGACCAGCGCGCTCAGCCGGCCGCGCCCAGGGCCGCGACCGCTCGGGTCAGTGCGGGCGCCAACGTCCCCTTCGCCACGACCTCGATGCGGTCCAGGTCCGACCCGTCCAGACCCGGGGCCGGCATGTCCGACCCGGGCGCCGACCCCTCCTGGCCGCCGGCGGCGGCACGATCCCGGTGGGATTCAGGGCAGCAGGACGACCTTGCCGGTCGTCGCTCGGCTCTCCAGGGCTGCATGCGCGGCCGCGGCCTCAACCAGAGGGAAGGTCTGCACGGCCGGCACCAGGGTGCCGAGGGCCGCGGCGGCGAGCGCTGCCTCCTCCAGCGCCGCCAGCCCACCGGGCCGGCGGAACATCCTCGGCCCGAGGACGGAGGCAACCAGCAGTCCACGCTCCGTCACATCCTCGGTGGTGATGACGGTGGGTGACCCGGCCGACCAGCCGAACGTGAAGTACCGGCCGGCCGGCCCGATCAGTTCCAGGGCGGCCCGGCCGGCGGCGCCGCCCACCCCGTCCAACGTCACGGTCACGGAGCGGCCGTCGAGGGCGGCCCGGACGGCGTCCGGCCAGTCGGGAAGGGTGTAGTCGACGGCGATGTCGGCGCCGAGGCGACGCGCCGCGGCGACCTTCGCGGCTCCCCCGGCGACGGCGACGACGGCCGCCCCGACGCCGCGTGCCGCCTGGACGAGCAGACTGCCGATGCCGCCGGCCGCGGCGGTGATCAGTACGACGTCCTGCTCGGTCAGCTCAGCGACGTCGAGAATGCCGATCGTGGTGCGACCGGTGCCGATCATCGCCACGGCGGCGGGGGCGTCGAGGGTGTCCGGGATGGGGTGAATGTTGTCGACCTCACGGACGGCGAGCTGGGCGTAGCCCTGGCCGGTGGGACCGAGATGGGCGACGACGCGCCGGCCGAGCCAGCCCTCGTCGACGCCCGACCCGACGGCGTCGACCGTGCCCGCGACCTCCCGGCCGGGGATGGTCGGCAGGTCGGGGCGCTGGAACAGGCCGCCGGCCCAGCCCTGGCGCAGGGTGGTGTCGACCAGGTGAACGCCGGCCGCGGCCACCGCGATGCGCACCTGGCCGGCCGCCGGCACCGGGTCGTCGATCTCCTCGTAGCGGAGATTGTCCGCCGGGCCGAACTCGTGCAGCCGGACTGCATACATGATCCGTCCTCCAGGTCGCGGTCGGAGCCGAGTGGCCCGGGGTCGGCGCCGGCGAACACGGGATCCGGCGCCGGCCCCGGCCCCGAGCCCAGGCCCAGGCCCAGGCCCAGGCCGAACACTAGAACCTGAAGTCGGATTGAGGTCAACTACGCCGCGGCGGTCAGCGGGCGCTCGTCCCGTACCAGGCCGGTCGGGCGTGCAGCAGCCATTCGGGGATGAGCTGGCGCAGGGCGGCGGGGCGCAGGTGCAGATCGGACAGGCTCGCCAGCGACGCCGAGACGATGTCCAGGTCGTCGAGCCGGCTGCCGAACTCGGCGGCCCAGGACCGGTCGACCGCGAAGACGACATCGAGCACCCCGGCCCGCTCGCCGCCCCCGGCCGTCGCTCCTTCGATGCAGCCGGCGAACGTCAGGTGATCGGGTTCGATACTCGCCTGCTCCTCGAGCAGCCGACGCAACGCCCCCTGCACCGTCTCCCCGGCCTCGACCTGGCCGCCGGGCAGGTGGAACCACGTCTGGCCGCGTTCGTTCGCAAGCAGGATCCGGTCACCCTCGACGAGCAGCGCGCGGACGTTGATCCGCACCGGCGCCGAGACCGGGACCGTGGAGTCGACGGCCGGGCCGCCGACGGTGCTGGTGGTGGCAGTGGTGGTGGCGGCGGTGGTGGCAGTGCCGGCGGTGGCGAACGGACGAGTGGGCGGCGTCACGGGCGCTCCAGGAACGGGGGTCGGCGGACGGGTGACATCCGCATCGTGCCCCGTAGGGGCGGATGCTTGGGCGCCAACCGGTCATCCCGCCGCGGACGGACCGGTCGAGGCCACGACCGGTCCCATCAGTCTCCCACCGGATAAACTCCGCGCGAGCGGACGATACACCACCGAAATCACCGCAAATTCGGGTTAACCGCTCCGAACTCACCGAACCTGCAGGGTTACCATCACAAGCATGCCGAGATTCCGCATCAGTGAGGCGGCCACGCTGCTTGGTGTCAGCGACGACACCATCCGCCGGTGGGCGGACAGCGGCCGACTACCTACCGTCCTTGACGACGCCGGTCGCCGGGCGATCGAGGGTGCCAACCTGGCGGAGTTCGCCAAGGATATGGCAGGCGACCAGAACGGTGCAGGGACACCCGTCGTCGCCGAATCCGCCCGCAACCGCTTCCCCGGGATCATCACCCGGGTCACCCGGGACACGGTGATGGCCCAGGTGGAGATCCAGGCCGGGCCGCACCGGCTGGTCTCCCTGATGAGCCGGGAGGCCGCCGACGAACTCGGGCTCGAACCCGGCGTCCTCGCCGTCGGTGCGGTGAAGTCGACCAACGTCGTCATCGAGATGCCCGACCGCCGCTGACCGCCCACCGACCCAGGTCCCGCGGGTGACCCGTTCCGCGGCGGGTGACCCATTCCGCGGCGGATGACCCTCGCCGCGCCGGACCACCTCGTTCTCGGCGGGCTTCCCGCTTCGCAACCGTCACCAGTGTCACCAGCGAGAAGGGTTGCCTGCCGGCGATGACGAGCCCAGGTGGTACCTCGCCGCCGTGGACCGCCTCGGCCCGGCGGCCCCACATCCGGCTGCCGGGCCGTAGCGGCCATACGGGCCGTTCGGGCCCTTCGGGCCCTTCGGGCCGCCGGGAGACTCGCCGCCGCGCGCCGTGGGCGCTGTGGGTGCCGGGCGCGATCGCCGCGCTGTTCCTGCTCCTGCCGCTCGTCGGGCTGCTCGTCCGGGCGCCCTGGTCCGGGTTGCCCGATCTGATCACCGAGCATGACGTTCGCGAGGCACTGTTCCTTTCGCTGGAGACCGCCACCGCGGCGACGGCGCTGTCACTGCTGTTCGGCATTCCGCTGGCCTGGCTGCTGGCCCGGACCAGGTTCCCCGGCCGCTCCCTGCTCCGGGCGCTGGTCACGCTGCCGCTGGTGCTCCCGCCCGTCGTCGGCGGCGTGGCGTTGCTGCTGGCGCTGGGCCGGCGCGGCATCGTCGGGCAGCGCCTGGACGACTGGTTCGGGATCACCCTGCCCTTCACCACCGTCGGGGTGGTGATCGCGCAGACCTTCGTGGCGATGCCCTTCCTCATCGTCTCCGTCGAGGGCGCGCTGAACAGCGCCGATCGCCGCTTCGAGGACGCCGCCGCCACCCTCGGCGCGGGCCCCTGGATGACGTTTCGCCGGGTGACCGTCCCGATGGTCGCGCCCGCTGTCACCGCCGGGGCCGCGTTGTGCTGGGCCCGCGCCCTCGGCGAGTTCGGGGCGACGATCACCTTCGCCGGCAACTTTCCCGGCACCACCACGACGATGCCGCTGGCCGTCTACCTGGCTCTGGAGACGGACACCGACGCCGCCATCGCGCTTTCCCTCGTCCTGCTCGCCGTCTGCGTCGCGGTGCTGTTGGCGCTGCGCGCACGCTGGTTCCCGGGCGCCCGTCGGGTGCTGCGAGGCCGGGCGGCGCGCGAAACCCCGCTGACCGCCGACGCCGAGGCGGGCATCCGATGACCGCCGGCACGCCCGGGACTCCGCACGCCGGCCTGTTCGAGCACGGGCCCGGGCCGGCGCCGGCGCCGGCGGCGGGTGGCCTCGATGCCCGGGTGACGGTGCGCCGCGGCCAGTTCGTCCTGACCGTCGACGTCCAGGTCGCCCAGGGGGAGACGGTCGCCGTCCTGGGCCGCAGCGGCGCCGGCAAGAGCACCCTGCTACGCACGCTGGCCGGGCTGCTCCCGCTCGACGAGGGGCGGGTCACCCTGGCCGGACAGGTACTCGACGACCCCGCGCAACGACGTTTCGTCCCGTCCGAGCGCCGCCCCGTCGGCGTCGTGTTCCAGGACTACCTGCTGTTCCCGCACCTGCGCGCCCGCGACAACGTGGCATTCGGCTTGCAGGCCCGCCTCGGCCAGAGCCGTCGGCACGCCCGTGACCGGGCGGAGGAGTGGCTGGAGCGATTCGGGGTCGGTGACCTCGGCGACCGCCGGCCCGGCGCGTTGTCCGGCGGCCAGGGCCAGCGGGTGGCGCTGGCCCGCGCGCTGGCCACGGAGCCCCGCCTGCTGCTGCTCGACGAGCCACTTGCCGCGCTGGACAGCACGACCCGTGGGGAGGTCCGCGCCTTCCTGCGGACCGTCCTGCCGACGCTGTCCGCGCCCGTACTGATCGTCACGCACGACCCGACCGACGCCGAGGTCCTCGCCGACCGCACGATCGCCCTCGAGGCCGGCCAGGCGGTGGCCACCGAGGCCTGACCTGCGGCATGGGAGGGCCGGCTTCGGAATCGCTCACTTAGTGGGTGCTGTCCGCGGCCGACCTTTCGCCGACGCAGCGGACCTCCGCGTCCGGGCCGGGATACACGAAGCTGACGTGCCCCGTGTCGGACCAGCGCACGGCGAACGGCGGGTCACCCGCCTCCGTCCGCACCTCGAAGATCTCCCCGAGCCGATCCGGCGCCCTCGGAATGTGGCTGTGGACCACCAGGGTGTCGCCAGGATGCGCATGCAGAGCGGTCTGTCGACGGGCGGGCGCGGCGAAACCGGCCATGCGGACGGCCGTCGTGGTGCCGGCCATCGTGGTGCCGGCCGTCGTGGTGCCGGCCGTCGTGGCCGTGACCGGCGTCCGTCCCGTCACGACGGGCGATGCCGCCTCGCGGTGCGGGGCGAAGGTCTCGTCGCACAGCGGATGGACCAGGTCGGCGATCTCCCGCTCACTACGGATCAGCAGATCGTCGACGGAGACCAGGCCGACGATGCGTCGCCCGTCCAGCACCGGCAGCCGCCGGATCGCGTGGTCACGGAAGATCTCGTAGGCGCGTTCGACGCCCATGCCGGCCGGCACGGTGATCACTTCGGTGGTCATCAGTGCGTCGATCCGGCCGTCCGGCCCGATCCCCCGTGCTACCCCGCGCAGCACAATGTCACGGTCGGTCACAATGCCGACCAGCCGTTCCCCGACCTGCTGCTCGTCGTCGACGACGAGCAGCGCGCCGACCCCCGTTCGCCCCATCTCCTGGGCCGCCTCGCCGATCGTGGTGGCTCTCGCCACGGTCACCGGCGGCCTACTGACCACCGAACCGATGTAGGTCATCCCTACCCCCTCCGCCCGACGCCCCGCCCCAGGTGGGCCCTGCGCCCACCTTCACGTCGTTCCCTCGTTTCGAGCAGTGCGCACCTGATTACACACGGATACTCGGACGGATGGGCTTGATCAGGCGCGGTGCGCGTGGCCCAGCAGGCTCAGATGGTCGACGAACCAGTCCCGGGCGAGCGCGGCCACCTGCTCCAGGGAGCCCGGCTCGCCGAACAGATGTGTCGCGCCCGGCACGATCTCCAGCCGACTTGCGCAGCCGGTGAGCCGCTCCCGCGCCCGCCGGTTCAGCTCGAGGACCTGCTCGTCTCGCCCGCCGACGACGAGCAGGACAGGCGCCCGTACCGCCGGCAGCGCTTCCCAGGCCAGGTCCGGCCGCCCGCCCCGGGAGACGACGGCGGCAACGTCGGCGACGGCCTGCGGGTCGACCTCGGCGGCGGCCGACAGCGCCGCCGCGGCGCCGGTGCTCGCGCCGAAGTAGCCCAGTGGCAGAGCCGCTGTCGCCGGTACGTGCTGCAGCCAGGCAGTCGCGGCGAGCAGGCGCCGGGCGAGCAGCTCGATGTCGAACACGTTCCCGACGTCACGCTCCTCCTCCGGGGTGAGCAGGTCGAACAGCAGCGTGGCGAGGCCCGCGGACGCCAGGGTGTCGGCGACGAACCGGTTGCGCGAGCTGTTGCGGCTGCTGCCGCTGCCGTGCGCGAACACGACCACCCCGGCCGGCTGCGGGGGCACACTCAGCCGCCCGGCAAGCTCGCCCACCTCCACGGGAATCGCCACCTCGACGACCCGGCCCGCCCCGGGCCCCCCGCCTTCGCC
>NZ_JAMPTM010000078.1 GCF_025403375.1 Frankia gtarii
GTCCGGTCCACCGGGGGGATCCTCGGCAACGTCTCCGTGGGTGAGGGTCCCGCGGGCCGCCTGGCCGCCCTCGGCTCACCGTCGCCGGGCAGCCGAACGGGCAGGGGGGTGGCACTGCGGGCGAGCGCGGCGGCGAGCTCGGCGGCGCTCGGCCGCCGGTACGGGTCGTCGATCATGGCGGTGGCGACGGCCACCGCGACCGCGGCCGCGTCCGGGCCGGTCGCCTCCCGCATCGCCCCCAGCAGCAGATCGGCGAGGTCGTGCACGTCCGCCGAAGCCGCCTCGGGCGGAACGGGGTCGGCTCGGGCGGCATCGGCCAGCGCGGCGACCCCGAGGCCGGTCAGGACCGGTCGCCCGGTCGGCTCCAGGAGGATGTCCTCCCGTTCGAGCCGGCCGTGCACGATGCCGGCCGCATGCGCGGCGGCCAGCGCCTGCGCGATCGGCAGGCCGACGGTGACGACCTCGCCCGGGTCGAGATCCCCGCGCAGCGCCAGCAGGCGGGCGAGGCTGATCGCGCCCACGACCGGCTCGGTGATCAGCGCCAGCCCCTCCGCGATGGGCAGCACCGCCACCACCGCAATGAGGTGCGGATGTGCCAGCTCCGCCAGCGCGCGGGCCGCGGCGACCGCCGCCGAACGCAGCACCGGATCGGGGGCGAGACGCACCCGCCGCACGACGCACTCGACCCCGGACTGGTCGAACTGACCCGCCCAGAGCTCGCCGGAGCCCGCGTCCCGCAGCCGGGAACGCACGCTCACCCCCGGCACCTCGGGTACCCCGCCGACGCGCCGCGCCGGCCTGTCCGCGGAATCGTCGGTGAAGGTCACAGGTAGCGACGCTAGGCTCAAAGGGGGTGGGTCTGCATTAATCTTCGTCCGCTTGTGGATAACTTTTTACGATCACTCCATCGGCGGCGCCACCGCCTGCGTCGGCGGCGACGGGGCGTGGCTGGTCACGGCGGGCCCAGGCCCCCGCCGGGCGGAACTAGGCGGAATCGGGCGGTGAATCTCTCCGGCATAAGTCGGAAACCTGCGGCGGTGGCCGGCCCACCGCGGCGCGGATGCACGGATGGCGGACAATCGCCGGAGACCGGATCCGAACGGCGGCGCCGGCGGCCGACGAACCAGGGAGAGATCGGAGTGCAGATCCTCGCCACCAGCGGCGGTTTCCTTCCCGACGGCCGGTACGGCGCGAAGGTCGGGCCGATCCTGACGCACGCGATCGAGCTGGCCGGGGCGGCCCCGCGGCCGCGGGTCTGTCTGCTGCAGACGGCGCTGGGCGACGACCAGGGCGCCTACGCCCGCGGATATGCCGCGTTCAACCGTGACCGCCCCGACGTGCGGGTCTCCCATCTCGCGCTGTTCCCCATGCCGAACATCCCCGACATCCGTGGCCACCTGCTGGCCCAGGATGTGATCTGGGTCGGTGGGGGCAGCGTGGCGAACCTGCTCGCCGTCTGGGCGGTGCACGGGCTGGGCGAGATCCTGCGCGAGGCGTGGGCGGCCGGCGTCGTCCTCGGCGGCGTCTCGGCCGGCTCCCTGTGCTGGCATGTCGGTGGCACCACCGACTCGTTCGGCCCGGACCTGCGGCCGGTGACGAACGGCCTGGGCCTGCTGCCGTTCAGCAACACGCCGCACTACGACTCGGAGCCGGGGCGCCGCCCGCTGTTCCAGCGTCTCGTCGCCGACGGGACGCTGCCCGCCGGCTGGGCCACCGACGACGGCGTCGGGCTGCACTTTCACGGCACCGAGCTCGTCGAGGCCGTGGCCGACCGGCCGGGCGTGCACGCCTGGCGGGTCGAACCCGGCCCCGGTGGCACCGCGGTGGAGACCGCTGTCGTGCCCCGGCTGCTACCCGGCGCGCCGGGCGCGGACCCCGCCGGCTGACCGCCGGCTGGCGGGCCCGGAGCTCCGGTCGAGCTCACAGTGACGCAGCGCGGCGCGGGCGTAGGCTGAATGACGTGGATGTTCTGAGGCTTTCCGTGGTCCCCTACCGCGAAGCGTGGGACATGCAACGATCCCTCGCCGAGGCCCGAGTGGCCGACGAGGTGAACGACACGCTGATCCTGGTGGAACATCCCAGCGTCTATACCGCGGGGCGGCGTACGGAGCCCTTCGAACGGCCGCTGAACGGCACCGAGGTCGTCGACGTGGACCGCGGCGGCAAGATCACCTGGCACGGCCCAGGCCAGCTCGTCGGCTACCCGATCGTCAAGCTACCTCGCCCGCTCGACGTCGTCGCCTATGTGCGCGCGCTGGAAGACGCCCTCATCGACTCCTGCGTGGAGCTCGGGCTCGCGACCCGCCGGGTCGACGGCCGCACCGGCGTGTGGACCGTGGACGGCCTGCGCAAGGTCGCCGCGATCGGGGTGCGGGTGCGGCAGGCGGTGACGACCCACGGCTTCGCGCTGACCTGCTCGTCGGACCTGGGCGCCTTCGGGCAGATCGTGCCCTGCGGCATCACCGATGCCGGGGTGACGAGCCTGTCCGCCGAGCTCGGCCGGGCGGTGACCGTCACCGAGGCCCGGCCGGTCGTCGAGCGGCACACTCTGGCGGTGCTCGCCCGGTACCTCGGCGGGCGCAACCTCGGTGATCGCCTCACCGCGCGGGTCGAGCCGCCCGGCGCGTCCCCGGCAGCGCAGCAGCCCGGGACCGAGCAGATGGAGCTGGTGAGTTGAGCGCGGTCGCCCCCGAGGGTCGCCCCCTGCTGCGCCTCGAGGCGCGCAACGCGCAGACGCCGATCGAGCGCAAGCCGCCGTGGATCCGCACCCGGATGCGTACCGGCCCGGAGTACTCCGACGTCAAGGGACTGGTCCGCGCCGCCGGCCTGCACACGGTGTGTGAGGAGGCCGGCTGCCCGAATATCTACGAATGCTGGGAGGACCGCGAGGCGACCTTCCTGATCGGCGGGGACGTCTGCACCCGCCGATGTGATTTCTGCCAGATCGACTCGGGTCGTCCCACCCCGCTGGACCGGGATGAACCACGGCGGGTGGCGGAGTCCGTGCGCACGATGGGACTGCGCTACGCCACCGTCACCGGCGTCGCCCGCGACGATCTGGCCGACGGCGGCTCCTGGCTGTACGCGGAGACGGTCCGCCAGATCCACGCGCTGTCCACGGGCACCGGGGTCGAGGTGCTCATCCCCGACTTCGGCGGGCGCGCCGACCAGCTCGGCGAGGTCTTCGGCGCCGTCCCCGAGGTGCTGGCGCACAACCTGGAGACGGTGCCACGGATCTTCAAGCGCATCCGGCCGGCGTTCCGCTACGAGCGTTCCCTCGACGTGCTGCGCCAGGCCCGCGCGGCCGGGCTGGTCACGAAGTCGAACCTGATCCTGGGCCTCGGCGAGACCACCGAGGAGATCCAGCAGGCCATGCGGGACCTGCACGCCGCCGGCTGTGAACTCCTCACCGTCACCCAGTATCTGCGACCCACGCCCCGGCACCACCCGGTGGAGCGGTGGGTGCGGCCCGAGGAGTTCCTCGACTGGGAGCGCGTCGGCACGGAGCTCGGCTTCTCCGGCGTCATGTCCGGGCCACTCGTGCGATCGTCCTACCGGGCCGGCCGGCTCTACCAACAGGCGATCACGGCTCGTGGCGAGGCCCACACCGCAATGTCCGACGCCCCCGAAAGTGTGCTGGAAACCTCTCACACGCAGTGACGGGCACGCTGGTGGGCATCCCCCGGACGGGCTAGGCTACTCATCGTAGCGTCACCCCCTTGTCACAAGGGGGTCTCTCCTCTGGACCAGCATCCCCGCTGGCTCATGATCGAGGTGTGCGCCCACGACCGTGCCGGGAGGTCGTTCCCATCGTGCTCCGTTCACTGCTCAGCGTCCTCGAAGAAGCGACTCTGCTCGTGCTGCCGCATGGAGGCCAGAAGACCGCGCGACGCAACGCCTGGCGCGCGGCCGCCGACCTGCACGTCACAACGGGATACCGATGGGTTGATCCGATGTCGGCGTCCCCGATCCCGCCCGGACCAGGCGCGTGCGCGAGTGTCCCGGGCGCCGGGCGCACCGCGCGAACCCCCCGGCCGGGTGGCCTGAGTGGCGGCGCGACCACCGCCCGGCTCGGCGCCGCCGTTCGCGGGCTCCCGCGGGTCGTCGCCGCCCAGAGCTGATCTCAGGCCGGCGACTCGCCGTGGCGGCCGCCAGAGCCGTCGGCCCCGCAGCCCGGACACAGGATCACGACAGCTGATCGCGGTGGGCGCTGACAGCCGCGCTGTGCAGTGCCCGCAGGCCGTAGGCTCGCGGTCATGGCACTGAGGAAGCAGCCGAGGGACACCGCGGGGTCGTCGGCCCCCGCGGCAGCGGGCAAGAACGCGGCGGCGGTAGCGGGCGGGAAGAACGGCGCGGGCCGGGGCGGCGCCGCGGGCGGCGGCCGCGGTGCAAGTGCGGGCGGCGCCGCGGAGGGCACCGGTTTCAAGGCCCGCCTCGCGCAGCTGCGGGTGGTCTTCAAAATCACCCGACAGCGCGATCCGCAGGCGCTCTGGTTCACCCTGGCGGGCTTCTTCGTCCCGCTCGCGCTCGGCATCGTGCTCGGCCTCTTCGTCGGGCCGCTGTACCTGTGGATCCCGATCTCGATCCTGGCCGGCGTCGTGGTCGCCCTGAACGTGTTCAGCCGGCGGGTCCAGCGCACCGCCTACGCGGAGATGGAAGGCAAGCCCGGAGCCGCCGCCGGGGTGGTCGAGCGGATGCGCGGCGACTGGCGGATCACGCCCGCGGTCGGCGTGAACCGTCACCAGGACGTAGTCCACCGCGTCGTCTCCCGCGCCGGCGTGGTGATCATTGCGGAGGGCCGCGGCCGCGGGCCGCGGGAGCTGCTCGTCGCGGAGAAGCGCCGCATCCGCAAGGCCGTCGGCGACACGCCGGTGACCGACATCATCGTCGGCACCGGCGAGGGAGAGACGCCGTTGCCGAAGCTCCAGGGAACGCTGATGCGGCTGCGCCGGACTCTGCGGCGGGGCGAGGTGGACGCCCTCGACCGCCGGCTGCGCGCCATGGGCGGCGCGGCCCTGCCGATCCCGAAGGGCCCGATCCCCCGCAACGTGCCCCGAGGCGGCCGCCTGCGCTGACCCTCGCCGCCATCCGGGCCACCCCCTTCACCAACCATCTGTAGCCGACCAGCCGGATCAGCCCTCTTCCGGGCCGCTCCGGCTGGCACGCCGCAGCGCCGGCGCATGGCACGTTGGGGGCCGCCCGGCTCGGCCGGCGACGCCCAGAAGGATCCCGGCCGCCCGGAATTCGGTGCGCTCCACCGGCCGCCGGACCGTATGGGGGCCATCGGGCCGGGGCCCATGCCACTCTTCGGCGCATTGTGCGCCCAACTAGTTACGCAAAGCTGCTATCGGTCGACTGGTTCCGGTCCTGACCGCATGGCGACCAGCAGATGCTGGAGGTTAATCCCGGTTCGCCGGCCCACGACCGTCATCACGCTCCAGCAATTCCCTGCGCAACCACTGGGGCGACGGGTTGGTGGCGCGCGGACGGGCGGATGGCGAGTGCGGTTCCATCGCACACCATGATCGCCGAGCTTGGGGCCGGGATATCTCAGCTAGGCCCGATCTCCGCGGGCCATCGCCAGCCCGGGCATCGGGCTCACCTGCCTGGGGGCGCGCATCGAAGGGCGACCTGTCCGCGGGTTTCACCCTCATGGCAGGACATGATCCGATCCTAGGAAGCGGAATCCGCGCGGGCGGGGTCGCGCACAACGACGGTTCCGGCCGCACGGTCATGCAGGCCGCGCTGGTCGCGGTCCCAGATGAACACGGGCACCAGCAGCGCCAACAGCAGGGTGCGCACCCCGATCCAGGGCCAGGACTGACGGCCACGGTCACGCAGCCGGATCACCCGCATGCCCAGCAGCCGCATGCCGATCGTCTGACCGCCGGTGCTGATGAGGATGAACTCCTCCAGCAGGAACACCAGGTAGATCGCCAGGCCACGCACGTCGCCGGCGTAGCCGAGCCCGGCCAGGTACAGCACGCCGACGATCAGGTTCGCCACGACTGCGTCGATGAGGTAGGCACCCAGCCGCGGGCCGAAGCCCACGACTGAGCCTCGGCCCTCCGCCGGCAGCCCCAGCCGGACTCCCGGCGGGGAGTCCCGGGGCAGACCAGGCCCTTCGAGCCAGCCTCCAAGTGCTCGTCCCACGACGCAAGCTTATCCGCCACACCAAGCTGCACCCAACAGGTCACCAAGGGTGATAAAGTGTGTGCCTGTAACAAAAACGAAACAACTTCGTGATGTCACGGATCCGCCGGGGCATGACCGAAGGCACATCGACATGCCGTAACCTACAGGCTTGATAAGCGTGACGGGACGCTGGAGGGCGAATGTTCACAAAAGCCGAGGACGTGCTCCGTTATATCCGCGACGAGGACGTTCAGTTCATCGACGTACGATTCTGTGATCTTCCCGGCATCATGCAGCACTTCACCATTCCAACGCAGGTTTTCTCCGAATCGGTCTTCACCGACGGGCTGATGTTCGACGGCTCCTCGATTCGAGGTTTCCAGGCCATTCACGAGTCCGACATGCTGCTCCTGCCGGACCCGCAGACCGCCTTCGTGGATCCGTTCCGCGAGCACAAGACCCTCGCGATGACGTTCTTCATCCACGACCCGATCACGAAAGAACAGTACTCCCGGGACCCGCGGAACATCGCCAAGAAGGCGGAGACGTACCTGCGGGGTACCGGAATCGCCGACACCGCCTATTTCGGACCCGAGGCGGAGTTCTACATCTTCGACGACGTCCGCTATGACTACAACCCCTACGGGTCGATGCACCAGGTCGACTCGGTCGAGGCCGCCTGGAACACCGCCCGGAAGGAAGAGGGCGGCAATCTCGGCTACAAGCCTCGGTTCAAGGGCGGCTACTTCCCGGTTCCGCCGACCGACCACTTCACCGACCTCCGCTCGGAGATGACCCGGGTCCTCTACGAGACCGGTATCACCGTCGAGATGCAGCACCATGAGGTCGGCACCGCCGGGCAGGCGGAGATCGACATCCGCTACGACACGCTGTTGAAGACCGCGGACAACCTGATGCTCTACAAGTACGTCATCCGCAACGTCGCCCGCAGCCGGGGCAAGACCGTCACCTTCATGCCGAAACCGCTGTTCGAGGACAACGGCTCGGGCATGCACGTGCACTCCAGCCTGTGGAAGGAGGGCGAGCCCCTGTTCTACAGCCCCAATGGCTACGGCGGCCTGTCCGACACGGCGCGCTACTACATCGGCGGCCTGCTGCACCACGCGCCGGCGCTGCTGGCGTTCACGAACCCGACCACGAACTCCTACCGCCGGCTGGTGCCCGGCTACGAGGCCCCGGTCAACCTCGTCTACTCGGCGCGCAATCGTTCCGCCTGCTGCCGCATCCCGCTCGGCGGCGACTCGCCCAAGGCGAAGCGGGTCGAGTTCCGGGTTCCGGACCCGAGCTGCAACCCGTATCTGGCCTTCGCCGCGATGCTCATGGCGGGCCTGGACGGCATCCGCAACAAGATTGACCCGCCGGACCCGATCGACAAGGATCTCTACGAGCTCCCGCCGGACGAGCTGGCAGCGGTTCCGCAGGTTCCCGGTTCGCTGGAGAAGGTGCTCGACGCGCTCGAGGCCGACAACGACTTCCTCCGCGAGGGCGACGTCTTCACCACCGACCTGATCGAGACCTGGCTGTCGTACAAGCGACTCAACGAGGTAGATGCCATCCGGCTCCGGCCGCACCCGTACGAGTTCACCCTCTACTACGACATCTGACCGGCGGCGGCCCGCCCGGCGCGGCCCGGTCGGCGCACCCCGGTCGAAAAACCGACCGGGGTGTCCAAGCTCCGCGCACACCGGTCGAGAACCGACGGAAGTTCCCAGTGGTTGCTTCCCGAGGCCCCGTTCCAACAGCACCGGAACGGGGCCTCCCGCATTCCCACCAGCACCATCCGCGTGGATTCCTCCGTGCCCCCTGGGTGAGACCTGAGAAATTGGCGTCCACCAGAGTCGTACGGCCGGTCGAGCGGCCTCGGGGAGCCAATGCCCTGGTCCGGCCATGCATACCATCTGTGACGTACCAGAGACGAAGAATTAACAAGCACGGAACGGGGCGGTAACGGGGCCCGACGAAGCTCCGACCGAACCCTCCCGTCCACCGCGGCCTGGGTCGGCCTCCCCCAGGCCGATCACGAAGTCGCTCCGTTGCGTGCATGACCAACCACGGGGAGTATTGAGTGAGCAAGGCCGAATTCATTCAGGCCGAATACATCTGGATCGACGGCACCGAGCCGGAGCCCTTGATGCGCAGCAAGACCCGCATCATCAAGAAGGGTAAGGAGCCGGAGATCTGGGGCTTCGACGGCTCGAGCACCAACCAGGCGCCGGGATCGAACTCGGACTGCGTGCTGCGTCCCGTCTTCGTCACGCCCGACCCGATCCGGGGCGGCGACAACATCCTGGTGCTGTGCGAGGTCGAACTGACCGACTTCACGCCTCACCCGACCAACACCAGGGCGGCCACCCGCGCCGTCGCCGAGAAGTACGCCGACATGTCACCGATGTTCGGCATCGAGCAGGAGTACACCTTCTTCAAGGACGGCCGCCCGTACGGCTGGCCGGAGGTCGGGTACCCCGCGCCGCAGGGTCCGTACTACTGCGGCGTCGGCGGCTCGAAGATGCCCGGTCGCGAGATCGTCGAGAAGCACACCCAGGCGTGCCTCGACGCCGGCCTCGCCATCGAGGGCACCAACGCCGAGGTCATGATGGGCCAGTGGGAGTTCCAGATCGGGGTCCTGCCGGCGCCCGCCATCGGCGACCAGATCTGGCTGGGCCGCTGGCTGCTCCACCGGATCGCCGAGGACTACGGCGTCGAGGTGTCCTTCGCCGCGAAGCCGATCCCCGGTGACTGGAACGGTGCCGGCGCGCACACCAACTTCTCCACCAAGCAGACGATGGAGGGCTGGGACGCCATCGTCGCGTGCTGCGAGGCGCTCGGCACGCGCGTCATGGAGCACGTCACCCACTACGGGGTCGGCATCCAGGACCGGCTGACCGGCAAGCACGAGACCGCCCCCTGGAACAAGTACTCCTGGGGCGCGTCCGACCGCGGCGCCTCGGTCCGCATCCCCTGGGCCGTCGAGAAGGCCAAGAAGGGCTGGCTGGAGGACCGTCGTCCGAACGCGAACATGGACCCGTACCTGGTCACCGCGCTCATCGTCGACACCTGCTGCAGCGCCCTGGCCGGCGACAAGCCGACCCTGTTCGTGCCATCACAGTCCGCGCCGGCGACCGCCGAGGCGAGCGTCTGAGCAGACAGACACGTCCGCCCGGACCGATCGGCTGACAAGGCCGACGCGGCTGACAAGGCCGACGCGGCTGGGCAGGCATTGCGTCATGGCCGGAGCGCTCGCGCGGGGGAGCGTTGGCGCCCCGATCCCCCGGTTCCCGCAACGGTGCGCACCGCGGTGTGAGGTGGCAGGTGACAAGGCCGGCCGTCCCGAGACTTGCCCTCGGACGGCTGGCCTGTCGGCGTCTGTGGGCAGGCCATCACCCTTCGGACAGGTCCGGCCGTCGAGCGCCGCGGCGGCCGGCCGTCGCGGCGCTCAGCCGAACTCGGCGGTCCGTTCCCGCGCGAAGACGTCCGCGACCACCGCCTCGGCCCGCCTCGCCAGCCGCCGATACTCAGCGACCAGATCGTCGGCGCCGTCGGGCGGCCAACCCGCGGCCCGCGCCGTCGCCTCAAGGGCCTCCGGGCGGTCGGGGAGCACGTCCGGCCGCGGCCAGCCGGCGAGCGTGCTCGCGTTGCGTAGCCGCGACGCCGACAGCCAGGCCGCCTGCAGGTCACCCGCTGCGGCCTCGCCGAGCAGCCCGGCGAGCACGGCAGACCGCAGGCCGTCGAGCGTCGAGGTGGTGCGCAGCGACGGGACCTGCCGGCCATGGCGAAGCTGGAGCAGCTGCACGGCCCACTCCACGTCCATGAGCCCACCGGGACCGAACTTCAGATGCCTGGTCGGATCGACCCCACGGGGAATCCGCTCGCGCCGCATCCGGCCACGCAACCGGATGATCTCGTCGATCGCCGCCGCCGGCAGCGTCGTCGGGTAGCGCACCGTGTCGGCGAGCCGGCAGAACCGGCGGGCGAGGTCGGGATCGCCCGCCAGCGGCCGCGCCCGCAGCAGCGCCTGCGATTCCCAGTCCTGCGACCAGCGACGGTAGTAGGCGTCGTAGGCGTCGAGGGTGCGCGACGCCGCGCCGCTGCGGCCCTCCGGGCGAAGCGTCGTGTCCAGCCGCAGCGCCGGATCCGGGCCGGGCACGGAAAGGAGCCGGTGCAGTTCTCCGACCACGTCGGCGGCGGCCCGATGCGCCTCCTGCGCCGAATGGCCCGGCCGGGCCTCGTGCACGAACAGGACGTCGGCGTCGCTGCCGTAGGACATTTCGGCGCCGCCTAGTCGGCCCATCGCGATGACGGAGATCCTCGCCGGCAGTGACTCGGGATCACCCCCGGCGATCCTGCGCGCGGCGACCAGCAGGGTCGCGGCGACGGTCGCAGCGGCGGCGTCCGTCAGGGCCCGCCCGACCGCGGCGACGTCGAGCAGGCCGAGCAGATCCGCGCAGGCGACCCGGACCAGCTCCTCCCGGCGCACCGCCCGCGCCCGGCCGACGGCGTCCTCCCAGTTGGGGTTGCGATTCGCGATCGCGACCATCGTTCGGCTGAGCGTCTCCCGCGGAACCGGAACCAGGTCGGCCTCGGTGCGCAGCAGCCGGACCGATTCGGGTGCCCTCGTCATCAGGTCCGCGACGTACCGGCTGGACGTGAGGACCCGGGCGAGCCGGTCGGCGGCGCCGGCGGAGTCACGCAGCAGCCGCAGGTACCAGGGTGCGCGGCCGAGTGCCTCGCTGACCCGACGGTAGGCCAGCAGACCCGCGTCGGGATCGGGCGCGTCGGCCAGCGTCGGCAGCAGCGTCGGCAGCAGATGCCGCTGGATCGCGGCCGTCCGGCTCACCCCGCTGATCAGCGCTTCGATGTGGCGCAACGAGCGGTCCGGCGCGGCGAAGCCCAGCGCGGCGAGCCACTGCTGCGCCTCGACGTGGGACAGCCGGATCTCCTCGGTCGACAGCCGGGCGACCGCCTCCAGCAGCGGGGCGTAGAACAGTTTCTGGTGCAGCGACCGAACGGTGCGCACGATCCGGGCGTGGGCGTCGGTGAAGTCCTCGCCGGTACGCATCCCCAGCGACCGGGCGAGCCAGCGCAGCTCGTCCGGGTCCCGCGGCAGGGTGTGCACCCGGCGCAGGCGTTGCAGCTGAAGCCGGTGTTCAGCGTTGCGCAGGAAGCGGTACGCCTCGGCGAGATCGGCGGCATCACGCCGACCCACGTACCCGCCGCGGGCGAGGCCGTCGAGGGCGGCCAGCGTCGAACGCTCCCACAGCTTCGCGTCCACCCGGCCGTGGACGAGCTGCAGGAGCTGGACGGCGAACTCGACGTCGCGCAGCCCGCCCGGGCCGAGCTTGAGGTTGCGCTGCGCCTGCGCGCGCGACAGCGTCGACTCGACCCGGCGCCGCATCGCCCGCACGTCGGCGACGAAGTGCGGGCGGGAGGCGGCGGTCCAGACCAGCGGCGCGACCATGGCGCAGAACTCGGCGCCGAGCGCGGTGTCCCCGGCGATCGGACGGGCCTTGAGCAAGGCTTGGAACTCCCAGGTCCGGGCCCAGCGGCGGTAGTAGGCGCGGTGGCTGTCGAGGGTGCGCACCAGGACGCCGTCGCGGCCCTCCGGGCACAGGCCGACGTCGACCTGGAACAACGCGCCCGCGGAGGTCACCAGCCCCGCCGCCCGCACCACGCCCTCGGCCAGCCGCGTCGCCGCCCGCAGCGCCGCCTGCGCATCGGCCGCGTCCGATCGAGCCGCCTGCGGCTCGGCGACGAACAGGACGTCCACGTCGCTGACATAGTTCAGCTCCCGGCCCCCGCACTTGCCCATGCCGATGACGGCGAGCCGCACCGGGGGCAGCTGCGGGTCGAGGCCGGCGCGACCGATCGCCAGCGCCGCGTCGAGTGCCGAACCGGCCAGGTCGGCGAGCTCCGCGGTGGCGTCGTCCAGCGCCACCGCGCCGGTGAGGTCCCGGGCGGCGACGACAAGCAGCGCCCGGCGGTAGGCGACGCGCAGAGCATCGAGGGTCGCCGGCCGGTCGTCGACGGCGCGGGGCGTGCGGTCGGCGGGATCCGCGCCGACCGCGCGCAGCAGCGCCGCCCGCACCCGGCCGGCATCCGGCGGGGCGCCGACCAGTTCGTCGGGCAGCAACACCCGCCAGTCCGCGGGATGGCGGACCAGATGGTCGCCAAGTGCGCGGCTCGCACCGAGCACGGCGCACAGCCGTACCCGCAGCCCGGCGTGCCTGGTCAGATCCGCAACGAGTCCCCGTCCGTCGGCCGGGCCGAGCGCGTCGACGAGCTGGTCCAGCGCAGCGAGTGCCAGATCGGGGTCGGCCGCCGCAGCCAGCGCTCCGACCACGACGTTCACCGCGAGCCGGGACTCCTGATCAGCCGACGTCGCGGGCCCGGCGAGCAGGCCGAGCCGTTGCATGGTCGCCGCCACCCGGTCGACGTCGCTGAAGCCAAGCCGGGCGAGCTGGGCGGCTACCGAGCTGCCGCGCGGATGGTCGGCGGCTGGCGGCGCGCCGGACCCGGTCGAGCCTCCCGGCCATTCGACCCGCATGGCGCCACCCTCACAACACGGGCAGGTAGCGGTCAATCTCGAACGGTGTCACCTGCCGGCGGTAGTCCTGCCACTCGGCCCGCTTGTTGCGCAGGAAGAACTCGAACAGCTCGTCGCCGAGGGTCTCCCGCACCAGCGAGGACCGCTCCATCACCGTGATCGCCTCGGCCAGCGAGCCCGGCAGGGCGGTGATCCCCCGCTCCTGGCGCTCGACGTCGGTGAGCGTCCACACATCGTCGGCCGCCGGCGCGGGCAGATCGTAGCCGCCCTGAACGCCCCGCAGCCCGGCAGCCAGCACCAGCGCGAAGGTCAGGTACGGATTGCACGCGCTGTCCGGCAGCCGGAACTCCACCCGGGTGGCCTGCGACTTGTGCAGCTTGTACAGGGGCACCCGGACCAGGGCCGACCGGTTGTTGTGGCCCCAGCACACGTAGGCGGGCGCCTCCAGTACCTCGCCGAGGCGCTGGTCGCCGATGAGCCTCTTGTAGGAGTTCACCCACTGGTTCGTCACCGCGGTGATCTCCGCGGCATGCGTGAGCAGACCGGCGATGAACGCCTTGGCAACCTTCGACAGCTGGTATTCGTCGGTCGGGTCGTGAAAGGCGTTGCGGTCACCCTCGAAAAGACTCAGGTGGGTGTGCATGCCCGAACCGGCCTGATCACCGAACGGCTTCGGCATGAAGGTGGCGTAGATTCCCTGCCGCAACGCCACCTCCTTCACCACCTGACGGAAGGTCATGATGTTGTCCGCGATGGTGAGGGCGTCGGCGTAACGCAGGTCGATCTCCTGCTGCCCGGGCGCGACCTCGTGATGACTGAACTCCACCGAGATGCCCAGCCGTTCCAGCATGCTGATGGCCTGCTGGCGGAAGTCGTGGCTGATGTCGTTCGGCGTGAGGTCGAAGTACCCCGACTCGTCGACCGGCGCCGGCATCGGCCCACCACGCTTCGGCGGCTCCTTGAGCAGGAAGAACTCAATTTCGGGATGCGTGTAGAAGGTGAAACCCGCGTCCGCCGCACGAGCCAGGGTGCGGCGCAGCACCCACCGCGAGTCCGTGGCGGCCGGCGCCCCATCCGGCATGATCAGATCGCAGAACATCCGCGCGGTGAGCGGATGCTCACCGCGCCACGGAAGCACCTGGAAGGTGGACGGGTCCGGCCGGGCCAGCATGTCGGCCTCGTGCACCCGCGCGAAACCCTCGATCGCGGAGCCGTCGAAACCGATGCCCTCGGCGAGCGCGCCCTCGAGTTCGGCGGGCGCGATCTCCACTGATTTAAGGTAGCCGAGCACGTCGGTGAACCAGAGCCGAACGAAGCGGATGTCCCGCTCCTCGAGAGTCCGCAGAACGAACTCCTGCTGCTTGTCCATGGTGCCTCCGCGCTGAGGTGGGGACTCGACCATACGGGCCGCCCGGTCAGCCTGACCCGACCATAGCGGGGACACCGCTGCGCCGCCGTGATGTTGCGTGCCGGCAACCGGCCCGCCAACAGTCCGTCACATCCAACCCCCAGCACCTACCGCAGGGTCTACCCCGCAACCCACGACCGCACCGCGGATCATGCCGTCGGCGGAGCGAGGCAGAGACAGAACTCAGGCCTGACCTTTGCGCCCCATTCCCAGCGCCTTCCGGTAGAGCTCCGGGACGCGGTAACGCTCGACCTCGTCCCGGGAGCCGGAGTCGATGCGCAGCAGGCCGACCTCCTGCCCCAGGCTCACCACGTCCAAGTCCACCTGCAGCTCACCGGCCGGGAACGGCGTCCGCCCGATCTCCCGTAGCGCGTCGAACAGCGGGACGAGCTCGGCGAACTCCCGCGGCCGGCGAGAGCGCAGCCGGGCCGATATCAGGCATTCTCTGCCCTACCGGGTCGGCAACTTCCCGAACGCGCAACGCCTGTTTGACGATTACCTTGAGATAGTCGGTCTGGTTCGCCCAGGACAGCCGTGCGTCGCGGCCGTAGAAGTGGGACTTGTTCGGGAGCTGGACGGCACGCCAGATGTCGTCTCGGAGCAGGATCTTCAGCCGGAGGTTCACCAGCTCGTCCCCCCGCTCGGACACCAGCGACAGCAGGCCACCGACGCCGTCGCGGCGCCTTTCCAGATCCCCCGGGGTGCGCCCGAAGCCTGCATCCAGACCGTCGAACAGCAGGCGGGTGTCACGCGGCATCGTCGCGCCCAGCTCCCGAAGCCACTGCCAGGCGACGAGGCCGACGTCGCGGGCCGCGAGCATCGTGCGCACGTCCTCGACCAGGTCGAGCGCGGTGTACTCCGAGACGACGTAACCCGTGAAAGAGAGCGCCGCGAGCTGGCGTGCCTGCGCATGGAGCGCGGCGGCGTCGGCGCCTCGCTCACGGGCCACGCTCGCCCAGTGATCTGCCAGCTTGCGCCTGGTCGGATTCAGCGTCCCCCGCCCTCCCCGCGGTCCTCCCGCATCTCCAGGCAAGTGGAGCCACCCGGTTCCGGGGCGAAGTCACGGACGCGACGTCACCCCGGAAGGCGGACTGGTGGTGATGCCCCGGGCACCTGACATCACATCTGGGCGTGGGCCGCAGTCAGACCTGGATGCGGCGGGTGACGGCGTCGAGAATTTCGGCGACGGCGTCGTCGACGGGCACGCCGTTGCGCTGGGAGCCGTCGCGGAACCGGAACGACACCGCGCCCTTGGCGACGTCCTCGTCCCCGGCGAGCAGCATGAAGGGCACCTTCTGCTTCTGCGCCGTGCGAATCTTCTTCTGCATCCGGTCGTCGGAGGAGTCGACCTCCACCCGCAGGCCGTGGGCGGCCAGCTTCGCGGCGACACCGTCGAGATAGGGCACATGCTCGTCGGTGATCGGGATGCCGACCACCTGGACCGGCGCGAGCCACGGCGGCAGCGCCCCGGCGTAGTGCTCGAGCAGGATGGCGAGGAACCGCTCGATGGTTCCGAACAACGCACGGTGGATCATGAAGGGGCGCTGGCGGGTGCCGTCCGCGGCCTGGTACTCCAGGTCGAAGCGCTGCGGTAGCTGGAAGTCGACCTGGATGGTGGACAACTGCCAGGTCCGGCCGATGGCGTCCCGGGCCTGCACGGAGATCTTCGGGCCGTAGAACGCGCCGCCGCCCGGGTCCATGACGAGCTCCAGGTCCTGCTTCTGTGCGGCCTCCCGCAGCAGCTCGGTGGCCTCCTCCCATTCGGCGTCGGTGCCGACGGCCTTGCCCTCCGGCCGGGTCGACAGCTCCAGGTAGAAGTCACTGAGCCCGTAGTCCCGCAGCAGCCCCAGGACGAAGTTCAGCACGCTGTCGAGCTCGGCGGGCAGCTGCTCCCGGGCGCAGAACAGGTGGGCGTCGTCCTGGGTGAGGCCGCGCACCCGGGTCAGGCCGTGCACGACGCCGGACTTCTCGTACCGGTAGACCGTGCCGAACTCGAACAGCCGCAGCGGCAGCTCCCGATATGACCGGCCCCGCGACCGGTAGATCAGGATGTGCATCGGGCAGTTCATCGGCTTGAGGTAGTAGTCGGTGCCGCCGTCGAGCTCCATGGGCGGGTACATGCCGTCGGCGAACCAGTCCAGGTGACCGGAGATCTCGTACAGGTCCGACTTGGTGATGTGCGGGGTGTTGACGAACGAGTAGCCGCCCTCGAGATGCCGGCGCCGCGCGTAGTCCTCCATGGCGGTGCGGATCGCACCACCCTTGGGATGGAACACGGCCAGGCCCGGACCGATCTCGGTCGGGAAGGAGAACAGGTCCAGCTCGGCACCGAGGCGGCGGTGGTCGCGCCTCTCGGCCTCGGCGAGCCTCGTCTGGTAGGCCTTGAGGGCGTCGCGGGACTCCCAGGCGGTCCCGTAGATGCGCTGGAGCTGCGGATTCTTCTCGCTGCCCCGCCAGTAGGCCGCTGCCGAGCGCAGGATCGCGAACGCCGGGATCGACCTGGTGCTCGGCACGTGCGGCCCCCGGCAGAGGTCCTTCCAGCACAGCTCGCCGGTCTTCGCGTCGAGGTTGTCGTAGATCGTCAGCTCGCCGGCGCCGACCTCGACGCTGGCCTCGGCGTCCTCGCCCGCGTGCGACTTCAGCCCGATCAGCTCGATCTTGTACGGCTCGGCGGCGAGCTCGGCGCGGGCCTGCTCCTCGGTGACCACCCGCCGGGAGAACCGCTGGCCGGCCTTGATGATGGCCTGCGCCTTCTTCTCGATGGCCTTGAGATCGTCCAGGGTGAACGGGGTCTCGACGTCGAAGTCGTAGTAGAAGCCGTTGTCGATGGGCGGGCCGATGCCGAGACGGGCCTTCGGGAAAAGCTCCTGGACGGCCTGGGCGACGACGTGCGCCGCCGAGTGCCGCACGATGGCCCGCCCGGCCGGCGAGTCGATCGCGACGGGCTCGACGACGGCGCCGTCGTCGAGGACATGCGCGAGGTCACGCTGCTGGCCGTCGACCAGGGCGGCGATGACGCCGCGGTCGTCGGCGAACAGATCGGCGGCCGTCGTACCAGTCGGCACCACCCGCGGATCGCTGCGCTGGGCGTGCTGGACGGTAACGCGGACGTCGGACACCAGAATTCTCCTGTTGAGGTAGAACGCGTGCGCGGGGATCACCGCGCCGACGACGTGTCGCCGGCCCTGCGGGTGAACCCACAGCGGGCCTTCCTGGCCCGATCGCGATGCTACTCGCGCACGCGCTTAACCCTCAACGAGATATCACTCAGGGTGATGATCCGTCGCGCCGCGCCCATTCGTGACGACCGGCCCGGCCAGCCGGTGCGTCCCACCGGGGCCATACCGGGCCACCACACCGTGCACGGCCCGAGTCGGATACGCCCCGTTGCGGCCGCGCGTCCCGCCAACGCCGACAGGGCCGCCGACGCTGTAGGGACTGCCGACGGTATATGGACCGGCGACGCTGTAGGGACCGGCGGCGCTGTAGGGGCCGCCGACTGCGTAGACGCCGGAATCCGATTCGCCGGCTGCGCCCGGGCGGGCGGCGGGGCCTGCCAGCGGGAGCGCATCCGCGGGGCCGGCGGAGGCCGGGCCGCTGGGAAGGGCCGGGCCGCTGGGAAGGGCCGGGCCGGGCGGGCCGCCGTCCGGCCCGTCGGCACCAGGGGCGGCCTCCGGGCCGGCACCGGTTTCCGGCAGCCCGCCGTCGCGGTTGTGGTCGCGGCACCGGATGCCACCGAGCACGGTATCGACGATCTTCCCGATGCGGGTGCCGCTCACCTCACGGTTGCCACTCATGTACTGGCGATAGACAACCGGGCCGACGAGCATGTCGACGACCAGGTCCACGTCGACATCGGCGGCGAGCTCTCCCGAGTCGATGCCCCGACGCAGCAGGTCCGCCGCACGCTGCCGGAACGGCTCGACCACCTTCTGCGAATAGGTGGCGAACAGCTCCGGATGGGCCGACCGCTCCGCGGCGAGCTTGGGCAGGATGCGCCCGGACAGCGACTGGATGTTGTGCCGGCGCAGGGCGTTGAGCCAGGCCACGAGGTCATCGCGCAGCGAGCCGGTCTCGACGGCGTCCACACTGTCGGCCAGCGTGTCCAGGGCGTCGACGATCAGTGCGTCCTTCGTCGGCCACCGTCGATAGACGGTGGCCTTGCCGACACCGGCGCCGGTCGCCACCGCCTCCATGGACAGACCGGTGAACCCGACGGTGGCCAGCTCGTGCAGGGCGGCGTCGAGGATCGCCTCATCGCAGCGGGGATCCCGCGGGCGACCGGGGGCGCGTGGGGTCTTCACCCCGGAGGGCACGCGGTCGGCCGGACGCCGGGGACGCGGGGGGCGCGCATCCGCGGTTGTCATGCGGCGCGCCCTCCGTCCGCTCTGCCATCCATCCCGTCACCACCGTGCCGATGCATCCGCATGGATAGGCCACCCGCCACCTGGTCGCGCCGTGTGTTCCTGCCGCATTTCAAGATCAGCATACGTGTCCGGAGGCCCAGGCGCATCCGTTTGCCATGGCAGCGGCGTGGCGGACGGTTCCATTCCACCCGGATGCGCGCTCCGCACCGTTCCCGCCCGCACCGCTCCCGTCCACTCGGCTCCCGTCCACTCGGCCCAGCGGCCCGAGCGTGGCAGCATGGACAGCACGCCGGGACGCCCAGCGCCCGGACGGACGCATCAGGAGTGCTCATGGATTCGTCAGGCACTGTCCGTAACCAGACACCCGACGACCACCCGCGACCCACGGACTCTGCGGACACGGCGGACACGGCGGCGACGCTCTACGGCGCGCCGGCCGAGACGGGGCCGCCACGCCGGTCGCGGTTCACGGTCCGCGACGTGGCGGCGGCGAAGAGCCGCGGCGAGAAATGGTCGATGCTCACCGCCTACGACTTCACCACCGCCACCGTCTTCGACGCGGCGGAGATCCCCGTCCTGCTGGTCGGCGACTCGGCCGCCAACGTCGTCTACGGCTATGACACGACAGTGCCGGTCACCGTCGACGAGCTGATCCCGCTCGTGCGCGCGGTGGTGCGCGGTGCGCCGCACGCGATGGTCGTCGCCGACCTGCCGTTCGGGTCGTACCAGGCCGGCCCGGAACAGGCGCTCGCGACCGCCACCAGGTTCCTCAAGGAGGGCGGCGCCCAGGCGGTGAAGCTCGAGGGCGGCGCCCGGGTCGCCCCGGCGGTCGCCGCACTGGTCGGCGCGGGTATCCCGGTGATCGGCCATCTGGGCCTGACCCCGCAAAGCATCCACGCCCTGGGTGGCTACCGGGTACAGGGCCGGGACGAGGCCGGCGAGGTCCTGCTCGCCGACGCCCTGGCGATCGAGGCCGCCGGCGCGTTCGCGGTCGTGCTGGAGGTGGTGCCCGCGGATCTCGCCGCTCGCGTCACGAAGGAGCTGCACATCGCCACGGTCGGGATCGGCGCCGGCGCCGACTGCGACGCGCAGGTGCTGGTCTGGCAGGACATGGCCGGGCTCAGCGGCGGGCACGTCCCCCGCTTCGTGAAGCGATACGCCGACCTGCGCACCGTGCTCGGCGACGCGGCACGCACCTACCGCGACGAGGTGCGCGGCGGGCAGTACCCGACGGTCGAGCACAGCTACTGACCGCCGGGCCGACGTCAGCCCGACGGTGATCGGTGATCGGTGGTCGGGCCGCGGACGACCGCGGTCCGACCACCCACCCCGCGTCTCGCCGGGCGGATGGCTGCACCAGTCGGTCGCCTCACCAGCAGGCCCGGGGCGGTGAGCGCGATCGACTCGGTCAGGCTGGGCACAAGCGAGACCACCCGGCCCACCGGTGTGGGGATCCACACCGGGTGGCCGAGGTCGTCGAGGTGCGGCGTGCCCGAGAGGGGCCCGTCTGCATTGCCCGCGACGGTCAGACGTCGGTGATACGCAGGCCTGCGTGCGCCTTGTAGCGGCGGTTGACCGAGATCAGGTTCGCGGTCAGCGCCTCGACCTGGCCGGCATTGCGCAGCTTGCCGGCGTAGATGCCGCGCATCCCGGGGATGCGCTCGGCGAGCGCGGCGACCAGGTCGGTGGCGGCCCGGTCGTCCCCGAGCACGAGAATGTCGGTGTCGATCTTCGCGACCGCCTCGTCGGCCAGCAGCACGGCGGAGACGTGGTGGAAGGCGCCCACGACAGTGCTGTCCGGCAGAACGGCGGCGGCCTGCTGGGCTGCGCTGCCTTCGGGCACCGACAGCGCGAAGGCGCCACCGGAGTCGAAGCCCATCGGGTTGACGCAGTCGATCACGATCTTCCCGGCGAGCGGCTCCCGCAGCGCCTCGAGCGTCTCTCGGTGACCGTCCCAGGGGACCGCGACGATCACGACGTCGGCACGCTGCGCGACGGTGGCGTTGTCGGCGCCCTCGATGCGACGCCCGGGGCCGGCGAGCTTGGCCGCCGCCTCCTGGCCGCGCTCGGTCGACCGGGAGCCGATGAGAACAAGATGGCCGGCTGCGGCAAAACGCAGGCCAAGGCCGCCGCCCTGGGGGCCGGAGCCGCCGAGGATGCCAATCGTCAGTGTGGGGACGTCCGGGAGGACTTGGTCAGTCGAAGTCACCCTGTCATCCTGCCCGACCGGGCCGTTCGCCGCGCGGGTCCGGATGATGGCCCGAAATCAGTCTCCGGAGCACTGCCCGAACGGTGGGAACCGAGACGTTTACCCTCCGGCGCGACGTCCAGCCGCGGGCCCACCCCCTCGCGGACAGCCGGGGGCAATGAGGGACTATGCATGAACAACGGGACAGCTACGTGTTTGCTTCACCCGCCCCCACCCGGCCGGAACTTCGGCCGGACCTGACGGGGCTCACACACGTCGCTACCGGCAGAGGAGCAGCGCACGTGACAGAGAGTTACAACTCATGGGCCGCCACGATAGGTGAGCGAGCGCCCACGCCAAGCGAGGCCCGCGGCGCCCCCGGCAACCCCGGGCGTGCATTGGTCCCAGATGGGCCGTACCGTTCGGTTTCACACGCATCGAGCAGATCTTCCGAATCAGGCGAGAGAGGTCGAGCAATGGCGGACGTATCGGTTCGCTTCGCGATGACGAACGACAGCGAAGTGGTGCTGAACCTGTCGCTGCCGCAGGCACTGCGCCTGATGGAAGCGATCGCACGCAAGGTGGGCGAGACTCTCGCCGAGCGGAGCACGCAGGCGGTCGGCGGAGTCGGCGGAGTCGGCGGGGTGCCGACGTCCGCGCCGTCGAACGGCATGCCGAGCCTGGGGCCCTACACCCCGTCCTGAAGTCGGCTCCGGAACGCACAGCCACCGCGGCGGCAGCGCCGCCCGCGGTGCCGTACCACCCGAACGGGGGCACGACCGGCGCAGCTGTGGCGGCGCCGGTTACGCGGGGACGCGAACACAAGTACGTGGAGATGCCTCGACCCGCGCGAGGACGCGCCGGTTGCGTCGGCGCGCGGCCGGCAGCGGGCGGGAGTGTTTCAGCGCCGGAGATCGGTCCCACGAGGCCGACCGGTCCCTCACCCGCCGGCCGAGTGCCCAGAAATCAATTCGCTGCCGGCGGCAGCGGGTCGACCCGTGCCCAGCGCTCGGGGATGTGACGTCGCGTACACCTCCCGCAGCCGATCCACCGTCACCAGCGTGTAGATCTGCGTGGTGCTGACCGACGCATGGCCCAGCAGTTCCTGGACGACCCGGACGTCGGCCCCCCCGTCAAGCAGGTGGGTGGCGAAGGAATGCCGCAGCACATGCGGTGAAACCCCGTCGACCCCGGCTTGGGCCGCCGCGGTCCGCAACACCGTCCACGCGCTCTGCCGGGACAGCCGGTTGCCGCGCCGGGAGAGGAAGACCGCCGCCCCCGAGCGGGGCCCCGCGAGACTCGGCCGGCCCAGGCGCAGGTAGTCCGCGAGCGCGGCGACAGCGCACCGGCCCAGCGGCACGATCCGGTCCCGGCCGCCCTTGCCATGCAGGCGCACCGCCGCGGTCTCCAGGTCGAGATCGTCGACATCCAGCCCGACCGCCTCGGAGATCCGCGCGCCGGTCCCGTAGAGCAGTTCCAGCAACGCCGAGGCACGCAACCGGCGGACCGCCTCGGCGGGTTCCACCGGCGTCGGATCCGCGGCCCGGTCGGCCGCCCCTGCCGCCCCCGCCTGCGGGGTGCCCGCGGCCGCGGCGAGCACCGCGGTCACCTGGTCGACGGCGAGCGCCTTGGGCAGCTTGCGGGGCGGCGTCGGCGGTCGCACCGGGCGGGACACGTCCTCGCTCACGTCCCCCTCGTCGGCGGCGAAACGGTGCAGCGAGCGCACCGCGACGAGCATCCGCGCCACCGATGCCGCGGCGAGCGGCGGATGCGTGTCGTCCCCGGAACGCAATGCGGCGGCGAAGCCGGCAACCTCCGCCTCACCGACCGCGTCCAACGTGCACAGGCCATGCGCCGACAGGTGGTTCAGGTAGCGACGTAGATCGCGACGGTAGGCGAGGACGGAGTTGTGGGCGAGTCCCCGTTCTCCCTCCAGATGATGGAGATAACGCGCGATGACGTTCCCCGGCGCCCCCCGCTGCGCGGGCACGCCATGATCGAGGGTCGGCGCCGGCCCGCTGCCGCCGGGCGGCGATCCCCGCCGCACCGCCTCGACCGACCCGCCCGCCTCGGCGGGGGGGTGCAGGTGGAATGCCCGGTCGCCGTCGGTGACTCCCATCATCGACCTGATAGTAGGACCTGCGCAGCGTTCTCCGTTGAGGCCTATCCACATGCCGGGTTCCCGCGGCTATTCTGGCGACTTGTGCGGATGGACGCCTGGACGTCACGCTGCGCCACACGGCTGGGGGTCCTCATCGCCGTCGTCACGACACTCGCCCTCCTGGCGGGAGTGGGCCTGCTCGCGGGCTGCGGCGGCGACCGCCACGAGCCCGCCGGCGCCGCGGCACCCGCCCGCCCTGGCGCGTCGGCCGGCGACCCGTCCGCCGCCAACCCCGCCAGCTCGGCCGGCACCTCCGCCGGGGCCGGCACCTCGGCCCCGGGCGAGGGATCCGACGACGCGCCTGCCGCGGCCGCCCGCACGGTCGAGGCGTACTTCCGCGAGATCAACGACGCCACCCGGGCCGGGCGGCTCGCCGTGATCACGCCGACGGCCCTGGCCGGCTGCCAGCCGTGCGCGCTGGACGTCGGGGTGACCCGGTCGCTCCAGCAGCGCGGCCTGCACGCCGATGCCGGCGCCTACCGGACAACCGACCTGTCCGCTCAGCCCCGGTCCGGGCTCGTCACCGCGGTGACCTTCACCCTGCACACCAGCGCCGTCGGGCTGCTCGACCTCGCCGGGCGGCACGCCGCCGACGCCCCCGGCGTGCCCACGCGGGCTGCGACGGCCGAGCTCACCCTCACCCAGCACGGCTGGCGGATCCAGACCCTGCGCTACGCCCCGAGGTCGGCATGACGGTCCCGCGGGCGCCATCGAATCCCCCCGGCCGGCGGGCGCTCCCCCGGGTGGCGGTGCTCGCCGTCGCACTTCTGCTGCTCGCGGGTCTCGGTGGACTGCTGCCCGGCCCGGGGCTGCCAGCGCTGCCGGGGCTGCCCACCGCCGGCCGCGCCGCCGCGGCTCCCGGCGACCAGACCCGGACACCCTGCGTCGGCGTGCTGTGGGGAAGCTGCGACACGCGGGCCACCGCCAACGGCTACCAGTACCGCTACCACAACGGGATGCTCGAACGGATCTCCGCCGACGCCGACGGGGGCGTCCCGAGGCGGGCCTCCTGCGGGCAGGACTGCCCGGACGACCCCGCCGCGGTCTGCGACCTGTACGAGCTCGTGGGCGCCGACCCGGCGATGACGCCGGCCGAGCGCGCCCAGTTCGACCAGACGATGGCCGGGTGCAACAACTACCTGCTGCCCGACGACGCGGTGCCGATCGCGGCCGTGCAGGCGGCGCTCGCCGACTACCTGCGGGACAAGCTCCTGCCGAAACCGTCGATCGTCATCGCGCCGTCCGGGCGCAGTTTCGCGAACCTGGCGACGATCCTCTACTCGCCCGTGCCGGAGTCGTACACGTTCAACGTCGACCAGCCCGTCGTCGCCACGATCAGCGCGGTCCCCCACTACCGCTGGGAGTTCGGCGACGGCGCGAGCGGCCCCGACGCGCCCGGGCGGCCCTACGACCCGGCGATCTCCCCACGAGACCATCCCGAGGCGTACGTGTCGCACGACTACGCCCGGCCTGGGCAGTACCAGGTGGCCCTCACCGTCACCTGGGACGGAACGTTCACCCTGCCCGGCGTCGCGGACGCGTTCCCGCTGGCCCCGGTGACCCTCGCCGCCGCCCAGGGCCTCGTCGTCGACGAGGCCGCCGGCGTGCTGGTCCACAACGACTGACCAGGCGGGGGCGAGCCCCGTCCTGGCCAGTCGTCAGCCGTCAGCCGATGCCCGTGACCGGGCGGAGGCGGGGTGTCAGCCGCGGTGCGCCGGGCGGGCCGGCCAGGGGGCGTCGAGGGGACGCAGACCGGCGAAGTCCGCCGCCCGGGCCCGCTGCGCCGCCAGCAGTCCGACGACCGCCATCGCGTTGGTGATCTCGCCACGCAGGACCCGCGCGACGGCCTCGTCGAGGTCGATGCGCGCCAGACCCATCTCGGCCTCCTCGTGCACCGGCACGTATCGCTGCGCCGCCGGGATCTCGCCCAGACCCCGGGCCAGGAAGATCCGGTAGGCCTCGTCGGTCATCCCCGGCGAGGACCAGACGTCGACGAGCAGGTCGAACCGGTCGGCGCGCAGCCCGGTCTCCTCGGCGAGCTCCCGGGCCGCAGCGACGGACGCCGGCTCCCCGGCCACGTCGAGGATGCCGGCGGGCAGCTCCCACAGCGGGCCGCCGACGGGGTGGCGGTACTGGTGCACCATCACAACCCGCCCGTCGTCGTCGAGTGCGACCACACCCACCGCGCCGGGGTGGACGACGACGTCGCGCTGGGAGACATCGCCCTCGGGCATCCGCACCTGGTCGCGGCGGACGGAGATGATCCGTCCCTGGTAGGCGAGGGTGCTCTCGGTGACCTCGTAGCGGTGCGCCTGCGCGGTCACGGCGCCACCAGGGCGGCCGTGCCGTTCGAGGCGGCCCCTGGACGGGCACCACCGGCGCCACGCCGACCGCCACCACCCCGACCGGACGTG
>NZ_JAMPTM010000079.1 GCF_025403375.1 Frankia gtarii
GCTTTGACCCCGCCCCCGACTCCGCGGTCGGACTCGACCACGACCTCGATCCCGACCTCGATCCCGACCGCGGTTCCGACGTCGGCCTCGGATCGGTCCCCCCTGGCCGGGCCGTCGTCCGGCTCCGTGCCGCTCGGTGTGGTCATGCCCGGGGCCTTCCGGCCGGGTGGGTTCCGGCCCGGTGGGGCCGATGCCGCCGCCCCGGTCACGCCGCCGCCCGCAGTGCGGCCCGTCAGGTGGCAGCGGCGGCGCCGGCTGGCGGTCACCATTGCGGCCACGGCCGCCACCATGGTCCTGGGCCTGATCGCGTATCTCGTCATCCCGGGTGGCTCCGCGTCGTCACCGCGTTCGGGGACGACGATCACCGCGGCGGTCGGCGACGCCGGTGTCACGCCCCCGGGCCCGGACGGTGTGGCCGCCATCAACGAGTTCGAGGACCTGGCGGTGGACGCGGCCGGCGACGTGTACCTGGCCGATCAGGCCGATCCGCGGATCCGCCGGATCGACCGGCGGGGTTACGTGAGCACTGTCGCCGGCAGCGGCGAGACCGGTACCTCCGGCGACGGCGGTCCGGCCCTGCAGGCCGCCTTCCAACGGCCCGGCAGCGTGGCGGTCGATGCCGCCGGAAACATCTACATCTCGGATGGGAGCAACCGCGTCCGCCGGGTGGACACCCACGGGACCGTCACCACGATCGTCGGCACCGGTGATGACGCCGACACCGGCGACGGTGGTCCGGCCATCCAGGCCGCGCTGCACTTCGCGGTGACCACCGGGAACATCAGCATCGACGTCGCCGGCAACCTGTACATCTGTGTGCTGGACGGACTCCGCCGGGTCGATCGGGCCGGGATCATCACCACGCTGATCAAAGGTCGCACCGGATTCTCCCCAAGCCCGCCCGGCGACGGCGGTCCGGCGAGCGCCGGCCGGCTGAAGGACGCCTCCGCGGTCGTCGCGGACCGTTCCGGCGACCTCTACATCGCCGACTCGGAAGCCAACCGGATCCGCCGCATCGACTCCCGGGGCATCGTCACGACGGTCGCCGGTACCGGGGCCAAGGGATTCTCCGGCGACGGTGGCCCGGCCACCCGCGCAATGCTGAACAACCCAACCGGAGTGGCGGTGGACCGGGCCGGAAACCTCTACATCGCGGACAGTGCGAACCACCGGATCCGCCGCGTCACACCGGACGGCATCATCACGGCGTTCGCCGGGTCCGGCACGACGTTCGTCTGGGGATCGCCGAAAACCGATGAGACCAACGGACCGGCTACGTCCATCGTTCTCTGGAATCCCGAGCAGGTGGCGGTGGACGGTGCCGGCAACGTCTACATCGGTGATTCCCCCCGAGTGCTGAAGGTCGACCCGCAGGGCGCCAGCCGCCTTCTCGCCAAAAGCTCGTAGCCCGCCAGGGCACTGTTGCATCGGCGAAGTCTGCCATCGCGGCTGCCGCCGATCGGTCATGATCGGGTGATGCGTCGACGTCGTGTCCATCCTTCGGCTCCGGTGCGCCGCGCGGCCGTCCCGGCACCGCCCCGGCGACAGATGGTTCGCGGATGAGGTGCGCCACGAGGCGCTGTGGATTCCTGTGGAGGTGAGAGACCGTGCGCCACGAGGCGCTGTGTCCTGGCAGCCGGCTGGCTGCGGGTCAGTTAGGAAGAACCGTTCGTCGGCCGTACCGGCGGCCGCGGCGACGACCTCGGCTCGCGCATGCTCGCTGCGCGCGTGGCCCGCGACCTCGTCCGGATCGGCTTTCTCCTCGAACGTCGCTGGGCCCCGTACAGCAAGTGGCTGACGACCGCGTTCGCTCAGTCGGCCCTCGCGGACCAGGCCGGTCGGTACCTACGCCGTGCGCTCAGCGCCACGCAGTGGCGGGAACGCGAAGCAGCACTGTGCGCCACGGCCCGTCACCTTGCCGACGCCACGAACCGGCTTGGTCTGGCTGAGCCTGTCGACCCCTCGCCGCGCCGCTTTCATACCGGGGACAATCCAGGTACTCGGCGCGCAACGCCTCACCCATGCGCTGACCGATGCGATCAGCGATCCGCAGCTGCGAGCCCTCCTCACCCGGCTCGGACACCGACCCGACGGCCCGCTTGGCCATCTCCCCGGCGCGATCGACCAAGCCGTCGACAGCGTAGAAGTCCTCACCCAACCGAACCGCCGCCGGGACTACGCACCCGTCCTCGGGCTCCGGGCCTGAGCGTCGCGGTTACGCGCGAACGCGCCCTCGGCCTCGGCGCGTTCGAACGCGCGGCGGCCTCGAAGGGCCGGGTCATCAGGCGGGTCCAGCTCACGGACAGCTTCGCCAGACTTGTCGTCGGAGCAGACAGCGAGGCGCTGATCGTGGATCTCGGCGTCGACAGCCCGCCGGACGAACCACCCACCCTCACCGAACTCGGCCCGACACTCAGCGCCCATGACCTGGCGGCCCGCAAGACCCTCGTCCTGTTCGGCCGAGCCGAGGCACGCGATTTCACCGACGTGCACGACCTGGCGAACGTCCTCACCAAGGAGGAACTCGTCCACCTCGCCCGGACCCAGGACTACGGCTTCGACCTGCAGGTGTTCGCCGGCATGATCGGAACCATCACGAGCAGGATCGACGCCGGCCCGTGACGGGGTCTGTCCCGTGGGGAGTCGACGTCGCGCGGGAGCTGGTTGTCAGGGGCGTGATCCTGCCCGCACGTGATGGCGGTAGTCGCTGGGGGACTGGCCGGTGTAGGCGGTGAAGGCGCGAGCGAACGCGCTGGGGCTTGCGAAACCGACGTCGCTGGCGATGCGCAACACGGTGTCCTCGGTCTCGGCCAGCATCGTCATGGCCCGTAGCAGCCGGCTGACGAGCAGGTACTGCCGCCACGTCATGGCGGTCTCGGTGGCGAACCGACGCCGCAGCGTCCGCTCGGAGACGGCGGCGGCCGCGCAGACGTCGGCGATGCCGACCGTGCGCAGGTGGCTGTCGGTGTAGCGCATGGCCGCGGCGACGACCGGATCGTCGCTGGTCGGCAGATGGAAGGGCATCTCGTGCTCCAGCCAGCGTGCCACCAGGGCTGCCATGGCGCGGAAGAAGAGGTCCGCCGCGGGATCGCTGCACTCACGGTCGATCGGCCAGCGGACGGCGTATTTGATCATCTCCCGCAGGACGGGTTCGATCGCGAGCACGCGGGCTCGGTCGCCGGCGTCGGTGACGGTCTCGGGCTCGAAGAACACCGAGACCGTGCTGACCTTGTTGATCGTCGTCCGGTGGGCCAGACCCGCTGGGATCCAGACCGCTCGCTGGGGTGGCAGCAGGTAACGGGTGGTCGAGGTCTCGACCTGGACCACGCCTTCGATCGCGTACTCGATCTGATGAAGATCGTGGACGTGCCAGTCGGTCGTGAGGTCGACGGCGGTGTAGGGGTACGTCCCGGCAGCCACTGACGTGGTGGAGCGTGGCGAGACCATCGTGGCAGTGGCCGCGGAAGGCGCATCATCGGCCGATAGTGCGGCGACGGTCATAGTGGAGAACAGTATCAATACTGGCATGACATTTTTGTTCCTGACCGGATCTGACGACACTGATTCCAGCTGGGCCGTGGCGCCATGAACCAGGGGCATCTGGACTACCTGGCGAGCCCCGAATGGGCGGCGGCACTGCGAACCGACCTGCTGCCCTGGCTCGAGACGGTCGCCGAGCTGGGCAACGACGTCCTCGAGATCGGCCCTGGCCCGGGTCTGACGACTGATGTGCTCCGGGAACGCTGCGCATCGGTCACCGCCGTCGAAATCGACAGCGGTCTTGCCGCGGCCCTGGCCGAGCGGCTCATGGGCACGAACGTGGTGGTGATCTCCGGTGACGCGACGGAGGTGGAGCTGCCGTCAAGCCGGTTCTCCGCCGCGACCTGCTTCTCGATGCTGCACCACATGCCGTCCCCGCAGGCCCAGGACCAGCTGTTCGCCGAGCTGCACCGGGTACTGCGCCCTGGCGCGCCGCTGGTCGGGGTCGACTCGGCGGACACCGATCTGGTCCGGGGCGCTCACGTCGACGACGTCTTCGTGCCGCTCGAACCCGAGACGTTGGGCGAGCGCCTCCACGCCGCCGGTTTCACCGCCGTGACCGTCACCGCGGCCGGACCGCACCAGATCCGTTTCGACGCCCGCAAGCCCGAGGCGGCACCGGGCGCTGGCCGCCCGGTATCCGGGCACGGCGGTGCCGCGTGAGTACGCCGGTCATCGAGGCCGAGGGCCTGACGAAACGCTACGGGGAAACCCAGGCGCTGGCCGGCGTCTCGCTGGCCGTCGGCCAGGGAACCGTGCTCGGCGTGCTGGGCCCCAACGGCGCCGGCAAGTCGACGACCGTCCGAGTACTGACGACACTGACTCGGCCGGACAGCGGGTCGGCCCGCGTCGCGGGGTGGGACGTACGCGCCGATCCGGGTGAGGTCCGGCGCCGGATCGGGGTGACCGCCCAGGACGCGACTGTCGACCAGGCACTGACCGCACGCCAGAACCTGCGGGCTTTGGGACCGCTCGTGACGGGGACGGTCGAGGTCAGTCAGGACGGTCGGCGGCTGCGGGCCGCCGTCGACGGGGGCGCGGGTCTGGCTACCGCGGTCGTCCGGGCGTTGGACCAGGCCGGAGTCCTCGTCGACGACGTCGCCGTCCATCCGCCGTCGTTGGACGACGTGTTCCACGCCCTGACCGGCACGCCGGTCGACTCCGACCGAACGGTGGTCTCCGCATGACGTCCAGCCAAAGCGTCGCGGTCCCGACCAGCGCGGTCGGCGCGATCGACCCCGGCAGCGCCCTTCGGCGCCTGAGTCGCGAAGTGTCTGCACTCACTCAGCGTAATCTTGTGCACGTGGCTCGCGAGCCGCTGCAGCTGTCGGACGTCACCATCCAGCCGGTCGTGTTCAGCCTGCGGTTCGTCTACGTGTTCGGTAGCGGCGTGACGATTCCGGGCGGCAGTTACCAGGATTTCGCGCTCGCCGGGCTGCTCGCGCTCAACCTCACCACCGCGACGAGCGGGACGGCAGTGGGCCTGAGTACGGACCTGACCACCGGCGTCATCGACCGCTTCCGCACACTGCGGCACGTTCGCCCAGGCCGTCTTCGTCCTTGAGCAGGAGGGGATTTAGGAAAACCGACTTTGAAAAAGCTCAATGATCTGCGGCGAACCGCACGTGCTCGGGTGTGGGGAAACCCGGCCCGCCACCGCCCCGCCGTTCAGAGAGCCCATCCGGTCCGCCGGTTCCACCTCGGACACCCCGGGTACCCCGGACACCCCGGACATCTCGCCGAGCATGTCGAAGGAGGCCGCGAGCATCCCCATCGTCGGGGCCGCCCGCTCATCGGCGGCGAACCGCACGAACCGGATCCGCGACCAGGCCAGCACTGCGCGGAACACGAGCAGCCCGTCGAGGCTGAGCGTGAAGGTTTGGACAGGTCTCCGCGCCGCGTGTCCGGATGTGTCCGCTGGTCATTGCTGCACGGCCCGCAGGATGGGCATGAGTGCGTCGTCGACGAGGGCGGATTGCGCGGCCGGGTCGGGCGCGACACCGGTGAGCAGAATGTCCATGAAGAGCGCGGCCACGGCGAGGGACATGACCCGGTCGGCCGAGGCGAGGTTGACGCTTTCCCCGCGTGCGGTCGCACGGGTGCAGATGGTCCGGCCGACGTTCACGGCGCTCTCTTCGATCTGGGATCGGACCAGGCTCCGCAGAGTGGCATCGTCGCGGACCCCCTCCAGTAGTCCGAGCAGCGATGGCGCTCCCGTGAGGGTGCGCACGATGCCGGCGACCGCGGCGGTCAGGTCGTCGCGCAGTGTGCCCGTGTCGGTGACCTCCGCGATGTTGCTCTCCGCGCGGCGGCACAGAGCCTCCGCGACCAGCTCGGCTTTTCCCGGCCAGCGTCGGTACAGGGTGGTCTTCGAGGCTCGGGCCCGGGCCGCGATCGCGTCGACGGTCACGCGTTCGTAGCCGACCTCCGTCACCAGCTCCGCGACCGCGTCCAGGATCGCTGCCCGGCGCGCCTCGCCGCGCCGCGAGGGTCGACCGAGGTCAGCCGTGGTCCGAGGGGTGGCGTGTGCAGGCACGTTCGACTCCAATGTGTACGATACGGTATCGTACACATCATACGCGACCGCCCCGAAGGGGGATCACCGATGAACGACACCATCGAGCCCGTCACCCTCGCCATCCCCGACGAGCAGCTCGACGACCTTCGCCGCCGTCTCGCCCTCACCCGGTGGCCGGCCGGTCGGACCGTGAGCGACTCGAGTCAGGGCCCGACCCTGGAGCGGCTGCGGGACCTGGTCGAGCATTGGCGGGACGGTTACGACTGGCGGCCGACGCAACGGTGGCTGAACGAGGCTGGCCAGTACCGGACGACCATCGACGGCCTGCCGATCGACTTCCTGCACATCCGGTCCCCCGAACCGGAGGCCCTGCCGATGATCATGACTCATGGCTGGCCCGGGTCGATCCTGGAATTCCGGAAGGTGGTCGGCCCGCTGAGCGATCCGGCCGCCCACGGGGGAGACCCCCGGGACGCGTTTCATCTCATCATCCCCACGCTGCCCGGCTTCGGGTTCTCCGCCAAGCCCGCCGAGACCGGCTGGAACCTCCAGCGCATCGCACGAGCGTGGATCGTTCTCATGGAAAGGCTCGGCTACGACCGGTGGGCCGCCCAGGGCGGCGATCTCGGTTGCGGAGTCACGGATGAGATCGCCCGCCGGCAACCGGCAGCCCTGCTGGGAATGCACCTGAACTTCGCGATGTTCGGGCCGACCGCGGATGAGATCGCGGACGCGACACCGGAAGAACAAGCCATGCTGCGCAGCGCCCGGTACTTCTGGGACAACCTGTCCGGCTACGCCAAAGAGCAGCAGACCCGCCCGCAGACGATCGGCTACTCGCTCGCCGACTCACCCGTGGGCCAGGCCGCCTGGGTTTATGCCATGATCCAGGACACCTGCGGCACCCCGGGTGACGCGGAAGCCACGTTCACCCTCGATGAGCTGCTGGACGAGATCATGATGTACTGGCTACCGAACTCCGGCGCATCCGCCGCCCGCCTCTACTGGGAACTCGAGCGGGCCAACTGGTCGGCCCCCGCGACCATCGAATCCCCCACGAAGCTGCCGGTCGGATTCACGATGTCACCGAAGGAGCATGTGCGGAAATCCCGTCGCTGGCTGGAACGCCGCTACAGCGACGTCGTCTACTTCAACGAACTTCCGGCCGGTGGCCACTTCACCGCACTCGAACAGCCCCACGGATTCGTGGCCGATGTCCGGGCCACCTTCGCACCCTTGCGCTGAGACGCACTGGTAGCTAGGTTTGGTCTTTTGGCTGGTCCCGTCCGGGACGTTCCAGAGGTGCAGGTCGAAGGGTGCGGAGGACCGGTTCGGACAAGAACGTGGGTCTTGGATCGACGCTGGCCCGAACCGGCCCGAGTCCCACCATCCCCGGCAACAATTGTGTGGTGCCGAACCATCATGACCGCGCCGACATCGAGCAGACCGTCGATCTGCTCGTCGGCCGGCTCGTCGCCCGCATGC
The DNA here is from genome assembly GCF_025403375.1 of Frankia gtarii. Classification (GTDB taxonomy): domain Bacteria; phylum Actinomycetota; class Actinomycetes; order Frankiales; family Frankiaceae; genus Frankia; species Frankia gtarii. The sequence goes on from NZ_JAMPTM010000079.1 coordinate 7,544, forward strand.
GCACCGAACAGGGCATCGATCTCACCCTCGGCCCGCGCGCCCGCGCCCGCCTCCTCGTCGAGCTCACCACCGACCTACACCCCGACGACCACAGCATCGGCTCCGCACTCGAGGACATGCTGATCACCCCACTCGATCAGGCCCTGAGCACGCACGGCCCGACACGGTCGGGCACCCTGGCGGTCACCGACGTGGCCCGCGAGTACGGCGCCTGGACGGTGTCACTCGCCTGACCGGCGTGAAACGCCCGCTCACCCGGTTGGCGGTTCTCGATCATGGGCTGGTCCAACCACGGGTGTGGTGGTTCTGGGCCGGTGGTCGGACTGGTCGGGTTCAGCTCGGTACAGCCTGGCGAGTCCCGGCCGGCTGGCACGGATGTACGAAACCGTGCTGCGGGCGGCGCCCATGACGGCGGACCTGTCCCACTGGCTGGATGGGCGCACGCTGGTCCGGCTTTGGCCCGACCTGGTCCTGGCGCCGCAGGTCCGTAGCCGGTGGGAGACCCGGTTCCCCGAGCTGACCACCGGGCCTGGTCGCGGCAGCCGTCGCGCCCAGTAGATCGGGCATCCGAGCGGGCGAACCGTGTTCCGAGCGTGACGACTCTCAGTCTTCCGCGACTCTGATGATCGTCTTGCCGGGGGTGCGCCGGTCGGGGGCGAACGCCCAGGGCGCTTCCCGGAGTGTCCGCACGGCCCCGACGATCGGCTTGAGGCGACCGTCCCGGAGTCGCTGGGCGAGGTCCGCGAGCCGGGCGCGATCGGGTTCGACGACGAAGAAGACAGTCCGCCCGTCCCTGGGCTGGACCTTGGGTGGCGTGGCGATGGTGACGAGCGTGCCGCCGGCGCGCACCAGAGCGGCCGAGCGGTCGAGGACGTCGCCGCCGATCACGTCGAACACCACGTCGACCTCGCCGGCATCTTCCAGTTGATCGGACTGTAGGTCCAGGAAGGCGTCGGCGCCCAGGCCGAGTGCGGTGTCCCTGTCGGCGGCCCGCCCTGTGCCGATCACGCGAGCTCCCACCTCGCGCGCGAGCTGCACCGCAGTCGAACCGACGCCGCCCGCGGCGCCGTGGATCAGGACGGTCTGGCCTGTCGCGAGGCGACCATGGTCGAACAGGCCCTGCCATGCGGTCAGCCCGGAGATCGGCAGCGCGGCGGCCACGATGTGGTCGACGTCCGCCGGAAGCGGAGCGAGATTGCGGGCCTCCACCGCGACGTACTCGGCCAGTGAGCCGTTGCGGGTCCAGTCGGTCGGTCCGAACACCCGCTGGCCGACGGTAAGACCGGTGGTTCCGTAACCCAGCGCGGCGACGACACCCGACAGCTCATGTCCAGGCACGCTCGGCGTCCGGTCGCGGCCGGCACGATCGGTCCATGTTGCCGGCCAGTCAAGCTCTCCAGGGGTGAACCCCGCGGCATGCACTCGCACGATAACGTCGTTCTCGGCGGCGTGGGGGTATGGCATCTCCGTCAGGGAGAGTCCGCCGACGCCGGCGGCGCGGTCTTGAACGGTGATGGCTCGCATGGCAGTCCCTCTCAGCAGTGCGGGTTTTCGGCCCACCGCACCATCATCCTCGGCGATGCACGTACCGCCGCGCATGAGCTTCTTGCGGGCCGCAGCGATCGGTGGCCGAGCTGCGTGCCCGACCCGTGCCGATAGGCCGGGCATACACCGGCTGGCTCGTACGGTGGAGGGGGAGGCGATGAGGTCGCGTCATTTAATGCCGGATATGCGACTATCGCCCGTCTGTATGCCCGTCCGTACATGAATGGTCGACGAGGAACGACCATGAGGAGTAGTCGTGAGAATGCGGGGCCGGATCCGCCGAGCGGGTGCCCGACCCGACCAGGAACGAGCAGGCTGGCGAGACCACCCAGGACGTCGAGCCGCGTCCTGGAGCCGCGATCTCACGCCCACCGAGATCCAGCTCGGCGCCGGGCGGGAGCCGTGGTGAGCAGCGCCCGGGTCCGCTGGATTCATCGTGGTCCGGTCGACCGCATCCCCCGATTCGAGAGAGCTCGAACGTGCCACGCTGCTCGGTCGCCCGGGTCGCTCAGACCAGTTTGGTGGCGGATATGCCGCCGTCGACGTGGAGCGTGATCCCGTGGATACGGGCCGCGTCGTCCGAGGCGAGGAAGGCCACGGCCGCGGCGATGTCGGCCGGCGTGATCACCGAGCCGGCCGGAGTGTTCGTGGCCATGGCATGCAGCACGGTTTCGAACTCTGCGTTGCCCGGGGTCAACGTGACGCCGGGGGCGACGGTGTTCACCCGCACCCCGCGGGGCCCGTATTCGGCGGCCCACGAGCGGGTCAACTGCTCGTCGGCGGCCTTGGTCGCCGTGTACATCGCACCGAAGGGAGAGCCGACCTGCGCCATCCACGAGCCGATGTTGATCACAACACCGCGACCGCGCTCGACCATCGGGGGGATCAGCGCGGCGGTCAGGACGTAGGGCGCGCGGACGTTCACCGCCAGCAGGACATCGAGGTCAGTGTCGGACAGGTCGGTTGTCGCGGGCGAGGGGTAGACGCCGGCGTTGTTGACGAGGACATCGACGCGTCCGCCGAGCAGGGACGTCGCCGCGGCGGCGAAGGCGCGGATGTTCTCGTGCGGGCCGCTGAGGTCGACGCCGAGGAAGTCGGCGCGCCCGCCGGTTGACCGGATGTGCCCGACACCGGCCTGCCCGCGGTCGTGGTGACGTCCGCTGATGAGGACGTGCGCGCCCTCCGCGGCAAGTGTGCGCGCGATGGCCGCACCGATGCCGCTGGTGGCGCCGGTGACCAGGGCGGTGCGGTCGATGAGTCGTGAGGTGGTCATGCCGTCGGTCTACGGGGCATTCCTGGGGCGGGCCAGGTCCTGCGCAACCTGGTCATGCCGTAACCATGCCGGGGGCGGGAGCGCTCGTAGGGCGGACGGCATGGCCAGAGACAGGGCGGAACTCGGCGCGTTCCTGCGGGGCCGTCGAGACCGGCTGTCACCGATGCAGGCCCGCATCGAGCCCTTTCCTGGCCCGCGTCGAGTGCCCGGCCTGCGCAGGGAGGAGCTCGCGGTGGCCGCCGGACTCAGCCCCGACTACTACAGCCGTCTCGAGCAGGGCCGCCAGGCGAACGTCTCACCCGAGGTTCTCGACGCGCTTGCTCGCGCGTTGCGCTTGGACGACACCGAACGTGCTCACCTGCATGACCTGGCCGCGCCCGGCCCACGGCGCCGCAGTGCCCCCGCGCGGGAACTCGCGCAACGGGCCGATCCCGGACTACTGCGGATCATGGCCGCGCTCCATGACGTTCCGGTGCTGCTCCTCGATCACCGCGGCGACGTGTTGGCCCGCAACGCTCTGCTCCGCGCGGTGCTGGGCCGCCCGCTGGAACCGGGCTCGTCCTTCTTGCGCTACTTGTTCCTTGACCCGGTCGCCCGCGAGCGCATCGTGAACTGGGCGGTCTTCGCGCAGGCCGCTGTGGCGACGCTGCGCATGGAGGCCGGCCGCCGCCTGCACGACCGCAGGCTGCACGCGCTCGTCGACGAGCTGCGCGCCACGGATGGCGACGTCGCGGCGTGGTGGGATGACCATGCGGTGCGCGACTACGCCTCAGTGATCAAGCTCATCCGCCACCCGGAGGCGGGCGACCTCATGTTCGGCATCGAGACCGTGTCGCCACCCAACGAACCCGACCAGCGGCTCACGATCTACACCGTCGAGCCGGACTCGCCGACTGCCCGTGTGCTGCCGATCCTGGCCAGCTGGGACGCCGACACCGCCGACCTGTCCTGACCCAGGGCTCGTGTGGTCGCGGATGCCGGCCGCCCCAGCTGGTCGCGGCGGCGGGTGAGGTAGGCGGTTTCGGCGGTGTTGGCCGCCAGGTCGATGGCGTGGGCATGTGCGACCCGTTTGCACCGAGTGGCCATAGAAGTGCACCGAAGTGGTCACGGAAGCGTGAGGATGTCGTTGACGGTGCCGGTTTCGCCGAGCCTCGGGAAAATCTGGGTGACGGTGTTGTCACCGGGCTGCTGGTTCAGCTGGGGGAGCAGGCCGGTCCAGCCGTCGGGAAACTCGCGCCGGCCAGCGCCCTGCTCGGTGCGGCCGGGGCACCGCCAGCGACGTTGACCAGCACCACGGGCAGTTTCCTGGCCCGGAAGGCATCGGCCAGCTTGACCGCGTTTGCCGCGACGTCGTCGAACTGGTGGACGGTCGGCATTGCGGCCAACCCGACCTGCAGGTCGACGAGCGCGGGCAGGACTCCACTGCCGGCGACATCCAGGGCCAGATCAACACCGCCGGGAGCGAGCGCGCGAACCCGCTCGACGAGGCCTTCGCCGTAGGCGACGGGTTCGGCCCCCAGCGAGCGAAGGTAGTCGTGGTTCGCCGGACTGGCGGTACCGATCACGCGCGCACCGCGCACCACGGCGAGCTGAACCGCGGCGCTGCCGAGATCTCGAGGACCTCCGGGCCCCCGAATCGGCTGAAGCGGGCGGCCGTCCACCGCCGGCTCAGCCACAGGGTCGGCCGTCTGCATGATGAGGGCCGAAGCTTATTCGGGAAGCACGAGATCACAGGAGCTCAGCGTGACGGCAGACCCGTCGGCTTCGGAGACGATGCGTTTCCCCGCGGCTGAACTGGCGCAGCGCTTCGACCAGGACGCGCGGTGTGCGACCCGACGGTGCAGCGTGCGGGATGCCGGTTGGGCGTCGGTGCTCGTCCGGGTCGCTCAGCGCTGTGATTCTTCGGGACGCGCGGACATGGGCGTCCTGCCCCATCCCCGGATCATGCTCGTGACCCGTGGAAGCGTGGCCGTGCAACGACGCGACGGAGTAGCCCGGCGATCCGCCCAGCTCGCGCCGGGGAAGGCATGGATCGTCCCGGCCGGAGTGCCGCTGAGCTATGAGTGGACGCGTGCGGGGAGCGGCATGCGCGAGCTCGTCGTCATGGTTCTCCCGGCAGACGATCTCGCGCGTACCGCCGGCCTGCTGAGCCATCGACGGTCCTCGCCGGTCACCTTGGCGGAGCCGGTGCTGACCGAGGACCACGTCGTGCGCAGCGTCCTGTCCCAGCTCACTCACGCGATGGCTGCGGGAGTCGACGAGCTGTACGCGCAGACCTCGGCGGCCTTCCTGCTCGCCCATGTGCTCAGCCACTACGGGACTGGGTCGCCGGGCCCCGTCGGCGTCGGGAGGGAGGACGCCCGTGTCCGGACGGCGATCGACTTCATGCGGGACAACCTTCACCTGCCCCTGTCGCTCGCCGACATGGCCGGCAGCGCCGGGCTGAGCCCCTATCACTTCCTGCGCGTCTTTCACGCCTCGACGGGACTGCCGCCACGCCGGTTTCTCACCCGCATGAGGATCGACGTGGCGCGGCGTCGTCTCGAGGACAGCGACCTGTCCGTCACCGACATCGCGCGGCAGTGCGGGTTCAGCAGCGCCAGCCAGTTCTCGACCGCGTTCCGCCGTGAGACCGGGATGGCACCTCGGGCGTTCCGCCGCAGCCGCGCAACGTAGGGGCCGTGACCGGCCGCGATCGACTGCGGCCGGCCGTTGCTTTCCGTGACCGAGCCCGAGGCGAGCACCGCAATAAGGAACACTTTTTCAGCAAGCAAGCGCATGCGTGCCGGATGCGTGTGCGCCTAGGCTCGAGGTGTGGTCACCACGAGGCTCAGCGCGTGGATGCCGAAAATCGCACCCAACCAAAAACTCCGTCCCGTGTAGTGCACCGTGCCGGTTTTCGGGCTGGAAGGCGCGATGGACGTCGCACCGACGATGCGAAGGAGAACGACGTGAGCATGCTCTATCTCGCCCAGGCCCAGCAGCAACAGCAGCTCGAATGGCTCGACGGCGGAACTCTCACGATGGTGCTCGACGGCGCGGCGACCGACGGCCAACTGATGATGGGCAGATTCGACGTCAGCGAGGGCGAGGCGCCGCCTTATCACCAGCACACCCTCGAGGACGAGGTGTTCATGCTGATCAAGGGCACCGCACTGGTCTGGTACGACGACCGCGAGTACGAGCTGTCCGAAGGCGGCGTGGTCTTCCTCCCCAAGGGCAAGCCGCACGCCTACCGGATCACGTCCAAGAAGGCCGACCTGTTGATGATCAACACGCCGGCCGGCATTGAGGGCATGTTCCGCTACAGCGGCCGCGACAAGTCCACCCCGCGCCCCGACGGCTTCCAGATCTCCCCCGAACGGATGGCCGAAGCGGCCGAGAAGTTCGGCAACATCGTCGTCGGACCGCCGCGATGAAGGTCCTCGCGACCGGGGCGACCGGCACATTCGCCGGGCTGGTCGTGCCCGCTCTCGTGAGCCACGGCATCGACGTACGTGCCGTGGTGCACGACCCGGGCAAGCGCGACATCCCGCTGGGGAACGGCGCGGGCGAGACCGTCACCGCGGACCTCGGTGACCCGGCCAGTCTGCGCGCCGCGTTCGACGGCGTCGACGGCGCATTTCTGATCACCCCGGCCTTCGCGCCGGACGCGACGAAAATGGGACTCAACCTCGTGGAGGCGGCGCAGGCCGCCGGCGTCCGCAAGATCGTCTACAACGGCGTCTACCACCCCTCCCTGGCGTTGGAGAACCACGCCAGCACCCGGCCGATCGAGGCGGCTCTCTACGCCTCGACGCTGGACTTCACGATCCTGCAGCCCGCGATGTACATGCAGGGCCTCGACGGCGCCTACGAGCAGGCCCGTCGCACCGGCGCGCTCGTCATGCCCTGGTCGAAGCACGCGAAGATGACCTACGTCGACTACCGTGACGTCGCCGAGGCCGCCGCGCTCGCGTTCGTCGACGATCGGCTCTCCTTCGGCACGTTCGAACTCGCCGCACCCGGCACGGTGGACCGCGTGCGGCTCGCCGAACTGATGACCGAGGCCTGCGGTCGCGAGGTGACCGCCGAGGACGCCCCCGCCGGGTTCACGTTGCCACCCGGACAGCCCGCCGGTCTGGGCGCGATGTTCGCCGAGTACGACCGGCACGGCTTCCACGGCGGCAACCCGCTCGTGCTGCGCACAATCCTGCGGCGCGCGCCGCGCACACTGGCCGCCTACATAGCAGAACTCGGCGCCTCCGGACCGGGTGCGCCATGACCTGCCGGGGGGCTCACGGCCTCCCGACCTGTCGCGGCGCCTGTCGGGACCTTCAAGCCCGTGGAAGGACACCGGACCGATGACGCTTGAACTCGATCCGCAGATCGCCGAGGCGCTCGGCCCGCTCATGGTCGGGCTGGCCGATGTGGCACCGCCGCCGGTGGGCGATGTCGACGGCCGCCGCGTCCTCATGAACGCGATGCTCGCCAGCGTCGACCGGCTTCAGCCCTCCGCCGACGACGTTCGCATCACCGATCACGAGCTGACCACGGCGGACGGAGCCAGGCTGCTCCTGCGCTGGTACAGAACCACCGACACCGACACCGACGACGTCGCCCCCGGCCCGGCGGTGCTGTACCTCCACGGCGGCGGCATGATCCTCGGGAGTGTGTCGATCAACGACGGCGCCGTCAGCCGCCTGGTGTCACGCAGCGGCGTGCCCGTCCTCGCCGTGGACTACCGCCTCGCCCCCGAGCACCCGTTCCCCACTCCGGTCGAGGACGCCTATGCCGGGCTGCAATGGCTGCACGAGCACGCCACCGAGCTCGACGTCGATCCAACTCGCATCGCCGTCATGGGCGACAGCGCGGGCGGCGGCCTGGCGGCCGCGGTGTCGGTCCTCGCCCGTGACCGCGGCGGACCGGCCATCGCGCGACAGCTGCTGATCTTCCCGATGCTCGACGACCGCAACACGATTCCGGACTCGCACATCGAGCCCTATGCCGCCTGGACCTACGAGGACAACATCACCGCCTGGCAGGCGTTCCTCGGTGCGCGTGCCGGTGGCACCGATGTACCGGCACTCGCGGCTCCCGCGCGGCTCGAGGACGCGACCGGGCTGCCACCGGCCTACCTCGAGGTCGGTCAGCTCGACATCTTCCGCGACGAGGATCTGGCCTACGCGCTGCTGCTCAGCCGCGGCGGTGTGCCTGTCGAACTTCACCTCACGCCGGGCGCCCCGCACGAGTACGACGCCATCGCCTACCAGAGCGCCGCCGCGCGCCGGGCCATGGCCGACCGGGTGAGGGTCATCCGCTCTTTGTGACAGCCCCGCCCGGTGCTGGTCGGCCCTCGGCCATCCCACGTGCGGGACGCGCGTGAAGATCAACTTTGCTCGGCCCGTGCCGGCTTGACCTTGACCCTGCGTCAGGGCTCCAGCATGGCGGCATGACCGCTACCGACCCCGCGATCGAAGTCTCCGGACTCACCAAGTCCTACGGCGACCACACCGTGCTGGACGGCGTCGACCTGACCGTGCCGACGGGCACCGTCTACGCACTCCTCGGACCCAACGGCGCCGGCAAGACGACCATCGTCAACATCCTCGCCACCCTGCTGGCCCCCGGTGACGGCGAGATCCGCGTCGCCGGCTTCGACGTGCGACGCGAGCCCGCCGGGGTGCGCGCCGCGATCGGTGTCACCGGGCAGTTCTCGGCGATCGACGAGCTGCTCACCGGAGCTGAGAACCTGCGGCTGATGGCCGACCTGGCGCACCTGGACCGGGCGAGGGCGACCACCGCCGTGACCGTGATGCTGGAGCGTTTCGACCTCGCCCGCGCGGCCGACCGGCGGGCGCAGACCTACTCGGGCGGGGAGAAGCGGCGGCTGGATCTGGCGATGACGCTCATCGCCCGGCCACGGCTGATCTTCCTCGACGAGCCGACGGCCGGTCTCGACCCGCGCAGCCGCCGCGACCTGTGGGCGATCGTGCGTGAGCAGGTCACCGGCGGTGTGACGGTGCTGCTGACGACGCAGTACCTCGAGGAGGCCGATCAGCTGGCCGATCGGATCGGGGTTCTCGACGGTGGCCGCCTGGTCGCCGAGGGCACGGCCGCCCAGCTGAAGCGCCGGGTGCCCGGCGGCCACGTGTCGGTGCAGTTCACCGACGCCGCGGGGCTGGCCGCGGCAGCGGCAGCGCACCCGGCGGCCACCGCCGACGCCGAGGCACTCACCCTGCAGGTGCCGGGCGACGGCAGCATCGCCGGGCTGCGCCGCGTGCTCGACGGACTCGACGACGACGACGTCGCCGGCCTGACGGTCTCCTCCGCCGACCTCGACGACGTGTTTCTCGCGCTCACCGGCCGCGCGGCCGAGGCGCCCGCAGCCGAGGAGATCCCCGCGTGAGCGCCACCTACACCGTCCGTGACTCGGCGACGATGCTGCGGCGCAACCTGCTGCACATCCGCCGCTATCCCTCGCTATCGATCATGCTGGTCGCCCAACCGATCCTGTTCCTGCTCCTGTTCGTGTACGTGTTCGGCGGGACCCTGGGCGCCGGCCTGCCGGGCCAACAGGGCGGCGGAGACCGCGGGGACTATCTCGTGTTCATCACGCCGGGCATCCTGTTCATGACCGTCACCAGCGTCGCGCTCGGCACCGCGATCTCGACGGCGACCGACATGACCACCGGGATCATCGCCCGGTTCCGCACCATGAACATCGCCCGGGTGTCGGTGCTCACCGGCCACGTGCTGGGCGCTGTCATCAGGACCGGATTCGCCGTGGTGATCGTGACGGCGTTCGCGTTCCTCCTCGGGTTCCGCTCCGACGCCGATCCGCTGCGCTGGCTCGGTGCGATCGGGCTGCTGCTCCTCATCGCGTTCTCGCTCACCTGGCTGACCGTCGGCATGGGCCTGGCGGCGGACAGCGTCGAGACGGCCAGTAACACCCCGCTGTTCCTGGTGATCCTGCCGTTCGTCAGCAGCGCCTTCGTGCCGACCGACGCGATGCCGGCCGGGCTGCGCCAGTTCGCGGAGTACCAGCCGTTCACCCCGATGATCAATACCCTCCGCGCACTTGTCACGGGCGCTGCGACGGACTCCGACCGGTGGCTCGCGATCGGCTGGTGCGTCGCCATCGCGCTGCTCGGCTACCTCTGGTCGCGTCGGCTGTTCCTCCGCGTGCCCGCGACATAGGAGACTGACGCGGTGCTCACGATCAGCCAGCTGGCGTCGTACGCCGGCGTCACCGTGCGCGCGGTGCGGCACTACCACGCCAAGGGCCTCCTGCCGGAGCCGGAGCGCGACCACTCCGGCTACCGGCGCTACGGCGCCCACGCCGTCGTCGAGCTCGTCAGGATCCGTACGCTCGCCAACGCCGGCGTGCCGCTCGCGCGCGTCCGCGAGCTGTTGGCCGCGGGCGAGGAGGAGTTCAACGCTGCCGTTGCCGACATCGACCGGCGCCTGCGCGCCGAGATCAGGCAACGGCAGCGGCACCGCGAGCAGATTGCGCAGCTGGCAGCCGGGGACAGCCTGGCCCTGCCGCCGGAGGCGGTGGCGTACCTCGACCGGCTACGCGAGCTCGGACTGCCGGAGCTGATGATCGAGGGCGAGCGGGACGCCTGGATCCTGGTGGCGGCCCAATTCCCGGAGCACATGCCGCTCTACATGAAAATGAAGCAGCAGCAGCTCGACGACCCGGCGACGGTCGACCTCTACTGGGATCTCGTCGCAATGATCGACTGGGAGATGGACGACCCGCGGTTGACGGCCTTGGCCGACCGGCTCGTCGCCTCTCTCGAGGCCGCCGAAGCCGAGGGATGGGACAGCCACGACCAGGAGATGACCGACGGGCTCGCGAAGCTCCTCGACTCGGTCTTCCTCGACTCGGTGCCGATCGCCCGTCGGCTCCTGGAACGGCTCGAGGAGCGCGGCTGGCGCGGCTGGACCAAGCTCGAGCGAATCTATCCGAAATAGCGCTGCCATCGGCATGAGCGGTTGTCTGCGAACGAGTGTGCACGCGACCGGTCTTGTCTTTCTTCGATCATGCTGGGATCGGGAGGGGTTCGGGCTCGTGGTGTGGGCTGTCGAGCCGGGCGTGGGTGTCGGTGCTTATCATCCTGACAGGTAGGGTAGGTCGCCGCCCTGGAATGGGTAGTCGATCCTTTTCGCGCCCGTCGTCGACGGCGAGGTGCTGCCGGCCACGCCGTGGCAGGCCATGGCCGCCGGCTCCAGCCGGGAGGTCGACCTTCTCGCCGGCCACACCCGCGACGAACAGCGGCTGTTCACCGCCCTCACCGGCCTGCTCGGGCAGGTGACACCCGATCAGGCGGCGACCGCGCTGCAGGTCTTCGCCCCCGGCCCGGACGGCGCCCGCCGCTACCGTGACGCCTACCCGGACGCGGGCCCCGACCAGTTGTACGAACTGGTGCACTCGGACTGGCTGTTCCGGATGCCCACCCTGCACCTCGCGCAGGCGCAGGTCGCGGGCGGCGGGCGGGTGCACCTCTACGAGTTGGCCTGGTCGGCCCCGGGCCTGGGCGGCGCACTCGGCGCCTGCCACGGCCTCGACGTACCGCTCGTGTTCGGCAACCTCACCAACGGCCAACCAGCCATGCTCATCGGCGAGCGCCCCACCTCCGAGGCGACGGCCCTGTCGGCGCGGATGCGGACCGCCTGGACCACGTTCGCCACCCGGAGCGATCCCGGCCGATCTGGCAGGACCGCTTCTTCCCACCTCTCCTTCCAAGCGGCGAACAGCCCTGAACCAACACCAACCGATCTGCCGTGACAGCACCAATCAGAGTGTTCCTCGATAGGCGTGGCCGAGATGTCCGGGCAGGATGAGCCGCTCTGCGTTCCGCCTGGCCGGGAGAAATCCGGTGTCGTCAGCATGGGTGTGCCGAGTAGTCTGCGCGCCGTGGACCATGAGGAGTCGCGACCGGCAGACGGCGAGGGCCAGACGGTACGTGACCGCCTTCGTGGATCTCTTCGTGGGGCCATGAAGCGGCGGGACTCCGTTGCGGTCGCCGCGTTGCGGTCGGCCCTGGCGGCGATGGACAACGCCGAAGCCGTGGAGGTTCCCCGGTTCAGCGGCGCCGAGGCTCCGCTGCGGGGTCTCGGGGCGGGCGACGTCGCGCGGCGACACCTGTCCGCGCAGGAGATGGACGATATCGTGCGCGCGGAGCTGTCCGAGCGGCTGGAGGCCGCGGCGACCTATGACCGCAGCGGCCAGCAGACGCACGCAGAACGCCTCCGACGTGAAGGCGACGTCATCGCCGCCCACCTCGACGGCCCAGGCCATGACCGCCCAGGCCATGACGGCCCAGGCCATGACCGCCCACGCCACCGGTCCGGGTCGACGTGACCTCGCCGCCGCCCGGGGACGCCCGGACCAGGGCCATGCTCATGGAGCATTGGCGGGCTTCCGAGCAGGGAGACAGCGCGGCCGAGCACGCCATCTACGCGGCGGACGCGATCCTGGATTATCCACAGTCTGGGGAACGGTTCCGCGGCCGCGCAACCATTGCGGCGCAGCGCGGTGGCCATCCGGCGCAGCGGCGTTTCACCGTGCTCCGGATCAGCGGCAACGGGGACCTCTGGGTGAGCGAGTGCATGATCAGCTACGACGGCGTGCCTTCGCACTCGGTGAGCATCATGGAGTTCTCCGGCGGCCTCGTCACCCATGAGACCCAGTACTTCGCCGACCCCTTCGACCCGCCCCGGTGGCGGGCAACGCTGGCAGCGCCGATGCCGGACCGTTCAGACTGATGCGGACGGATCATGCGAGTCCAGGCCGATGCCCGGCCGGATCACCGCTGACCGGCTGACCAGTCCGCCCGGCCTGGTGAGTTTGCCGGCGCCGGCGGAGGCTCTCTCCGCCGTGGCCGGCGACTCCAGCTTCTCGTGTACCTCGCTGCGGGAGGACGGGCTCGCCGCCGCCGCCGGGGTGCCCCTGTCCGGCTACGAGTTCACCGAACCGCATGCCTCCCCGCTCGGTGCCAGCCACGGCACCGAACTGCCCTACCTGTTCGCCATGCCGGCGACGGCCCAGTTCGACGCCACCCAACGGAACCTTTCGAACCAGATGATCGACTACTGGACCACGATCGCCCGAACCCACCAGCCGAACCATTCCGGGCTCCCCGTCTGGCCGCTGACGCCCGCCGGACCACGCCCGGCGGGCGCTGTCGCAGCAGCGAGGCGCCCGTCGGGCTCCTGCGCGCCGCCCACCCCGCCGACGTCGGCTGGTGGTGGTGCTCAGGTGAAGTAGTGGCCTTCCTTGAGGTCGGCGAGCAGTCCCGGGCGGGTTGGCTGCCAGCCGAGGAGGTCGCGGGTGATCTGCGCGGAGGCGGGGCCGTCGAATCCCCAGAAGCCGCCGAGGAAGCCGACGTAGTCCCCGGCCTGCTCGGGGGTGACGGAGACTGCGGGAAGGTGGAGATGGGCGGCGAGGACCTCGGCGACCTCGCGGATGGGGACGCCCTCGTCGCCGACCGCGTGCAGTGCCGTGCCGGGCGGCGCGGATTCGAGCGCGAGGCGGAACAGGCGCGCGGCGTCGTCGCGGTGGACCGCTGGCCAGCGGTTGGTGCCGTCGCCGACGTAGGCCGCGGCGCCCTTCTGGCGTGCGAAGCCGATCGCGGTCGGGATGAACCCGTTGTCGCCGTCGCCGTGTGTGGCCGGTGGCAGCCGCACGACCGAGGAGCGGACCCCGCGGGCGGCGAGCGCGAGCGTGTGGTTGGCGTTGTCGATCCGCCCGTTCGCGCCGCTGATCGGGACCTCGCGATCGGCGTCCTGCGCGGCACGCCCGTCGTTTTCGGTGGCGACGACTCCCGGCGGGAGGCCGAGCACGCCGAGGATGCCGGAGGCGATCACGAACGGCTTGTCGGTGCCGGCGAGGGCGTCGCCGAAGGCCTCGATCGCCGCGCGGTCGGCGTCGGTGGCGCCGGCGAAGTCGCCGGCGAAGGCGATGTCGTGCTTGAACGCGAGGTGGATGACGCCGTCGGCGGCCGCGGCGGCGTCGCGCAGGGTGTCGAGGTCGTCGAGCGATCCCTCGCGGACCTCGACCCCCGCCGCCCGCAGGGCGACGGCCGCGGCCTCGGAGCGGGCGAGCCCGGTGACCGTGTGGCCGGCGGCGATCAGGTCGGGGACGAGCCCGCGGCCGACCCAGCCCGACGCTCCGGTGACGAACACATGCATGGGGAACCTCCACGACAGGGGGGTGCGACGGGCGGGTCCGCGGTGAGCGACCGGTGATACCCGTTGCCATTGATAGCACGACTGTACTAGAAATGACAGTATGCGGTCGTGTCAGCAAGGTCAAACCACGTCGACCCGGGAGGCAGCCATGGTGGGACGGCCGGTCAACCATCAGCGGCGGGCCGAGCTGCTCGACGCGGCGGTCGAGTACGCGGCCGAGTACGGGTTCTCCGAGTTGTCGTGGCGGCCTGTCGCCGCCGCTCTCGGGGTGTCACCCACGACGTTGGTCCATCACTTCGGGACCAAGGAGCAGATGCTCGAGGCCATCCTCGGCCGGTTGCGGGAGCGCATGTTCGTCGCCACCCGAGATCTGGCCGGAGAACAGCCCGACCTGGCGGCGCAGGCCCGTGCGACCTGGGTGCGGGCCTGCGACCCGCAACACGCGGCGGAGTTCAGGCTGTTCTTCGCGGTCTACGGGCGCGCGCTGCAGGCTCCGCAGCAGTTCGCGGCGTTCCTCGAGCATGCGGTCGCCTACTGGATGAGCGCCCTGGTCGACGCCCAGGGCCCAGACACCGACCTGGCGACCGCGACGCGCACCGCCACCCTCGTGATCGCCACCATCCGCGGGCTGCTACTCGACCTGCTCACCACCGGTGACCGAGACCGGGTCCAGGGCGCCGCCGAAAGCTTCCTCGCCACCCTCGAACACCCCGCCACCCTCGAACACCCCGCCACCCTCGAACGCAAGGCGTAGTCGCCGGCCGCACGGCTCCGCTGAGCCGCGGGTCGGGCGGTGGTGGCACGCCGTGCGCCGCCGGATCGTGGGTATATATACTCGACCCGCGAGTCGAGAAAAATTGGGCCGGCGCGGGCTGGGGGTCAGCATGGCTCGGATCAATCACGACACCATCGATCTGTGGCAGGGATGGCAGCGGCGGGAGCTGCGCGTCGACCGCTGCGCGGACTGCGGCACCTGGGTCTTCCCGCCGCGGCCGTTCTGCCCCGACTGCTGGTCGGACACGCTGGTGGGGACCGTGCTCACCGGGGCGGGACGGTTGGTGTCGTACTCCCGGCCCCGCGTCGCGCCCGGCGCGCCGCCGGTGGTCAGCGGGGTCGTGGCGCTGACGGAGGCGCCCGGCGTCCGGCTGTTGGCCCGCATCGAGGGGATCGAGCCGGAGCGGGTCACGCTCGGGATGCAGCTCGCACTCGGCTGGTGGGAGGACGCCGGCGGCGTGTATCCGCAGTTCGGGCCGGTCGACGCCGACCAGGTCCGGCTGCCCGCCGACGCGGCCCGCGGCGCGGACGCCGACGCGGACGCCGACGCGGCCGGCGGCGCGGGGCAGGGGGCGGCATGACCGGGCGGGAACGGGCCGCGATCGTGGGGATCGGCTGGTCGGAGCTGGCGCGTGACAGCGGCGTGGGACCGGGCAGCCTCGTCGCCCGAGCCGCCCGGGCGGCCGTCCTCGACAGCGGGGTCGCGCGGGACGCGATCGACGGGGTCGTCGGCGTCTACGGCACGGACTCCCCGACGCTGTGGCCCGGATACGTCGTCGACGCGCTGGGACTGCCCGACGTCCGCTGGTGGGACACGGCGCAGCCGCCGTCGGTCACGGCGCTGTCCACGGCGGCGAACGCGGTGCTGACCGGCAACTGCGACTACGCGCTGTGCTACCACGGCAAGTACCGGTGGGCGAACACCTCGGTCGTCGGCCGCGGTGACCCGCTGCGCCAGGCCCCGGCGCACGAGTTCGACCCCGGGCTCGACCATGCGCTGGTCGAACACGGCGGTTCGATGCTGTGGGCCGCGCGGGTCATGCGCGAGCACATGGCGCTGCACGGCAGCACCCGGGAGGACTTCGCCCGGATCTCCGTCAACAACCGGACGAACGCCGCCCGCAACCCCAGGGCGGTCTTCCGTACCCCGTTAACCGTCGACGACTACCTCGCCGCCCCGATGGTCGACGATCCCATGTGCCTGCTCGACATGGACGCGCCGATCGACGGCGCGCTCGCCGTCGTGGTCACCACCGAGCGCCGCGCCCGCGACCTGCCGCACCCGTCTGTGCTTGTCGAGGCGTTCGGCAGCGCGCTGCCGGCACGCAACGACGGACTGCTCTGGCCCGAGGCGGACGGGATCGCAGCCCGCCGGGCCGTCGGCAATCTGTTCGCCCGCAGCGACCTGACTCCCGCCGACATCGACCTCGCCTACCCGTACGACGGGTTCACGATCCTCGCCATGCTGTGGCTGGAGGCCCTCTACACCAAGCCGGGGGAGGGCCCGGCGCTGCTGCGCGAGTCGTGGTCCGACGATGAGCAGCGGCTGCGGCTGTTCGGCCGGATACCGGTGTGCACCCACGGGGGCAACCTGAGCGAGGGGCGCGCCACGCAGGGATTCGGCTCCGTGATCGAGGCGGTGCAGCAGCTACGCGGCGACGCGGGGGAGCGCCAGGTCGACGCCGCCCGCAGCGCCGTGATCACCGGGGGCATGGCCGGCACGAACCGCTCGACGATCCTCGTCGGCGGCTGACCGGCTGAGCGCCGAGCGGCCGGGCGGCGGAGCGGTCGGGCGGCGGAGCGGTCGGGCGGCGGAGCGGTCGGGCGGCGGAGCGGTCGGCCGCCGAGCCGCCACCCGGCGGCCGGGGTCAGGCCGACAGGTGCTGGCTCGGGAGCGGGGCGCCGCCGCCGTCGACGACGAGTGTCTGGCCGGTGAGGTAGGACGCCGCGTCGGAGCACAGGAACACCACGACGTTCGCTATCTCGTCGGCGCTCGCCCATCGTCGCAGCGGGATGCCGGCGGCCGTCGCCCGGCGAAACCGCTGATAGCCCTCGTCGCCGAGGGTCGCGGCCAGCGGGTGCCAGATGTCGGTGTCGACGAAGCCGGGCGCGACGGCGTTGACCCGCACCCCCCGATCGCCCCAGGCGGTGGCCAGGTTCTGGGTCAGGGTGTTCAGGCCGCCCTTGGTCGCCGCGTAGACGGCCTGTTCGACGTCCCCGCCGTAGGCCGCCGCCGACGACATGGTGACCACGCATCCCCGCTGCCGCAGCAGGGACGGCGCGAGCCACGAGGTCAGCAGGATGACGTTGCGCAGGTTGAGGTTGAGCTGCAGGTCCAGTGGCTTCGCGGTGATGACCTCCGGCGGCTGGTGCCAGCCGAGCCCGGCGTTGTTCACCAGGATGTCGACGTCGCCGAGCTCGGCGAGGACCTGGTCGGCCACCCGCCGGACGTCGGCCTCGACGGTGAGGTCGGCGCTGATCGTGACGGGCTTGTTGGCGAGCCCGTCGGCGACGGCGGCCAGGCCCGCGCTGCCGCGGGCGACGACGGCGACCCGCGCGCCCGCGGCGTCGAGGGCGCGCGCGCACGCCGCGCCGATGCCTCGACTGGCGCCGGTGACCACGGCGGCGCGGCCGGACAGATCAAAGGTGAGACCGGGCATCGTGCGCTCCTGCAAATAGTTCGGGTGGGAATCGTCCGGGTG
>NZ_JAMPTM010000007.1 GCF_025403375.1 Frankia gtarii
CCGCCGACCCCGCCGACCTCGGCAGCCCCGCCGACCTCGGCAGCTCGATCGGACCCCGCGGCCGCGGCCACGGGGAAGCATGAGGCAGACGGTGTCACCCCTGCCGGGGGTGGCCTGTCCGGCCCGGTCGACGGGGAGCCACCCCGGCCTGGGCCCGGCGGATCCGCCGCGCGGTCCGAGCCCCGGTCTCAGGAGGCCGACGACGCGGCCTTCCTCGACCTCATCGCGCACTTCGACGACGAGCCGGAGGCCCGCCGGTGGCCGGCGGTGGAGGACATCGGCGACACCCGTCGCCCGACGGTGATCATTTTGCGCCCGCCGTTCGAGCCCGGCGACCTCCCCGCGCCGGACGGCCACACCGATCCCGGCCTGAACGAAGCGCCGCCCCCGGGGCTGAATCCACCCGGCATCGGCCACGGGGGCAGCGCCGACCCGGCCGACTTCGTCGTGATCGACCTCGGCGGATCGACGGACGCCCCGGCCGACCCGGCGTACGACCACTACGTGCCGCCGCCCGCGCCGCCCCTGCCCCGGATCCGGCCGGTGACCCGATGGGCGCTGGGCTCGATCGCCCTCGGGGTGGTGTTCCTCGTCGTGCCAACCTTGATCGGCTTCAATCAGTCCCGCACGCAGGACGTCAGCGGCGTGCTGCTGATCCTCGGTGGGGTCGGCACCCTCGTCGCCCGCATGGGTGACCGACCACCCACCGATTTCGACGGCCCCGACGACGGCGCGGTGATCTGACCGCGACGGTTCGACAGGCGTTGGCCGCCGCGATGAACCTGCGGCGGCGAACCGGCGGTGCGGCGCCGGTGCTCGGCCGCGTGCCGAGACGCGCACCGCGCCGACGCCCCCGCGACCCGGCGCACACGGGGAAACGGGTCGCATCCGGGGCACACCGGAAGAAGAGCAGGGCAGATGCGCGGCATCGGCCTGAGGACGACGTCGGCATGGCAGCCGTCGTGGCGGGACCGAGGCGTGGCGGCACCAAGTCGTAGTGGCACCGAAGGGAAAGGCGTTGGGCGTGCGTTATCACGAGAAGGTCGAGGTGCACGGGCACCTCATGGACACCGGTGTGCTGGCCCGGGTGCTCGACGACGTGCTGGACTACGGCGGCGACTACCGGGTGGATCACATCGACCTGGGACGCAGCCACGACGACGAGTCCCACGCGGTGATCACCGTCGGCGCCGAGACGCCGCGCCGGCTCATGCGCATCCTCATGCGGATCCAGGTGCATGGCGTCAACAAGGTCGAGGCGGGAGCGGCGCGCTGCGAGCCCGCGGACCGCGACGGCGCCTTCCCGCCGGACTTCTACTCGACCACCAACCTGGAGACCGTCGTCCATCTCGACGGCCAGTGGGTCCCGGTGGAACATCCCGAGATGGACTGCGGCCTGGTCGTCTCGGGGGGGCGGGTGCGCACCGTACCGGTGACGGACGTCCGGGCCGGCGATGTGATCGTCTGCGGGGTGGACGGCGTGCAGGTCGTCCTGCCGGTCACCGACCACTCCAGTCGGATCTACGCCGAGTACGAGGCACTGGGCGCACCGCTGCCGAGCTCCGCCCAGCCCCAGGCGGTCCTCGTGAAGGCGATCGCCCGCCAGGTCCGTGAGGTCAAGGCCGAGGGCGCCCAGGTGCTGTGGGTGGCCGGGCAGACCGTCGTCAGCACCGGCGCCGCGCCCGCGCTCGTCGCCCTGGTCGAGGCCGGCTACGTCGACGTGCTGTTCACCGGGAACGCGCTGGCGACACTGGACGTGGAGGCCGCGCTTTACGGCTCCCCGCTCGGCCTCGGGCCGCTGCGCAGCGGCCGAGTGCAACGCGGCAGCGAGCAGCACATCCGCGCGATCAACGCGATCCGTCGCGAGGGCTCGATCCGGGGCGCGGTGGAGTCCGGCGTCCTCACCCAGGGGATCATGCACGCGATGGTGAAGGCGAACAAGACCTTCGTGCTCGTCGGCTCGGTGCGCGACGACGGCCCGCTGCCCGACGTCCACACCGACGTCGTCGAGGGGCAGCGGGCGATGCGGGCGGCGCTGCGCGGAGTCGGCTACGCGCTGATGGTCGCCAGCGCACAGCACTCCGTGGCCACCGGCAACATCCTCCCGGCGTCGATCCCGGTCGCCTGCATCGACGTGAACCCGACCACGGTGCACGCCCTCACGGAACGCACCAGCGCGCACGCCGTCGGGGTCGTCGCCGACACGGGCCTGTTCCTGGAGGAGCTCGCCGTCGAGCTGGTACCGGACTTCCGCCCGCCCCGCCCGGGGCCCGGCGGGGCGGGGTTCTGAGCCCGCCTAGATCCGGGCGAGGTCGGCGGCGCCGACCAGACCGGCCTGGGAGCCGAGCTCGGCGATGACCACCTCGGCCCGGGGCCGGTGCTCGCGACCCGGCACCGTCTCGGCGAACCGCTCGCGGGCGGGGCCGAGCAGCAGCTCCCCGGAGTCCGAGACCCCGCCGCCGATGACGAAGCGGTCCGGGTCGAGCACAGCGGTCAGGCTCGCCATGCCCTCCCCGAGCCAATAGCCGATCTCGGTCAGGCAGCGGATGGCCGCCAGGTCGCCCTTGCGGGCCGCCTCGGTGACGTCCGGGCCGGTCAACCGCTCGGCGTCGCCGCCGCACGCGGCCAGCATCGCCGCGGCAGCGGCCGGGTCCGAGGCGGCGATCTGGCGGGCGGCCCGGACCAGCGCCCGGCCGCTGGCGTACTGCTCCCAGCAGCCGCGATTGCCGCAGCCGCACAGGTGGCCGTCGGGCACCATCCGCAGGTGGCCGGTCTCGGCGCCGATACCGAACGCGCCGCGGTAGAGCTCGCCGCCGAGGACGATGCCGCTGCCGATACCGGTGCCCACGGTGAGGCAGACCAGGTCACGCCGGCCGCGGCCGGCACCGAACCGGTACTCGGCCCAGGCCATCGCATTGGCGTCGTTCTCGACGACGACGGGCAGCCCGATGCGGCCACTCACCTCGTCGCGCAGCGGCTCGTCCCGCCAGGCGAGGTTCGGGGCGAACAGGACCCTCGAGCGGTCCGCGTCGATCCAGCCGGCCGCGCCGATGCCGACTGCCTTCACCTCGTAGTCGGCGCGAAGCTCCGCGACCACGGCGGCGATGGTGTCCGCGACCTCGGACGCCGAATGGCCCGGGGTGGGCCGGCGGATCGACGCGAGGACGACGCCGGCGCCGTCGACGACGCCGGCGGCGACCTTCGTTCCACCGACGTCCACGCCGATCGTCAGGCCCGCGGTGCGCCGATCTTTGTCGACTGGCGTCTCGGCGGTGGCGGGCGGCAAGGGGCTCTGTGGGGCGTCCGAACCCGGGAAACGGGTTGAGGAGGAGTCCGGGGTGCCGGGACGATCCGGGTTACCGGGACGATCCGAGCTGCCGGGACGATCCGAGCTGCCGGAAACAATGGTGCTCACGTGACATCGATCCTCTGGACGCGGGGTCTGGGCGCTGTGGCGGAACGGGTGCCTGCGGCGGCCCCCGGCCGCGGGCCCTGATGGGTGGTGCGCCCCGCGCCCGGGGACGCGGGGTCGGGAGGAGTGCCGGTCTCGTTGCGGGCGTGGGTCTCGTTGCCGGAGTAGGCGTCGAGAGCCAGGCGGAAGGCCGCCGCCAGCGACTCCGCCGCGGTCAGCAGATGGCGGACCACCTCAGGCCGATCTCCGGCGAACATCGCCAGCAGCCGGCACAGCGGGCACGATGTGCACGGCCGTCCGTGGCCGGTGCAGTCCGGCCCACCGTCCGTATCAGCCGCGCCCGCGGGGGCGTCGGCATCGGCCGACGCGTACGCGCCGGCCCCCGCACCGCCGGCGGCGACACCGCCGGCGGCGTCGGCAACGGTTTCCCAGAGACGGCCACCCGATCCGGTGCCGGCCAGGCCGCGCAGGGCGTCGGCGAGCAGGGCCGCCTCGACCGCAAGCGGCCCGGGCGGGGGTGGACGGTCCGTCGTTCGCCTGCCGGAATCGCCGTTCGGACCAGCACCGCCGTTCGGACCGGAATCGCCGTTCGGACCGGAATCGCCGTTCGGACCGGAATCGCCGCGGGGCGGGTCGGTCGAGGCGGAGGTCATGCCCGCACCCACTGGTCCGGATCGGGCACGAAGGAGACCACCAGCCGATCGCCGCGCAACCGGGCGGTACTGACGTCGCAGCGGCGCAGCGCCGCGGGCAGCGGGACCGCGCGACGGAACGCCCCGACGGTGACGATCAGATCGTCACCCAGCCGGGCCAGGTCGATCTGGGAGCTGTCGACGAACGGAAGACCGAATGACAGCGCGTACCCGTCCTCGGTGCGTTCGACCCGCGGCGCCTCGCCGGCCCTGGTAGGCGCGGCGCCGAGGACGCCCGCCGGGTCGAGCTCGCCGTAGGTCGCCGCGCCGAAGGCCGCGAGCTCCTC
The DNA here is from genome assembly GCF_025403375.1 of Frankia gtarii. Classification (GTDB taxonomy): domain Bacteria; phylum Actinomycetota; class Actinomycetes; order Frankiales; family Frankiaceae; genus Frankia; species Frankia gtarii. The sequence continues at coordinate 4,392 of NZ_JAMPTM010000007.1, forward strand.
CAGGCCGACCGGCTCACCCGGACGGTAGCCCACCGGGAGGATCGGGGTCGGCGCGAACGCCCCGGTGATCTCGGCGAGCGCCTCTCGGTGGGCGGCGGCCCAGCCGGCTCGCCAGGCGTCCGCCCCGGCCGGGGAGAAGATCCGGTTGACGACCACACCGTCGAGGGTGAACCCGTGCAGCGACAGCGCGGTGAGGCTGCTGCGCGCTGCGGCCAGTGCCCCGCTCTCCGGGGTGAGCACGAGCCGGATGCTGGTGGCCGCGTGGTCGGTGAGGATCGCCCGCAGGTCCACGGCGGCGCGGTGCACCCGGGAGACGGTGTCGTAGGCGGGCGCGGCGAGGTTCCCCCAGCGTCCGCCGAACGCGCCCGCCCACCCGAAGCCGGGCCGCAGCCAGCGGGCAAAGGCGCCGTCGGGCGGCAGCAGTCGCCGGCAGTACCACGACAGCGTCTCCGGGAAGGCGAGCAGCCGCAGCAGTCCGGCGACCGGGCCCCCGTCGACGATGACGACGTCATGGTCGGCGCTGGCCAGGCCGTCGCGCAGTTCGAGCAAGGTCAGCGTCTCGATGGCACCGGGCAGGAAGGCCAGCTCCTCGAGCTCGACCGGGTCGACGTCGAAGGACGGCCAGGTGCCGGCCAGCACCTCGCGCACGGCCGGCCAGCGCGTGCGGACGGCGCGGCGCAGGTCAACCTGCTGGCCGGTGAGCCCTGGTTCGAGCGGGGTCGGATCGGCGCCGATGGGATGGTCAAGCGCGCCGGCGAGCCCGGCCGCGGGGTCGACGGACAGGACCAGGGTGCGATGACCCCGTTGCGCGGCAAGGATCGCGGTCGCCGCCGCCACCGTCGTGGTGCCGGCGCCGCCCTTCCCGGTGAAGAGCACACACCGCACGTGCGCTCAGCTCTCGACGTGCTTCTTGAGGTCCTTGAGAGCGGCATCCACGATGCCGCTCTGTACCTTGCGCCGGAGCAGTCCCGGAATTTTGATCTTGGTCTCCGCGGTGAGGTCGTAGGTGACCTCGGTGGTGCCGTCGCCGCGGTCGCGCAGGGTGTAGCTGCCGTCCTGCGACGACATCGCCTGCCCCTCGACCATCGACCAGGTGACCTGGACGTCGTCGGACCAGACGTACTCGTTGACGAACTCGTCCTTGACCACGACGGCGTTGATCCGGAAGCGGGCGCGCCGGGGCCGGCCGTCCGGGCCGACGTCGAGCACCTCGGCCTCCTCGATCTGACCGACCCAGGTCGGGTAGGCGGGGATGTCTGCGATCGCCCCCATCACCGCGGCGGGCCTGGCGTTGATGACGATGGTCGATCGGGCGTGGTCCGCCATGGGAGAGCAGCACCTCCACATTCGTCAAGCACGTCTGAAGGAGCACGGCGTCGCCGGCCCACCGGCAACCCGGATCTCTCCGGGATCCCGGATCATTCCCCGACCGATCGCCTGAGGCTACCGGACCCTGGGCCAAATCTCGCCCAGCGGCCAGCTACCACTCGAGGACGAACGGGGTGCCTCGGGCGTTGAAATGACCGACGTTCACGCAACGCGTTCCGTCGATCTCCAGACTGGTGGCGAGAGGTTGGTGAACATGCCCGAAGAGCACGTAGCGGGGCCGAGTGGCGTGAATGGCCTCAAGGATCGCGACGCTGCCCCGCTCGAAGCGCCGGGCCTTGACGTCATAGACCAGCTCCGGCAGGTGCGGCGGAATGTGGCAGCACAGAACGTCGACCTCGCCGACGGCGGCCACCTTCGCGGCGAAGACGTCGTCGTCGATCTCGTACGGCGTGTGCATCGGGGTCCGCAACCCGCCGCCGACGAAGCCGAATCGCCAGCCGCCGATCATTGTGGTCTGCCCGTCCAGCAGGGTGATGCCGTCGCGCAGGTAGTCGGGGTAGAGGTGGGGCAGGTCGACGTTGCCGAACGTCAGATAGGTCGGGGTGGGGAAGGCCGCGAACAGCCGCTCGTACTGGCGGCGGATGGCGGTCTCGACGATCTGGGCCCGGTCGCCGCCGAAGCGCGCCCACAGCGAGCGCGACCACTCCCGCGCCTCGTCGAAGCGCTGCGCCGTGCGCAGCTCCACCATCCGGCCGACGGCCTCGGCGCCGAACAGATCACCCATGATCCCCCGACTGTGATCATGGTAGTCGATGAACAGGATGAGGTCACCGAGGCAGATGAAGACGTCGGCGCCCTCGGCGGCGGCCGGCAGGGCGTCCGCGCGGCCGTGCACGTCGCTCACCACGTGGACCCGCATACCAGGAAGCTTAGGCCGCGAAGAGGGACAACCGGCCCGGTCCCGACGGGTCGGTCGGCCGGCACCGCAGTGCCATCCGACACCCACGCGCGCAGGGCGGGCCCGCCCCGTCGCGAGCAGCCACCATCCGTACGCGGACGGGCCGCGCCCCCCCGTCGCTGCAGGCACGGTCGCCAGCATCCGGTCCGCCCGCTAACGTCTGGTGCCCTGGGCGGACATCCACCGTTCGGCGGCGTCGTCATCCGACGGACGCCCGAGGGCATCCGTAGGACGCACGAGAGCACCTGGTAGGAGTCGCAGTGCGGGAGTACACCTCTGCACCCCTGGTCACCATCGCCGACAATGCGACGCTGACGGACGCCCTGTTCCGACATGCCGCCGCCCGACCGAACAAAATACTGATTCGTCACAAGGCGGCCGAAGAGTTTGTCGGGATGACGACCGGCGAGTTCCACGATCACGTGGTGGCCACCGCCCGGGGACTGGTCGCCCACGGGGTGGAAACCGGTGCCCGGGTGGGGATCCTCAGCCGCACGCGGTTCGAGTGGACCGTGGTCGACTACGCCGCCTGGGCCGCCGGCGCCGTCTCCGTGCCCATCTATGAGACATCCAGCCCGAGCCAGATCGAATGGATCCTCCGGGATGCGGGGATCGAGCTGCTCGTCGTCGAGAACGCCGAGCTCGCCGAGCGGGTCGAGCAGATCCGCGGCGAGACTCCCACCCTGCGTGACGTGCTCATCCTCGACGACGGCGCGCTGGCCACCCTCGCCGCCGACGGCGCGGGCGTCAGCGAGGAGCGTCTCGCCGCGGCGCGGGCGTCCCTCGATGCCGACAGTCTCGCGACGATCATTTACACCTCCGGCACCACCGCGCAGCCGAAGGGCTGCGAGATCACCCACCGGGCGTTGCTGTTCACCGCGGAGGCGTCCATCGCCATGCTGCCGGAGGTGTTCAACCCGGACTCCGCCACCCTGCTGTTCCTGCCGCTGGCCCACGTGTTCGCCCGGATGCTGCAGGTGGGCGTGGTTCAGGGGGCCTACGAGCTCGCCTACACACCGGACTCGCGCACCCTGCTGCCGGACCTGGCCAAGGTGCGGCCCAGCTTCCTGCTCGCCGTTCCTCGGGTCTTCGAGAAGGTGCACGCCGGCGCGCGACTCAAGGCGCACGGCGAGGGCAAGGGCCGCATCTTCGACGCCGCCGAGAACACCGCCGTGGCCTACAGCGAGGCCCTCGACCGCGGCGGCCCCGGGCCGCTGCTGCGGCTGCGGCACCGACTGTTCGCCGTGCTGGTGTATGGCAAGCTGCACGCGGCGCTGGGCGGGCGGGCCCGGATCGCGATCAGCGGCGGAGCACCGCTGGGCCCGCGGCTCGGTCACTTCTTCCGCGGCATCGGCTTCACCGTCGTGGAGGGCTACGGCCTGACGGAGACCTCGGCGCCGGCGACGGCGAACCGCCCGCACTCGGTGCGGATGGGCACCGTTGGGCAACCCCTGCCGGGGGTGACGGTCCGCGTCGCCGACGACGGGGAGATCCTCATCCGGGGCGACCTGCTGTTCCGCGCCTACCGCCACAACGAGACCGCGACGAAGGAAGCACTCGACACCGAAGGCTTCCTGCACACCGGCGACCTCGGGTCACTCGACGACGACGGGTTCCTGCGGATCACCGGCCGGAAGAAGGAACTGCTGGTCACCGCCGGAGGTAAGAACGTCGCCCCGGCTCCGCTGGAGCACGTCATCCAGTCCCACCCGCTGATCAGTCAGGCGATGCTCGTCGGCGACCAGCGCCCGTTCATCGCGGCGCTGGTCACCATCGACCAGGAGGCCTTCGAGCACTGGCGCGACGGTGCCGGCAAGCCCGCCGGGGCGAGTGTCGCGGACCTCGTCGACGATGCCGACCTGCGTGCCGCGGTGCAGCAGGCGGTCAACTCGGCGAACGCGACGGTGTCGCACGCCGAGAGCGTCAAGAAGTTCGTGATCCTGCCCCGGGACTTCACCGTCGAGACCGGGGAGCTGACCCCGAGTCTGAAGGTCCGGCGCTCGCTCGTGATGGACCGCTTCGGCAGTGCCGTCGAGGGCCTCTACGCCGACGCCCGCCGCTCCTGAGGCACCGGGCCGCCGAGATCGGGCCGGGTCTCAGCCAGCTCTCAGCCGGGTTGGCCGGGTTGGCCGGCGAGCAGCGAGCGTAGCTCGGCGCCGAGCACGTCCCAGCGCCAGCGCAGCTCGACCCAGGCCCGCCCGGCGGCGCCCATCGACGCGGCCCGGTCCGGATCGGCGAGCAGGTCCCCGACGGCCCGCTCCACCGCGCCGAGATCGGTGCCGTCGACGACGAGGCCGGTGCGCTGGTCGAGCACCGCGTCAGGGGCACCACCGCTGTTCCCGGCCACCACCGGCAGGCCGCTCGCCGACGCCTCCAGGTAGACGATCCCGAGACCCTCCACCTCCAGCCCGCCGAGCCGGGACCGGCACGGCATGGCAAACACGTCGCCGGCCGCATAGTGCGCGGGCAGCTCCTCCCAGGGCACCGAACCGGCGAACGTGACGTGCTCGGCCACGCCGCTGTCCCGGGCGAGCCGTTCGAGGTCCGCGCGATGCGGTCCGCCGCCGACGATGAACAGCGCCGCACCCGGCACCCGGCACCGCAACGCCGGCAGGGCACGCACCAGCATGTCCTGCCCCTTGCGCGCGACGAGGCGGCTCACGCACACCACCACCCGCCGCCCGGTCAGGCCGTACCGGCGGCGGGTCTCCTCCCGCCCGGCGCCGGGGCGGAACAGCGCCGCGTCGACGCCGCTGGGCAGGCGGGCAAGCATCGGATGAGCTCCGAGCACGGGCCCGATCCTGGCCCGGGTGTAGTCGGTCAGATAGGTGACGACGTCCGCGGTCGCGCCGATGCGACGCAGTAGCTGGCGGGCGGCGGGCAACGCCGCCCAGCCGACCTCATGCCCGTGGGTACTCGCCACGACGCGGCCCACCGCCGTGTCCTGGCGTAGCTTCGAGCCCAGTAGCGCGAGCGGGGCGGCGGCACCGAACCACACCGTGTCGCAGCCCTCCGCCCGGGCGATCTGACGAGCCCGGCGCAGCACGTCCGGGGTCGGCAGCATGAGCGAGGACCGGTGGCGCACGACCGGGAAGTTCTGCGCGGCGTCAAAGGCCGCGGCGCCCTCCCACGACGGGGCGTACACGACGATCTCGCCGGCCGGCAGCCGCGCCGCGAAGTTGTGCACGTAGGCCTGGATGCCTCCCGGGCGGGGCGGGAAGTCGTTGGTGACGGCCAGTACACGCATTCGCCCATGTTCTCCCACACCGATCGGCAGCCACCGCCCGGCTCCGGCCCCACGCCCACTCGCGCCTCGACACGGCGGCCGCTCAGCCGGCGCGGCGCGGCGGCCGGGCCGCCCCGCGCTCGGCGGCACCGCGAGGCACGCGCTGCAGCACCGAGCCGGCCAGCTCCGCCAGCGGCGGCAGCAGCCCAGCGGCGCTCAGCACAGCGAGCGCGCGGCGCTCCTGCGGGTCCCACTCGATGCCCCCGCCCTCCTCCACGAACATGACGGTGACCACGCAGTCGGCGCACCGGGCGCCGCGGCCGACGCAGGAGTCGCAGTCGATCAGCATCGCACCCACCTTCCCAAGGACCGGCCGGTGACGGCCGGCGGCGGCACAATCCGCGCACCGATGTCCCGACGCGATCGACGGTAGAACCCGGGTCCGACAACTTTCGACAGCCGGTTGGACAGCGTGCGGCGCAACGCCTGGGACGGCTCGACGACGGTCCGGCTCGCGCTCGGGTGGTCTGGACGCCTGAACGCTAGCGGCCGAGCCGCGCCAGCAGCGCCGCCGACGGCACTGCCCGGGCCCCGGCCGCGGCGCTGTTCTCCGCCACCTCCCGGTCGGAGGTGACGACGAAGACCGGGCGGCCCTGCGGCTCCATCCGCACCAGCCGGATGATCTCCTCGTCGGCGAGCTGCCCGGGGCGGCTGAACAGCACCCGAACCCCACGGGGCGTCGCAACGCCGATCGGGCGGGCGACGACCGCGGTCGCGTCGAAGACCACCGTGACCTCGCTGTCCGGGTTGCGCCCGGCGAGCGCGCCGAGCCCCGACAGCAACCGTTCCCGCTGTGCCTGCAGGGTGAGCCGGCCGTAGCCGCGCTTGGTCACGTTGTACCCGTCGATGATCAGATGTACGCCGGGCACGCCGAGCACCTCGTCGATGAGGGTGGGGTCGTCGTCGGGCCGACCACGCGCCCCGACGAACGCCTGCGGCGCGCTGCTCGGCCCGTCGCCGCCGCGGGCGAGCAGGTCCGCCGGCCGGGCGACCATCGTCGGCAGGTCGAGCTCGCGACGCACCCCGTGGGCCGAGGCGATAAGCGTGTCGAGCAGGACACGCATGCGGGCGTCGTCCACGCTGCGGGAGTCGCGGGAGTCCCTGCGGGCGGCGGCCAGGGCGCTCTCCAGCTCGGCGACCCGGCCGCGCAGTCGGCGCACCTCGGACTCGGCGTCACGGCCGGCGACGAGCGCCGCGTCGCGGGCCGTCTCGGCCGTGGCCACCGACTCCCGGGCGGCCTCCTCGGCACGGCGGATCCGATCCGACGACGCCCGCAGCCGCCGCCGGGCCTCCTCCGCCTCGACACGGGCCGCCGCGAGGCCCTCGCGCAGCTGCCCGAGCTCGCCGGCGGCGCTGCGCTGGTTCGCCTCAAGCTGGTCGGTGAGCCGGCGGATCGTCCGTTCGGCCTCGTCGGCCCGGCCGCGGACCTCCGCCTCGGCGGCCGCGACCGCGGCCAGCTCGACCAGTTCGGGCCAGTGCGGGACGCGCAGCAGGTAGGCCACCGCGGCGACCTTCTCCGGCGGGGCGGCCGGCGGCGGCCCACTGGCGGAATCGGCGGCTTCGGCCAGTTCCGGCTGGTGCCGACGGATCCACTCGGCGACTCGGCCGCGGAACACCTCGCTGTCAACGGCGGCGGCCAGCGGGATCGCGCCCGCCTTCGCCCGCCGGGACGCCTTGAACCGGCGTACCGCGACAAGCGAGGGCGGAACGTCGGACTCCGGCAGGTCGGCGAGCGTCTGCGCGGCGAGCTCGATGACGTACTCCCGCACGGGCGCGGGCAGCGGCCCCGTCACAGCCCGCTCCCGCGTGGGGCGACCGCCGCGGACACGGTCCGGACAGACCGCGCGCGGAAATGTCCCTCAGCGTCCGGATGACGCGAGAAATCGGACGGGCCGCGTCTGCGACGGCTCGTCCGACCGGCCAGACAGCTAGGCACGTGGGACTCCGGAGCCGACGGGAAGAACGATGAAGGTACAGCCTATCGAGAGAGCTCAGAGGGCTCACGCGGACCACCGCTGTGGGATCACCGACCGGTGAGCCCAGCCAAGGCGGGCATTGTCTCATGCGATAGCCGGCTTATGTAGCCTCGCGTGGTGCGTTCCCCCACGCTCGATTTATTCCAAACGCGGCCCGGGCTGCGTCGGAGAGGACCATCGTGACCGACCAGAACCCTCCTCACCAGCCCCCCGGCGGTGACGGGAGCCAGGAGACGTGGAAGCAGCCGAGTAATCCCTGGCACCAGCCCGCAGAGACGCCGAGCGAGGGCGCCGAGTCCGGCCCGGCCGGCTCGACTCCCCCGCCGGCCCCGGTCTGGGGCACCGGGCCGAACCAGTCCGACGAGCAGACCCGACTCGCCTGGTCCACCGGCACCACCCCGGCGCAGGGCGGAATTTCCGCGAGCGGACCACAGGGCACCGGGCCCGCCGGCGCCGGGCAGCAGTGGGGAACGGACCCGCGCCCCGGCGCGGAGCAGTCCTGGCCGCCTCCGCAGCAGTCCGGCGGCGGTCCCGCCGGCTGGGGGCAGCCCGGCGCGGGACAGCCCGGCGCGGAACACCAAGGCTGGGGGCAGCCCGGGGTGGGACACCAAGGCTGTGGGCAGCCCGGGGCGGGACAACCTGGCAGCGACCAGCAGGGCTGGGGGCAGCCCGGGGCCGGCCAGCCGACCCTCGACCACCAGCAGGGCTGGGGGCAGCCTGGGGCGGGACAGCCGGGCGGCAACCAGCAGGGCTGGGGGCAGCCGGGTGGCTGGCCTCAGGGCGGCTATCCCCCCGGTGGCGCCGGCGCGTACCAGGGTGGCGCGGCCTACCAGGGCTCGGGCGGCTACCCCGGCGCGCAGGGTCCCTACCAGCAGAACCCGCCCGGCGGCTGGCAGCAGGCCGGCTGGCAGCAGGGTGGCGGCTGGCAGCAGGGTGCCCCCCCGCCGCCGCAGCGGCGCCGCAACCCGCTGTTCGTGGTCGTGCCGCTGGCGGTCGTCGCCGCGATCGTCCTTGGAGTGGTGATCGCCCTTGCGGTCGGGGGTGACGACTCGGACGACATCACCGCGCCCGTACCGGCACCGTCGTTGAACGCACCTGCACGTCCGGAACCGACGGCGGCCGCGCCGAGCGCCACCGCGACGGGTCCGATCGGTGTCTCGAACTGCGTCGCGGTCACCCCGCAGGGTGCACCGGGGGCCGGCGTGGCGGGCATCGGCGGCTCGGGGACCGTTGACGGCGAGGCGAACTCCTCCGTCAGTGACTTCGAGGCCCGGGTGACCCTGAACAGCGTCTGCTCGACCACCGGAAAGGTGACCGAATACGGCGACCCGCCGAACCAGGGTTCCTACTACGTGCTGAACGTGACGGTCGAGGTGACCCACGGGGACACCTCCGCCTCCCCGTCGGACTTCTACGTCCAGACGTCGGACGGGACGCGGTACGACGGCAGCTACGACAACGTGGAGCCGCGGCTGTCCGCGTCGACGGTGAAGGCCGGACAGAAGGTCCGCGGCAACGTCGTGATCGACGCGCCGCCCGGGCACGGCCTGCTGAACTGGGAGCCGCTGTTCGCGGTCAGCCCGGCCAAGTTCCAGCTCTGAGCCCGCTGCGGGCGCACCGGGTGGGATGACCCGGGATGGCCCCCGTTGAACCCGCCTGATCTCGGCGTCAGCCGACGGCGGCGCGGATCCGTTCCGCGACGGCGTCGAGTTCGGCCGAGTCCGGGTTGTGGTCGACGAGCGCGAAGTCGATCTGCGACTCGTTCTCGATGGGCAGGAGGTGCACGTGCACGTGTGGCACCTCCAGCCCGGCGACGAGCGCCGCCACCCGCCGGGGCCGGAAGGCGGCGTCGATGGCCCGACCGACCCTCGCGGCGGCGGTCCACAGCGCCGTCTGGACGCTGTCGGGCAGGTCGATCCAGTGGTCGATCTCGGCACGCGGGACCACCAGCGTGTGGCCCGGCCGGATCGGCGCGATCGTCAGGAACGCCACCGTGTACTCATCGGAGTACACGATGCGCCCGGGAAGCTCGCCGTTGATGATCCGGGTGAAGACGCTCGGCATGGCTCACGACCCTACCGACCATGTCCCGCCGCGGGCCGACCGGCAGGCGCGGCCCGGCGGACGCGCCGGCACCCGCCGACGACGACGCCGACCTGCCGGCCAACGCCCGACTTGCCGGCCAGCGCCCGACCTGCCGTCCGACATCTGCGCGGTCATCAGACGTAGGGCCGGGCGAAGCCGGCCGGACCGGCCGTCATCACCCGGAACTCGTTGCCCTCCGGATCGGACAGAACGTACCCGCGCTCCCCGTCGTCGTCGTACCGGCCGACCCGGCGAGCGCCGAGGGTGGACAACCAGCCGATGACCCGCTCGGCGTCGACCGCGTAGAGGTCCAGGTGCAGCCGGCTGGGACCCCCGCCACGGCGGGCCCCCGGCCGCAGCAACAGCTTCGGCCCCGCACCAGCGGGGTGGCGCAGCAATGCCGCGTCGTCGTCACGCCGGTCCACCTCGTAACCCAGCGCGGTGGACCAGAAGCGGACCATCACCTCCACGTTCGCGCAGTCCACTGCGACTCGCCCCACCCGGATGCCGTTCGTTTCAAACCACGCCACCTGCGCATGATTTCGCATTCGAGGCCGGTTGGCCCGCCGAGTTGCCGCCGCGTGTCTGCGGCGTGGCGCCGCCCGAGGCGCAAGACAGCCCCACACCGGCCGCGATGACGCCCGCATGCAGGCCCATCTTCATCCGCCACGGGCGCCCCGCGGCCCCTGCCTCCGAGTTCGAGGGGCGACCCGCGGCGAAACTGTCGGCGGCAGGGCTTACCGTGACGCCGTGCGTCCAGACCCTGCAGACCGCCCCACCACCGCCGACGCCGGCCTCCTCGCCGAGGGCGTCCCCGGGCACCGCCAGACCAGCCTGGACGAACTCGGCCGGCCGCTGTCCGACCTGACGTTCGTCGTGGTCGACCTCGAGACGACGGGGACCTCGGCGGCGACCGCCGAGATCACCGAGATCGGCGCGGTGCGGGTGCGCGGCGGCGAGGTGCTCGCGGAGATGTCCACCCTGGTCCGGCCGAGCGTGGGCATCCCGCCGATGGTGTCGGTGATCACCGGGATCACTGACGCGATGGTGGCCACGGCCCCCGCGGAGGCCGAGGTGGTGCCGACGTTTCTGGAGTTCGCCCGCGGTGCCGTGCTGGTCGCCCACAACGCTCCGTTCGACCTCGGCTTCCTGCGTGCGGCGGTGCAGCGATGCGGCTACCCGCCGCCGGCCTGGGAGCACCTCGACACCCTGCGCATGGCGCGGCGGCTGATCAGCCGCGACGAGGCCCCCGACTGCCGGCTCGCCTCGCTGGCCCGGCTGTTCCGCAGCTCGACCGAGCCCTGCCACCGCGCGCTGGCCGACGCCCGGGCCACGGTGGATGTGCTGCACGGGCTGTTCGAGCGGCTCGGCAACGCCGGGGTGCGCACGCTGGAGGAGCTGCACGAGTACAGCGCCCGGGTCTCGCCGGCCCAGCGCCGCAAGCGCCACCTCGCCGACGGGCTGCCGACCGGGCCGGGGGTCTACATCTTCCGCGACGCCGACGGGCGGGCCCTCTACGTCGGTACCTCTCGCTCGGTCCGGTCCCGGGTGCGCAACTACTTCACGGCGAGCGAGCCCCGCACCCGGATGGCCGAGATGGTGGCCTTGGCCGAGCGGGTGGACGCCATCGGCTGCGCACACGCCCTGGAAGCCGAGGTTCGGGAACTACGGCTGATCGCGGAGCACAAGCCACCGTACAACCGCCGCTCCCGCTTCCCGGAACGCACCGTCTACCTCAAGCTCACCGACGAGCCGTTCCCCCGGTTGTCCCAGGTCCGCGCCACCCGGGACGGGGCGACCTACCTCGGTCCGTTCGCCAGCACCCGCGGCGCGGCCGACGCGGCCGACGCGCTGCTCGCCGCCGTGCCGCTGCGCCAGTGCACCGGTCGGCTTTCGCCGCGCGTCCACCGTCCCGCCTGCGCCCTGGCGGATCTCGGCAGGTGCGGTGCGCCCTGCGACGGCCGGGAGGATGTCGCCGCCTACGCCCGCCACGTCGCCGCCGCCCGGGCTGCGATCACGGGCGATCCAGGGCCGGTCATCGCCGCGTCGGCCCTGCGCATCGACCGTCTGGCCGGCGAGCAGCGCTACGAGGAGGCCGCCGTCCACCGCGACCGGATGGTGGCGTTCGTCCGCGCCGCCGCCCGCGGTCAGCGACTCGCCGCGCTGACCCGCATCGCGCAGCTCGTCGCGGCAGCGCCGACCGCGCAGGCCGGCTGGGACCTGGCCGTGGTTCGCCACGGCCGGCTGGTGTCCGCGATCAGCGTGGCCCCGGGAGTCGACCCGCGCCCCTGGGTCGACGCCGCGGTCGCGAGCGCTGAGACGGTGCAACCGCAGCCGGGTCCCGCGCCGTGCGCCTCCGTCGAGGAGACCGAGCGGATCGCCCGCTGGCTGGCCGGGTCCGGGGTGCGGCTCGTGCACCTCGACGGCGAGTGGAGCTGGCCGGCGGCGGGCGCCACCCGCGCCGCGCTGCGCTACGCCGACGTCCATCGCTCCCCCGACCTGCCGGAGCCGGCGGCAACGGCCGCGGGGCCGGCCCGCCGGCAAGGCGGACCGGCCCCGCGGCCGGTGTCAGCTCAGCGCTGACGGATCAGTGGCGGTTGTTCAGGTTGTTCAGTGCTTGCCGCCACCGACCGGGGTGCTCGGACCGCCGGGGCCGGTCTCCTTCTCCTCGACGAAGAAGCCGCTCACCGCCTTACCGGCGCGGCGGGCGAGGCCCTTGCCGTCGCCGTCACCGTGACCGTTCGCCGACGGCAGCGCGAACCGGTCGTTCGGAACCTGCGGGTGGTCGGGCACCGGGGTCGGCTTCGGCCGGTGGTCCTCCACGAACTCCCCGCTGGGCAGCTGGCGGATGATGCCGGTCTCGATGCCGTGATGCTCGACCTCGGCATCCTTCTCCTGCAGGCTGAGGCAGATCTTCTTGGTGATCGCGTAGGCAATCGGCGGGACGATGATCAGGCCGATGCGGCCGGCCCACGTCATCGCGTTCAGCGAGATGCTGAACGTCTTCGCGATGACGTCGTTACCACCCGAGATCCACAGGACCAGGTAGAAGCTGATCGACATCGCACCGAGCGCGGTCCTGGTCGGCGCCTCCCGAGGCCGCTGGAGCAGGTTGTACGACTTGGTGTCGCCGGTGAACCTGGCCTCCAGGAACGGGTAGAGCGCCAGCAGCGTGAACAGGATGCCGGGCAGGACCGCCGTCGGCCAGAACACGGCCGGGACGGTATGGCCGAGGCCGCGGAACTCCCACGGCGGCATCAGTCGGGTCGAGCCGTCGAGGAAGCCGATGTACCAGTCGGGCTGGGACGCCGAGGAGACCTTCGACGGGTCGTACGGACCGAACATCCAGATCGGGTTGATCTGCGCGAGCCCACCGAGCAGGGCGAGCATGGCGAAGACCATCATGAAGAACCCGCCGGACTTCACCGCGAACACCGGGAACACCCGGTGGCCGACGACGTTGTGCTCGGTCTTGCCCGGGCCGGGGAAGTCGGTGTGCTTCTGGTGCCACAGGATGCCCATGTGCGCGCCGATGAGGGCGAGCAGCACACCGGGCACCAGCAGGATGTGGATCACATAGAGCCTGGGCAGGAAATTATCGCCCGGGAACTCGCCGTTGAACAACAGGAACGACGCCCACGTCCCGATGATCGGAATGGACTGGGCGATCGAGGCGGCGATCCGCAGACCGGTGCCGGAGAGCAGGTCGTCCGGCAGGGAGTAGCCGGCGAAACCCTCGAGGATGGCGAGGATCAGCAGGCCGACCCCGATCAGCCAGTTGACCTCGCGCGGCTTGCGGTAGGCGCCGGTGAAGAACACCCGGAACAGGTGGACGACGATCGACGCGACGAAGATCAGCGCGGCCCAGTGGTGGATCTGGCGGAACACCAGTCCGGCCCGGGTGTCAAAGCTGATGTCCAGCGTCGAGGCGTACGCCCGGCTCATCTCCACGCCCTTGAGCGGGACGTAGGAGCCGTTGTAGATGACCTCGGTGTTCGACGGGTCGAAGAACAGCGTGAGGTAGATGCCCGTGAGCAGCAGAACGATGAAGCTGTAGAGCGCGATCTCCCCGATCATGAACGACCAGTGGTCGGGGAAGACCTTGTTCAGGTTGCGCCGCAGCCCGGGCTGGGTGCCGAACCGCTCGTCGATGGCGCGGTTGGCCTTGCGGACCGGGGTCGGCCGCTTGACGAACTCCGGTGGGGATGCGGTTGTCATGAGCGCTCCCAGAAGGCGGCACCGACCGGCTCGTCGTAGTCACCGTTGCGGGCGTAGAGGAATCCGTCGGCGTCCGCGGCGATGGCCAGCTGCGGCAGCGACCGACTGGCCGGCCCGAAGATCGCCCGGCAGCCGTCCAGCACGTCGAAGACCGACTGGTGGCAGGGGCAGAGCAGGTGGTGGGTCTGCTGCTCGTACAGGCTCACCGGGCAACCGGCGTGCGAGCAGATCTTGGAGTAGGCGACGTGACCGTCGATCGACCAGTTCTCCCGCCCCTTGCGCGGCCGGTCGATACCCGGTGGCAGCCGAATGAGGATCGTGGTGCTGTCTGCCTTGGTGTGCACGTCGGTCTTCGGCTTGTAGGTGGTCGTGCCGTCCGACTCGGTCACCGGGATGGCCGGGAAGACGGTCTCGATGCCGCCGATGGAGATGTCGCCGAGCTTGACCAGGCGGCCGTCCTCGGTGACCAGGCGCGAGCCCTTCACCCAGGAGGTGTGGTCGAGCTTCTTACCCGGCTTGGAGTTGGTCAGGTTCAGCAGCGGCACCACGACCAGCCCGCCGAGCACGGTGCCGGCGCCCAGCAGGGTCCGGCGCAGCAGCGGGAAGCGGGCGAGACCGGTGTCGGCGAAGCCGGCGGTGATCTCGGCCTCGGTGACCGCGATCTCCTCCTTGGGGGAGGTGAACTCGTGGCGATCCTGGACGGCCTGCTCGTGCGGCATCAGCCGCTTGGCCCACAGGATCATGCCGATGCCGAGGCCGCCGACGGCCAGGCCGAGCGCCGAGCCCAGGCACGGCGTGTAGTACGCCTGGTGCTTGTCACCGACGAAGTTCGTGATGACGAAGCCGACCGTGCCGACCACCGAGATCAGGAACCAGCAGGCGATCAGCCGCTCCGCCCGCCGCTCGGCGCGGCGGTCGACGTCCTCGGCCCGCGGCGGGCGGACGGTGACCCCGCCACCGCCGCCAGCGTGCGTGCCGTAGGTCGGCTGGGCCACCCCGGCGGCACCGGTCCGCATCACCGTGGTCTCGGGATCGCGGGTGGAATCCGTCTGGTTCGGCGGGGTGCCCAGGGCCTCCGGGCCGTCGGAGGTGCCGGCCGGGACGTCTGGGCCCCCGGCCGAGATCCCCGACCCCCCGGCAGGGGCGCCCGAGGTGTCGACCGGGTGCTTGGCCCGCTTGAAAATGCTGCTCATCGAGTCCTGGTCCGACTTGTCTGCTGGCTCACCCTGGTAGCCCGCGTAGTGCACGCGTTCCTGGGCGGAGTCGCCTGGCTGGTCCCCTCCGCCCGAGCCCGCCGTCCCCGGGCCCGTCTGGTCACTCATACCTTCTGCCTCGCTCCGATCCACAGGCACACCACGAGCAGGCCGCCAATGCCTACCAGCATGGCCAGCAACCCTTCCGGCACCGGGCCGTACTTGCCGAGGCTGAAGCCACCGGGACTCTTGCTGTCGGTCAAGTGCTTGACGTAGGCCGCCACGGCGACGGCGTCCTCTTCGTTGACCTGACGGTCACCGAACACCGGCATGGACTCCGGCCCCGTACGCATGGCCTCGACGATCTGCGTCGGAGTGGACTCGCTCAGCGAGGGCGCAAACTTACCGTAGGTCAGCGGGGCACCCTGGGCGACCGCCTGATGGCACTGCGCGCAGTTGGCCCGGTAAAGCTCGCCGCCGTGAGACAGGTCGGCGTCGCTGAGCGCCTGGTCGGTGACCTTGGGCACCTCCGGTCCGCCGCCGAGGCTGTCGACGTACGCGGCGAGCTGGTCGATCTGCGTCGCCGAGTAGATCGGCGGCTTGCGGTCGGCCTGCGCGGCCGGGGCGGCCAACGGCATGCGTCCGGTCGAGACCTGGAAGTCCACCGCGGCGGCGCCGACGCCGATGAGGCTGGGGGTGTCCTTCGTGCCCTGCGCGCCCAGGCCGTGGCAGCTGGAGCAGCCCTGCTGGTACAGGGCGCGGCCCTGCCGGACGGCCTCGTTGGCGTCCGCCGTCTGCGCGGCGTTGCCGGTGGGAGCCAGCATCGTCCACAGCACCCCGGTGGCCAGCAGGCCGAGCACGAGGACGAGGGCGGAGGATCTCCGGCGCCGGCGCGCGGAAGGACCACGCTTGCGCGCGGACCGCTTCGTGGTGGCGACCGGTGTCGCGACCTTGCTCGGCGTGGAGTCCGACGGCGGGTCCGACGGTGTGTCGGACGGTGTGTCCGGGGTTTCAGTCATGTCGCTCACTGGAGGAGGTAGATGGTCGCGAACAGGGCGATCCAGACGACGTCGACGAAGTGCCAGTAGTACGACACGACGATCGCCGATGTCGCCTTCTCCGGCGTGAAGCGCCCGAACGTCGATCGACCCAGCACCATGGCGAAGGCAACGAGACCACCGATGACGTGCAAGCCGTGGAACCCGGTGGTCAGGTAGTACACCGAGCCGTAGGCATGCGAGGACATCGTGAACTTGTTCTCGCCGAAGTACTCGTTCGCCTGGCCGCCGACGAAGACGAGGCCCATGAGCAGCGAGATCAGGTACCAGCGTCGCAGTCCGAAGACGTCACCGCGCTCGGCGGCGAACACCCCGAGCTGGCAGGTGACGCTGGACAGCACCAGGATCACGGTGAAGAACAGTGCGTACCCGACGTGCAACTCCACGGGACCGTGTTCGGAACCGACGGGATCACCCGTCGTCGGCGGCCAGTTGCCGCTGTTCACCGAACGGATCGTGAAGTACATCGCGAACAGGGACGCGAAGAACATCAGCTCCGACGACAGCCACACGACCGTGCCGACCGAGACCATCGAGGGACGGTTGGCCGTCGGGTGTGGTGGAGGAGCCTTCTCGAGGACGGGGGCTGAGGCCACGACGGTCATTCTGGCACGCGATGCTCCAGGCGCCACCGTAGGTTCGACGTTCGGTAGGACTACGACTCGTCGATGACCGGTCCCAGCCGCCGCGTGGACCGCTCCACTCACCGCACAAATCGCTGCGCCGCAGCCGAAACCGCAGGTCCTCGGGGCGCGGCGGCGAGGTTCGAAAAAACCATGACGATCGGCGCCAGCCCGACGGATGTTGTGTGCCTCACCCCTCGCACGTCCACCGCAGGAGCCAGGTCGCCCGGCCCGGCGAACCCGGGCCGGACGGCCCGGCCCACGTGGCCGCCCGCGTGTGTTGCGACCGCCCCCGCCGACCGAAACGGCAGGTCAAGGCGCCTTTTGGACGCCGCGAGCACCCGGATGGACCCGGGCGGCGGGCGAGTTGGGGACGATCGACGGGCAGGTCGGAACGATCGCGGGACGCATCGGGACGATCGTGGGGCTCCGCTGCGTCCGACCGGACGCCCGCCGCGCGAAAAGGGGGCGGCAGATGGAGAACGGACGGCGAGCCGATCGCGTGCCCGCCGACTCGATGGTCGGAAGGAAGTCGAGGTTGCCGATGCGATGGCCCTGGCGGGCCGAGCGCACCACAGCGCCGGTCCTGGTCGACGACGGCTCGCTCGCCGTCCTCGCCTCGTCGTTCGATCCGACCGCCGGTGAGAGTCCGGCACTCGCCGCCCTGGCCGCCACCGGCCATCCACCCGGCACTCCCGTGCTGCTCCGCCACCTGTTCGTCCTCGCCGAGCCTCCCGACGCACACGAAGCCCCCGGCGCGGGGGAAGCTGCGCTACGGGCCGTGGTCGAGCGAGACGGCTACAAGGTCCACCGGCTTGGTCAGCGACTCGCAGTGACGCGCCAGACGGTCCCGACGATCCTGGCCGTGGCCCAGGAGCGGGCCCGGATGACGGGCCTGGAGATGCGACTGCCCCTCACCTACCTCGGATGGCAGGCGTTGGCCTCGCCGCCCGCCGGCCAGGAAGTCACCAAGAGTTGACGGCACCAGGTCGAACCGTCAGCCCACATCGGCGATTGCGCCCGGTGACGGCGCCCGGTGACGGCGCCCGGTGACGGCGACCGCCGCCGTGGGTCCTGCCGGGCTGGCGCAGTCCGTTTTCCAGACGACTGAGGCCGGCCTCACACCCAGGCGGAAGGCGTGTGGCCGGCCCAGAAGCCGCGAGCGAACCCGCGGGCATCGCTCCCCGACCGGGCGGATCGGCCCGGCCGGGGACGTCGATCGGATCGTCGAGCGGACTGCTCGACCAGGTCAGGCGGACATGGCGGCGAGTGCCCGCAGGCCCTCCGCCGGCAGGGCGATCCCGGTTTCGGAACCCGGGTCGACCGCCAGCAGCAGGTCGTCGGACGGCCAGATCCGGCCGAGGGTCGCGATCTGCACCGTGCGGTAGCGGGCGACGTCGGGCAGGGCCTCGGTCAGGCGTTGCTCGGAGGTGAACGTCGGAACGAACTGGGTCCCGTCCTGACGCTCCGCGACGGGTAGTTGCAGAACCTCACTCTCCTCCGACAGGTCGGTGATCTCGTTACCGAGGTCGGGTAGCAGGACATCCGCGAGGGCGAGGTCACCGAGCGCGGAACGCTCGTCGGCCCCCTCGGCCAGGCGGTGCAACGCGTCGAGTGCCGCCGCGCCCTGCTCGGACGCCCGGCCACCGGCCGTCTGCGCCCCGCCGGGCCCGGCGCCGCGGTCGGTCGCGCCGGCATAGGCCGGGTCGCGGTCGGCAGCGCCGCGGGACTGGTCGGGAGCGCCTGGGCCGGCGGAGGCAAGGTCGGGACGTAGCTGGTCATCGGTCACGGGTGACTCCCTTGACGTGGATGAACGTGCTGACGTGAGGTGCCGTAAGCCCTTCGCCTACCCGGTCGCGGGCGCCCCGAACGGATGACCCGCAACAAATCTCGCCAGCCGCCCGCAGCGGCCACCGACCTCGCACTTACCCAACTACCCATTCCCCGGATCGCTGGCCCTGATGTGGGACGTCGGCCCGTTTCGGCACGGGCACGGGCCCTGGCAGTCTGATCTCAGAGGGGAGCTGAATCCTGGCATGCCCGCTTCGGCGGACCAGCCGTCAGGTCCTGACGGTGCTGTCCGAGGCTTGGCGGAATCGAGCAATCCTCGCGGGCCCTGACAACTCGGGCTGCGGGGTGAGTCAGGGGCGCAGGGCGAGGTCGGCGATGAGGGCGCGGCGGGTGGCGGCGGTCAGCGGGGTGGACTCGCTGTACTCGGCGTGGTCGACGACGAGCTCGGCGGGGACGTCCGGGTCGCGGAAGGCGTCGCGGAGCTCGTCGGTCAGCACGAAACGCACCATGTGCACCGAGACTGTCTCGGACGGGACGTCCGGGTCCTCGTCGAGGCCGGGGATCTCCTCCCCCGCGACGCGGCTGCCACCGATCTCCAGAGCCAGGCTGTGCTGCAGGCCGGCGAGGCGGCTGAGCTCCTCGCGCACCGTTTCGAGCACGTTGAGCTCGATGAAGACGGTGGCGGTCAGGACGTGGCTGCCGGGCAGCAGGCGGGAGTACGCCTCGATCTCGTGGGCGACGTCGGCCGACGCCGTCAGCCGCTCGGTGTAGACCATCTCCTGCACCTGGTAGCGCAAGGTCTGCTCGTTCTCGAACTCGGCGAGGACGATGTCACCGACCCGGACGCGGCGCTCGGCGCGCACGGGGAGCATCTGGCGGCGCAGCAGCGGGCGGCTCTCCGCGTATTCCTGGTGGTCGGTGGTGATGTCGGCGACGGTCAGCGCCATGGCGCGGCCTCCTTGTCCGGAAGCGAGGGTGGTGATCGACGAGTGGTGGGGCGGTGGTCGGGTAATCCGGGTGCGGGGGCGACGGTAGTGCGGGGGCGACGGTGGTGCGGGCGGGAGCGCCGCACCGGCGGTGGCCGGCTCCGACGGAAGGATGCTCGGAGCCGGCCACCGGTGTGATGCGAGGCCGATCAGGCGTCGGCGGTCTCCTCGGCGTTGAGGGCGTCGAGGGCCTTCTTGAACCGGCCGGCGTGGGTCTTCTCGGCGCGGGCGAGGGTCGAGAACCAGTCCGCGATCTCCTCGAAGCCCTCCTCGCGGGCGGTCTTCGCGAAGCCGGGGTACATGGCGGTGAACTCGTAGGTCTCGCCGGCCACGGCGCTGGCCAGGTTCTTGGCGGTGGTGCCAAGCGGCTCGCCGGTGGCCGGGTCGCCGACCTCGGCGAGGAAGTCCAGGTGCCCGAAGGCGTGCCCGGTCTCACCCTCCGCGGTGTCGCGGAACAGCGAGGAGGCGTCGGTCAGGCCCTCGATGTCGGCGCGACGGGCGAAGTACAGGTAACGCCGGTTGGCCTGGCTCTCGCCGGCGAACGCCTCCTTGAGGTTCTCGTGGGTCTTGGTGCCGTCAAGCTTCGGCATGAAGCGCTCCTTTGGCATGGGTGTTCACTGTGAGCCGGTCCCGCCCGCGGCGCGGGCCGGATCGGAGCTGTTCGCCTGACAGTCCGGACACATCCCCCGGAACTGCAGGTCGTACCCGGTGATGGCGAAGCCCGAGCGACGGGCGATCTCCGCCATCATTCCGTCCGGTACGGGGTGATCGAGGTCGACCGCTCGGCCGCAGCCGTCGCAGACCGCGTGGTCGTGGCGGCAGGTGTTGGCGTCGTACCGGGCCGCCGCGCCGTTGCCCAGGTTGAGTTCCAACGCCCGACCAGTCGACACCAGCAGCGAAAGGGTGCGGTACACCGTAGCGCTGCCGATCCGTGGGGAGGTGCGGCGTACCCGCTCGTATACCTCGGCCGCGGTGGGATGGTCGTCGGCGGCCCGTAGGACCTCCAGGACGGCCATCCGTTGGGGGGTCAGTCGAAGATCAGCCAGGTCGGTCATGGGATCACGCCCGTCGGTCGCAGCGGAGCACAGGGCCCGTCGTCCCGGGCGCATGCCCGGTTGTGTCGCTGACGGCTGGCTCCACTGGTTGAGAACGAATCTCAGTATCACTGTTGTTCCCACCTTCTGGCAACCGCCCCGGACTGCCGCCGAGTGCGGTGGACCCACGCCGCGGACCCACGCGATGGGCCCTCGCGGCGCCGCCCGCTCGGCGGGCCCGGTGGAGAAGGGATGACGCGACCCCACGGCCGGGTAATCTTCGGAGCGGATCGTGCCGGTCATCCGGTCGTTTCCCATCGGCTTCCGGTAGCCCGCCCACGGCGGGTCCGGTCCCGGTAGGAACGGCGGTCCGCCCCGGGCCGCCGGCCGGCGGTGGCCACCTGATGCGAAAGGCCGTGGACGCCATGAGCACCGTCCTCGTCTACGCCGACCGCGCCGACGTGCGCGCGCGAGTCATCACCGCGATCGGTCGGCTGCCCGCCGCCGACCTCGGCCCGCTGGAGTTCGTCGAAGCCGCCGACGCCGCCGCGGCGATCGACGTCGTCGACCACCACGAAGCCGATCTGTGCATCTTCGACGGGGAGGCCACCCCCACCGGCGGCATGGGCCTGTGCCGCCAGCTGAAGAACGAGGTGACCGACTGCCCGCCGACGATCCTGCTCGTCGCCCGGGCGGACGACCGGTGGCTGGCGACCTGGTCGCAGGCCGACGCGGTCGTCCCCCACCCGGTCGACCCCGGCCGGCTCACCGAGTCCGTCGTGACGCTGCTGCGTGCACGGGCCGGCGGCGCGGCGGCCCGGCGGCCGCTGACGGGCGCCCAGCTCGCCGGCTGACGCAGGTGACCATCGAGACCACCGTGCCCCCCACTGGGCCATCCACTGGACCATCCGCTGGGCCATCCGCTCGGCCACCCGCTGTGCCGGTCACCGCGGTGACGAGCTGGCCGGAGCTGATCGGCGCCCTGCTCGCCCGCGAGTCCCTGGACTCGGCGCGGACGGCCTGGGCCATGGACCAGATCATGTCCGGCGCCGCCTCCCCCGCCCAGATCGCCGGGTTCGCGGTGGCGCTACGCGCCAAGGGCGAGACGGCGGCCGAGATCGGCGGCCTGATCGCAGCGATGCGCACCCACGCCGCTGCGCTGCGGATCCCCGACGACGTCCGAGGACGCGCGGTCGACACCTGCGGGACGGGCGGCGACCGGTCGAACACCGTCAACCTGTCCACCATGGCCGCCCTCGTCGTCGCCGGCGCGGGCGTACCCGTGATCAAGCATGGCAACCGGGCCGCGTCGTCGGCCTGCGGCTCGGCCGACCTGCTCGCCGAGCTCGGCGTGGTCATCGAGCTGCCACCGCCCGGCGTCGAAGCGTGTCTGCGGGTGGCCGGCATCGCCTTCTGCTTCGCCCGGATCTTCCACCCGGCGATGCGGCACGTAGGCGGCCCACGCGCCGAGATCGGCGTCCCGACCGCGTTCAACATCCTCGGCCCGCTGACCAACCCGGCCAACCCGGGTGCGCAGGCCATCGGGGTCGCCGACGCACGCCTGGCGCCGGTCGTCGCGCAGGTCCTCGCCGACCGTGGCACCCGCGCTCTGGTCTTCCGCGGCGACGACGGCCTCGACGAGCTCACCCCGACGACCACGTCCACCGTCTGGGTGATCCCCGGCGAGGCAGTCGGGGGCCCGGCCGTGTCACCTCGTCGCGAGCAGTTCGACCCGCGCGACGTCGGCATCCACGTGCCGGACATCGCCGCCCTGCGCGGCGCCGACGCCCCCCACAACGCCGCCGTCACCCGCACGCTGCTGGCCGGTGAGCCGGGGCCGGTCCGCGACGCGGTGCTGCTCGCCGCCGCCGCCTCCCTGGTCGCCGCGGCGGGCCCGACCGAGGCGCCGATCACCGAGCAGATCGCCGGCATGCTGCCCCAGGCCGCGAGCGCCATCGACTCCGGCGCCGCCGCCGCGGTCCTGGCGCGCTGGGTGGAAGCCAGCCAGGCCGCCGCGGCCATCACCCGCTGAGCCCCCGGGCACTGCCCGGGGTTACAGCTCCCCCCTTTGCCTTGCTCATTTGGGCACGGAAAGGGCAGGGAAGACACGTGTGGGGCCGGCCGATGCCGCAGCATCTGCCGGCCCCACACGCACTGGCGCAGAGGTCGCGGCCGGGTTTACCCCGAGCCGCGGGGCGCGTCTCAGTCCTCGGGCACCGGGGGGTGCCAGAAGTTCTCGAACACGAGGCAGGTCGCGAACACCACGACCATCG
Source organism: Frankia gtarii (assembly GCF_025403375.1). Lineage (GTDB taxonomy): Bacteria > Actinomycetota > Actinomycetes > Frankiales > Frankiaceae > Frankia > Frankia gtarii. The sequence goes on from NZ_JAMPTM010000007.1 coordinate 27,202, forward strand.
CCAGGCCGAGGACGAGCAGCCAGATCCCGAAGACGAGGCCCATGGCCGCCGTCACCGAGCTCGCGCCGATGAAGAACGGGTAGTAGCTGCCGGGAGTGAAGTGCCCGAGCTCGCCGGCGCCGTCCGCCACCTCGGCGTCGGGCAGGTCCTGCGGGCGCATGCCGATCCGGCGTCCGGTGAAGATCAGGTAGCCGCCGACGAGCAGGCCCAGCCCGGTGGTGAGGGTGAGCGCCGCGGTGCCGGTCGGGTCCTTCGCCCAGAACCAGTAGACCAGCGCCGCAGCTCCGGCGAAGACGCCGAAGAAGCTGAAGATGATGCCTTCCACCTTCATACGATCACCGTCCCCTAACCGATCTCAGGTGTCGCGTGATAATCGACCCGACCGACTGTGGCCGGGAAGTGCAGGTCGAACGCGGGCCGCTCGGAACGGATCCGCGGCAGCGTCCGGAAGTTGTGCCGCGGCGGCGGGCAGGAGGTCGCCCATTCCAGCGAGTTACCGTAGCCCCACGGGTCGTCGACGGCGGCGAGCTGACCCTTGCGGTACGAGTGCCACAGGTTGTAGATGAACGGCAGCGTCGACAGGGCCAGCAGGAACGACCCCGCCGAGGAGACCGTGTTCAGGGTGGTGAAGCCGTCGGACGGCGCGTAGTCGGCGTAGCGCCGCGGCATGCCACGCAGGCCCAGCCAGTGCTGCACCAGGAACGTGGCGTGGAAGCCGAAGAACACCGTCCAGAAATGAATCTTGCCCAGCCTGTCGTTCATCATCCGGCCCGTGACCTTCGGGAACCAGAAGTAGGTGCCGGCATAGGCGGCGAACACGACGGTCCCGAAGATCACATAGTGGAAGTGGGCGACGACGAAGTAGCTGTCGCTGACGTGGAAGTCGATCGGCGGGCTGGCCAGCAGCACTCCGGTCAACCCGCCGAACAGGAAGGTCACCAGGAAGCCGATGGCGAACAGCATCGGCGTCTCGAAGGTGAGCTGCCCGCGCCACATCGTGCCGATCCAGTTGAAGAACTTGATACCGGTCGGCACCGCGATCAGGAACGACAGGAAGGCAAAGAACGGCAGCAGCACCGCGCCGGTGACGTACATGTGGTGCGCCCACACCGCGATCGACAGGGCGCCGATGCCGATGGTGGCGTAGACGAGGCCCTTGTAGCCGAACAGCGGCTTGCGGGAGAACACCGGCAGGATCTCGCTGATGATCCCGAAGAACGGCAGGGCGAGGATGTAGACCTCGGGATGGCCGAAGAACCAGAACAGGTGCTGCCAGAGCAGCGCGCCGCCGTTCGCGGCGTCGAACACGTGCGCACCGAACCGGCGGTCGGCCTCCAGTGCCAGCAGCGCCGCGGCGAGCACCGGGAACGCGACCAGCACGAGGATCGAGGTGACGAGGAAGTTCCAGCAGAAGATCGGCAGCCGGAACATCGTCATGCCGGGCGCGCGCAGCGTCAGGATCGTAGTAATCATGTTGACTGCGCCGAGGATGGTGCCGAGACCGGAGATCGTCAGGCCGACGATCCACAGGTCGGAGCCCGCCCCAGGCGAGTAGACGTCGTTGTTCAGCGGCGAGTAGGCGAACCAGCCGAACGACGCCGCGCCGTTCGGGGTGAGGAAGCCGGCCACCACCGTGAGGCTGCCGAACAGGAAGAACCAGTACGACAGCGCGTTGAGCCGCGGGAACGCGACGTCCGGCGAGCCGATCTGCAGCGGCACCAGGAAGTTCGCGTAAGCGAACGCGATCGGCGTCGCGAACATCAGCAGCATCAGCGTGCCGTGCATCGTGAACAGCTGGTTGTACTGCTCGTTGGAGAAGTACTGCAGGCCCGGCCGCGCAAGCTCGGCCCGCATCATGATGGCCAGGATGCCGGCGAACAGGAAGAACGCGAACGAGGTCACGAAGTACATGACCGCGATGTCCTTGTGGGACGTCGTGCGCAGATAACCGAGCAGGTTCGTTCGCTTGGTTAGGTGGGGTTGCTCGGGCTCGGCGTGGCCGACGCCCTGTTCTTGCACGAGGGTCACTGTCCGCTCCCGGTGGTGGCAGTGGTTGCGGTGCTGGCGGCGGCGGTCGTCGTCCCGCCGGACGTCGACGGAACGGGGGCGTTCTGCCGCTCCGAGATGAACCTGTCGTACTCGTCCTGCGGCACGACCTTCACGTAGAAGTTCATCCGGTCGTGATCGGTCCCGCAGAGCTCGGCGCAGCGACCGATGAAGGTACCGGTCTTGGTCACGGTGAGCTCGAACTGGTTGACCCGACCGGGCACGACGTCCCGCTTGAACAGGAACTCGGGCACCCAGAAGGAATGGATGACGTCCGGCGAGGACTCTTCGAACCGGATGGAGCGGTTCTGCGGCAGGACCAGCACCGCGGGCTCACCGGGCCGGCCGGTGACCTCGATCTGGTTCGGCCCCTTGTGGCCCGCGCCCGGGTCGAGGTACTTGAACTGCCAGTTCCACCGGAAGCCGATGACGTCCACCGTGACGTCCGGGTGGGCCGAAAGCTTTGTGATCTTCGACTCGTCGCGCGCGGTGTAATAGAACATCGCACCCACGATCACGACGGGAACGACGGTGTACAGGATCTCGACGGGCAGGTTGTAGCGAATCTGCCGCGGGAGCACGTCGCTGCGCTTGCGGAAGGCGACGACCGCGTAGAGGATCATGCCCCAGACGACCACGCCGACAATCAACGCGGCGATCGCCGAGCCCTGCCAGATATTGAGCAGCCGCGGGGTGTGGTTGGTCACACCGTCCGGGTAGCCAAAGTTGGGTTTGTCGCAGGCGGTCGCCGCGATCCCCACGACGGCAAGCGTGCCGACCAGGCGCAGGGGTCGGCGACCCGGCCGCGCCCGTCGCCTCTCATGGGCGCCGACCGTGCCAACCGCCTCGACCGCGTCGTTCGCGACCCCGCCCGCGCTGCCAGAGTCAGCCGGCGTCGTCGGCGTGTCCTCGACATCCGCGACCGACGGCCGGGTCCGACCGAAGGATCTCCTCACCAGGTCCTGCCTCCCACGACTAGCGGCCCGCGTCGACGGGGCGGAGGCTGTCCGCCGCCATCCGCGAAGCCCCAGAAACGCCATGTCAACCCGGTCGATCCCTCCGGACGACATGCTGTCTTCGACACGCTGTAGATGGTGCGGCAGCAGCGTATCTCAGCGGCCCGGCAGCTTCTCGCCACAGGCCCCATCAAGGGCCTGTGACGCACGACCCCTCAGGGCCCGCCACGGCGTAGCGTCACACCCGTGTCGACCTATCTCGACCATGCGTCGGCCACGCCCCTGCACCCCGCGGCGCGCGACGCCCTCAGGGTGGCGCTTCAGGACGGCTGGGCGGATCCGGCCCGGCTTTACCGGGAGGGCCGGCGCGCCCGGATGCTGCTGGACGCGGCCCGCGAGACGGTCGCAGGGGTCCTCGGCACCCGGCCCGACGAGGTCAGCTTCGCGGCGAGCGGGACCGCGGCGGCCACGCTCGCGTTGCTCGGCACCGCGGCGGCCCGCCGCCGCGCCGGCGATGTGATCATGGTGAGCGCGGTCGAGCACTCCAGCGTGCTGCATGCGGCGCAGCACCACGAACAGGCCGGCGGGCGGCTCGTAGAGGTGGGGGTCGACCGCTTCGGGCGGGTGGATCCGGCCGCGTTCGCGCCGGTTCCCGGCACCGCCGTCGCCAGCCTCCAACATGCCAACCACGAGGTCGGCACCGTCCAGCCGGTCGCCGAGGTCGCCGAGCGCCTGCATGCCGCGGGCGTCCCGCTGCACACCGACGCCGCCGTGACGGTCGGCCGGGTGCCCGTCGACCTGGGCGTGCTCGGCGCGGACCTGCTGACCGCCAGCGCCCACAAGTTCGGCGGCCCGGCCGGGGTGGGCATCCTCGCGGTGCGCACGGGAACCCGCTGGCGCAGCCCCTGGCCGGCCGACGAGCGCGAGGGCGGACGGGTCGCCGGCTATCCGAACGTCCCCTCGATCGTGGCCGCCGCCGCCGCACTGGCCGCCCGCACGGCGGAGCTCGCGGCGGAGGGCCCACGGCTGGCCGGCTACGTCCGTGATCTGCGGCGTCGGCTGCCCGACCTCATCGACGGGGTGGAGCTGCTCGGCGATCCGGACCGGGCCCCGACTGCGCCGCACATCACCGCGTTCTCCTGCCTGTACGTCGAGGGCGAGGCGCTGCTGACCGAGCTGGACCGGGCCGGCATCGCGGTCAGCTCCGGGTCGAGCTGCACCTCCGACACCCTGACCCCGAGCCACGTGCTGGTCGCGATGGGCGCGCTGACCCACGGGAACCTGCGGGTGTCGTTCGGCCGCGATTCCACCCAGGCCGACCTCGACGCCCTCCTCGAGGTCCTGCCAGGCGTCGTGCGAGCCGTACGGGCGCGACTCGGGGCGGACGAGCTGTGACCGGTTGGCCCAGGACGCCGCGACATGCGGCCGGTCGGCCCGGGACGGCGGGCCCGGCAGCCGGGCGACCAACGTCACCCGGATCCACCGACGCCCGGCCCGGCACGGAACGGCACGTGACCGGCCGGCGCGCGACCGGCCGGGTGGGCAGGGAGATGGGCCGGCGATGACCACCGACAGGCCGGCTGACACCGGAACGGGGCCCGATCGGGCCATCGCCGCGCCGGCGGGCACGGTGGACTCCCGTGGCCGGCGCTGCCCACTGCCGATCATCGACCTCGCCCGCGCCTTCGGCTCGGTGGCGCCCGGCGACACCGTCACCCTCTGGGCGGACGATCCGGCCGCCGGCCCAGACGTGGCGGCCTGGTGCCGGCTGCGGGGTCAGCTCCTGGTCGCGGTGCGCCCGCTGCCGGCCGGCGGCGAGGAGTTCGTCATCCGACGCCTCGCCTGAACCCGGCCGCCGAAGCGGCTCAGATCACGGGCAGGTGCTCGGCGATCTGGGCGGCCGCGTCGGCGCCGTAGGCCTCGGTGATCCGCTTGAGCATGTCGGACGGCTCGGCCGTGTACTCCTGCGGGCCGAGAGTCTCCAGCACCAGAGTGGCGAGCAGGCAGCCCACCTGGGCGGAGCGTTCGAGCGGCAGCTCCCACGACAGCCCGGCGAAGAAGCCGGCGCGAAACGCGTCACCGACACCCGTCGGGTCCGGGGTAGCCCGCGCGGGCACCACGGGGACGCGAATCGGGTCGCTCTCCGGCGCCTCGATCACCACGCCGTCCTTGCCGTGGGTGGTGACCCGCACACCGACCTTCGCCAGGATCTCCGCGTCGCTCCAGCCGGACTTGCTCGCCAGCAGCGCCTTTTCGTACTCGTTGCAGAACAGGTAGGCCGCGCCGTCGACGAGCTCGCGGATCTGCGGGCCGTCCAGCAGCGCCAACTGCTGGGACGGGTCGGCGGCGAAGGCGTAGCCGCGTTCACGGCACTCCCGGCTGTGCCGCACCATCGCGTCCGGGCTGTTCGGACTGATGATCACGATGTCCAGCCCGCCGAAACGGTCCGCGATCGGCCCGAGCTCGATCTCGGCGGCCTCGTTCATCGCCCCCGGATAGAAGGAGGCGATCTGGTTGAGATCCTCGTCGGTGGTGCAGATGAAACGGGCCGTATGCGCGATCTCACTGACCCGGACGGCGGTGGTGTCCACGCCGTGCCGGTCGAGCCAGGAACGATAGTCGCCGAAGTCCTCCCCGACGGCACCGACGAGGATCGGGTGCAGGCCGAGCCGGCCCAGACCGAATGCGATGTTGGCCGCCACCCCACCGCGGCGGATCACGAGTTCGTCGACGAGGAAGGACAGCGACACGCTGTGGAGCTGGTCGGCGAGCAGCTGCTCGGCGAACCGCCCCGGAAAGCGCATGAGGTGGTCGGTGGCAATGGAACCCGTCACGGCAATACGCACGATCGTGGAGCCTACCGTCACCCGACCCAGCCCGGAGCAGCCGGGAGACGAAGAAGCCCGGCCCGACCGTGGTGGCTCGAGCCGGGCTTCTTCGTCAGGATCTATGTCGCGGCGTCGTCGGGATGCCGACTACGACCCCCCGTGCCGCTGGTGAGAGGAATGCACCAGGGTCAGGGGCGGTCACGAACGGCACACAGGGGCGACCGCTCAGTCGATCAGTGGAACGAGTCGCCGCAGGCGCAGGAACCCTGCGCGTTCGGGTTGTCGATGGTGAAGCCCTGCTTCTCGATGGTGTCGACGAAGTCAATCGTCGCACCGCCGAGGTACGGGGAGCTCATCCGGTCAAGGACGACCTTGACACCGGAGAAGTCCAGGACGGTGTCACCGTCGAGGGAGCGCTCGTCGAAGAAGAGCTGGTAGCGCATTCCGGAGCAGCCCCCGGGCTGCACCGCGATGCGCAGCTTGAGGTCATCGCGGCCCTCCTGCTCCAGCAGGTTCTTGACCTTGCCGGCAGCCATGTCGGTGAGGTTGACGGTCGAGGACTGCGTCGCGGTCTCCGTCGTGTCCTGAACGGTCATAAGGACTACTCCTGCCCTTGCTGGACGTGCCTGGCGTACCAGGCTCACTGGTTCCGGTCGGGTACTGCGCTTCCGGTCGGTTGCATCCGGTCGGGTACTGCCTGCAACCAGCCGAGTCGCCTCGGCCGGCGCCTCGGACACGGCACAGCGTCTGCGCCGACGTTCATGCTCAACACCATGGGACTGGATCCGCTTCCCATCGTAGCGACGCCATCGGGACCCGGCCATGGTGCCGACTCGTGGGCCACGAGACGCCGATCACCTCAGGTCACATTCGTGACTGTGTTCACGCTCATGACGGAACCAGACCGGCAACCCGGACAAGCCGGCGTCCGACCGGCGGAGCTCCGCATACGATGGCCGCGGGGAGTTAGAGTCTCATCGACCATTCGCGGACGGCCCCGGCGGGATCGCCGGTCGGTCGGCGCGGACGACCAGGCGGCCAGGCTGCGGGCCGGTCGACCGGAGGAGCGCCATGACCATCAATCCGACCCTGGGTGGGGATCCGGCCCTCGCGCAGGTGGGCGTCGCCCCGTCTCCCCTGGCCCTGCTGCTGCTCGGCCGCGGGTCGGATCCGGCGAGCGAGCGTGGCGTCGACTGCCCCGGGGAGTTGCCTCCCGCCGCGGACCCCACCCTCGCGGCCCGCGCCGCCGCCGCAAAGACCGCGCTCGGTGACCGGGTCTTCATCCTGGGGCATCACTACCAGCGCGACGAGGTCATCACATTCGCCGATGTGACCGGCGACTCGTTCAAGCTCGCCCAGCAGGCCGCCGCCCGCCCTCAGGCCGAGGCAATCATCTTCTGCGGCGTGCACTTCATGGCGGAGAGCGCCGACATCCTCACCGGCGCGCACCAGCGGGTCATCCTGCCCGATCTCGCCGCCGGCTGCTCGATGGCCGACATGGCCACCGCCGAGCAGGTCGAGCAGGCCTGGGACGACCTGCTCGACGCCGGCGTCGCCGCGGACACCGTCCCGGTCAGCTACATGAACTCCTCGGCCGCCATCAAGGCGTTCACCGGCCGCCACGGCGGCACGATCTGCACCTCCTCGAACGCCCGGCGGGCGCTGGAGTGGGCGTTCGGCGAGCGCGGCGGGACGAAGGTGCTGTTTCTGCCCGACCAGCACCTCGGGCGCAACACCGCCGTCGGCGAGCTGGGGATGACCGAGGCGGACTGCGTCGTCTACGACCCGCACCGGCCCGGCGGCGGACTGACCCACCGCCAGCTGCGCGAGGCAAAGATGATCCTCTGGCGCGGGCACTGCTCGGTGCACGGGCGCTTCACCCGCGACAGCGTGGACGAGGTGCGCGCCCGCGTCCCCGGAGTCACCGTGCTCGCGCACCCGGAGTGCCGCCGGGAGGTCGTCACCGCGGCCGACCTGGTCGGCTCCACGGAATACATCATCTCCGTCGTCGACGCCGCCCCGGCCGGCGCGGCGTTCGCCATCGGCACCGAGCTGAACCTCGTGCGGCGGCTGGCGAAGCGGCACCCCGACAAGACCATCGTCTTCCTGGACCGTACGGTGTGTTTCTGCTCCACCATGAACCGGATCGACATGCCGCACCTCGTCTGGGCGCTGGAGTCACTCGTCCGCGGCGAGACGGTCAACCAGATCGCCGTCGACCCGGACGTGGCCACCTTTGCCCGGAAGGCACTCGATCAGATGTTGGCACTGCCCTGATGGCCCTGCTGAAGCGGCGTGGCCCCGCCGAGGTCGACGCCGAACCGCTCGCCGAGCAGGTCGAACCGGTCGAGCTGGACCCGTCGGCCGACCCGCGGCGCACCGCGGCGAAGGGGCGGCCCACGCCGAAGCGCTCGGACGCCCGGGCCTCCCGGGGCAAGAGCGCCGCGCCCACGGGCAAGGGTGCGAGCCGCCAGGACGCCAAGTCCTCCCGGCGCCGGCAGAGCCAGGAGTACCGGGCGGCGATGATGTCCGGGGACGTCAGCCGGCTGCCGCCGCGCGAACGGGCCCCGGAGCGGGTGCTGGCCCGCGACCTCGTTGACACCCGGATCACCGTCGGGCCGTTCTTCCTGGTGGCCGCCGTCGTCTACTTCGTCGGCGGGCTGATCCCGAACGGCGTCGTGCGGCTCGCCGCGACCCTGCTGATGCTGATCGGCATCATCGCGGTCGTCGTCGACTCGATCGTGCTCTCCTGGCAGGTCAGCCGCAAGGTCGCCGAGCGCTACCCGGACTCGCGGGTGCGGGTGCGCGCCTACGCGGCGCAGCGGGCCCTGCTGCCGCGACGGTGGCGCCTGCCCCGGCCTCGGGTGTCTCGCGGCGACTCGCGGCACTAGTCCGCTCACCGGTATGTGCATCCCCTTCCGGGTGGGTCCGTCGTAGGTTTGTGACGTGAAACATCGACGCCTGGGACGCACCGGCCTGTCCGTCAGCGAGATCTCCTACGGAAACTGGATCACCCACGGTGATCAGATCGAGGCGGACGCGGCGACGGCATGCGTACGCGCCGCCCTCGACGAGGGCATCACGACTTTCGACACCGCGGACGTGTACGCGGGCACCCGCGCCGAGAGCGTGCTGGGCGACGCCCTGCACGGCGTGCGCCGGGAGTCCTACGAGCTGTTCACCAAGGTCTACTGGCCGACCGGCCCCGGTGAGAACGACAGGGGCCTCGGGCGCAAGCACATCATCGAGTCCGCCCATGCCTCGCTGCGCCGGCTGCGCACCGACCATCTCGATCTCTACCAGGCGCACCGCTACGACCCGACGGTGCCGCTGGAGGAGACGCTGCGGGCCTTCGACGACCTGGTCCGCGCCGGCAAGGTGCTCTACATCGGGGTCTCCGAGTGGACCGCCGAGCAGATCACCGACGCGGTGCGCATCGCGGGCGAGCTGGGCCTGGACCGGATCATCTCCAACCAGCCGCAGTACTCGATGCTGTGGCGCACCATCGAGGCCGAGGTGGTGCCCGCCAGCGAGCAGGCCGGCATCTCCCAGATCGTCTGGTCGCCGATCGCGCAGGGCGTGCTGACCGGCAAGTACCTGCCCGGCCAGCCCCCGCCGAGCGGCAGCCGCGCCACCGGCGGAGCCGGCGCGACGTTCATCGCCCGGCTGCTCAACGACGACGTCCTGGCCGCGGTGCAGAACCTGCGCCCGATCGCCGCGGACGCCGACCTGAGCATGGCCCAGCTCGCCGTCGCCTGGGTGCTCCAGAACGACAACGTCGCCTCGGCGATCATCGGCGCCTCCCGGCCGGAGCAGGTGCGGGAGAACGTCAAGGCCGCCGGGGTGACCCTCGACCCGGCCCTGCTCAAGCGGATCGACGACGTGCTCGCCGACGTCATCCAACGCAACTGAGGCCGCCGCCGAGCCCGATCGAGGTGACCGGTGAGCCGCGGGGCGGGCGGGGCTCAGCCTGAGCGGTCGTCGTCGACGGGCCGGCGGAAGGCGGCGGTCAGCGCGGCCCAGGTCCGATCCAGGTCCGAGCCCGGCAGGTACCGGCCGTCCAGCTCGAGGATGATCGTGCCGTGCGCCGCCGCCCACAGCGCCTGCGCGAGATAGGGCTCCCCCGTGGCCCGGTAGAACGGCTCGCCCGCCCACTCCTCCACACCCGCGGTGAGCTGATCGCGGCGCAGCGGGCCGGCGGTGACCAGCCGGTAGAGGTTCGGCTGCGCGCGGGCGTGCGCGCGGTAGGCCGCCAGCAGGTCGCCGAGCACGCCCGCGGCGTCGGCGCGGTCGACGACGCCGTGCAGCAGGTCACCGGTCTCGACGAGGGCGGCGTCGACCAGCATGGTCTCCAGCTGCGTCTTGCCGGCGAGGTGTTTGTACAGCGAGGGCGCGCGGATGCCCAGCAGCTCGCCGAGCCGGCGCATCGTCAGCGCCGCCGCGCCCTCGTGCTCCAACACCTCCCGCGCGACGGCGATGATCTCGCCGACCCGCGGCGAGGTCGGCGCCAGCTCGGGCCGGGGCGCGACGGGCGCCAGCGGCAGCCCGCCCAGGGCCTGCGGTGTGCCCATCGGTCCCCTCTCCCGCGGCGCCGGGGTGACGAGGCCGCCGATCAACCCACGGTCAGCGCGAAGACCGGATGGCGGGGCGCGATCCGGCGGATCTCCTCGTCGGTGGAGTCGGGCCCGATCCCGTCGAAGAAGGCGCCGACCTCGGCCTTCCAACGCTTCAGGTAGGCCCGTAGCACGGCGACGCTGTCCGCCGGCTCCAGCTCGTCGGCGTGGTAGAGCGTACGCGAGCGCCCCCGCAACAGATACAGCTCGCCGCCCGCGGCGCGGACGTTGCGGACCCACTGCCCGTGGCCGCGCGCCGACACCAGGTACTGCCGCCCCTCGTGGGTGAGCAGGTTCACCGGGGTCCGCCGCGGCTGGCCGCTGGCCCGGCCGCGCACCTCCAGCACCCGGCTGCCCAGCACGCTCACGCCGGCCCGGGTCACCAGGGCCACGAGGCGGTTGGCCACGTTGCGGGTGAACCAGCCGGGCGCGAGGTAGTGCGCGCCGGTGGGACGGGACGACGCCTGGTCACGCTGCTCGGTCATCAGCTTGTACCTCCGGAACGACGGATCAGCTAACACCGTTAGCCGCAACGTTAGCTAACAGCGTTAGCCTCAGGCTTGTCAACCGCGATCGCCGGAGTTCAGCCCGCGACCAGCGGGTAGGCATGACCAGGCCGTTGCGATCGGCGGCGGATGCGTGGGAAAACGCCTTCATGTCTCTTCCACCGGGCTCGGCGTCTGGTCTATCCCTGCGGAAGAGACAGGCAGCGCCGCTCCCATGCAGACCGCGTCGCGCGCGAAACCGCGTCACACGTCAGGCCCGGCACGGCTCAGGTGACCGGCCGCAGGCTCATCGGGCCGTAGACGCGCCGTCCGGCGTCAAGCAGCGTGACCTGGACGACGCCCGCCTCGAGCAGGTCACGCCACGTCTCGCCGAGCCAGGTCTCGGCGTCGCCCTGGCTGGTGAAGGATTCGGAGCTCGACGCACCGCCGACCGTGACGATCACTCCGTCGTCGCCCTCGTAACGCCAGGTCCAGGTCATGCGTGGGTCCCTTCACCGGGGCGGCCCGAGTCGGCCAGCCGCCTTGCGCGATCGCCCGATCGGTCGACCGGTGGACCCATCCAACCGCGTGCCCTGCGTCGGCGCGGCGCCGCGGATCAGCGTGCCGCCCATCGCCGCCCGCGCCAGGGCCGATGCTCCGCGGCGGATCGGCTGAGCGGACCGACGGTTCGGTGCCGCACGCCACTGGCGCGCATGCGGACCCCCACGCCAGGATGTCCTCGACGCCGGTAACGTCAGCCCTGACGGACATGGTCACGGAACCACCCGGGACATCCGGTCGAGCGCACATCCGGTATATCCGGTCGAGGAGGAAGAACCCGCGTGGGAACGACCGTCTACAACGCCGCAGCCTTCGCCGCCGAGTCCGCGGAGCACGACCCGCCCCTGACCTGGTGGGCTGCCGTGATCGTCACCTTCGTGGCCATCTTCCTGCTGGCGGCCGTGCTCGCGCTGATGACCCGATGGGAGCGCAAGCGCCACCCGCACGGTTGATCCGGACGCGGTGACGGGGGCCCCACGGTGCGGGTGACGCTGCTCGGCACGGGTTCGGCGGACGGCTGGCCGAACCCGTGGTGCGACTGCGCCTCCTGTGCCTGGGCACGCAGGCACGAGGTCCGCGGCCAGACCGCCGTTCTCGTCGATGACGCCCTGCTCCTCGACTGCGGCCCCGACGTGCCGCGGACCGCCGCCCGGCTCGGTGTCCGGCTCTCCGGCCTGCGCCATCTGCTGATCAGTCACGCGCATCCCGACCACCTCGGCCCCGAGAGTCTGATGTGGCGGTCGTGGTCGTCCGCCGCCGGTCGGCCGCTCGACGTCGTCGGGCCGCCCGCGGCGCTGGCGGTGTGCCGCGAGTTCCTGACCCGCTGGGAGGGCGCCGACCCGGCACGGGAGGGCTCCGACCTGCGATTCGTCCCGGCAACGGCGGGTGGCGGGTCGCCAGTCGATGGTCCGCTGCGCCTCGGCGCGGGCGACGCCGGGTACCTCGTGCGCCCGCTGGCCGCCCGGCACGGCGACGCGAGCATCGGCCCGGCGGTCCTTTACGACGTCACCGCCCCCGACGGCGGCCGGCTGCTCTACGGCTGCGACACCGCCGCGCCGCTGCCCGCACCGACGCTCGCCGCGGTGACCGGCCGGGCGTACGACGTGGTGCTGCTGGAGGAGAACAACGGGGATCGGCCGGGCTTCGGCGAGCATCTCGACCTGGCCTCCTTCGCCGAGGTCGTCGCGGAGCTGCGCCGCCGCGGCGCCGTGGTCGACGGCACCCGGGTGCTCGCCGTCCACCTCAGCCACCGCAACCCGCCCGGGGACGAGCTGGCCCGCCGGCTCGCTTTGCTCGGCGCGCAGGCTCCCGGCGACGGCGCCGTCCTCGACCTCACGCCTCGCGCGCCGCTCCGGCTCGTCCAGTCCCCCGCGCCCGCCACGCAGCCCGCGAGTCCCGCCGCGCAGCCCCCGCCGCACCGGGTACTGATCACCGGTGGGGCCCGGTCGGGGAAGTCCGCCGAGGCGGAACGCCGGCTGCTCGCCGAGCCGGCGGTGGTGTATGTCGCCACGTCCGCGCCCCCGGACGCCACGGACGCCGAGTGGTCGGCGCGGATCGCCGCGCACCGCGAGCGCCGACCAGCGGCGTGGACGACCGTGGAGACCCTCGATCTGGTGCCGCTGCTGCGCTCGCCGGGGCCGCCGCTGCTCGTCGACGGCGTCGGGCTGTGGGTCGCCGCGCTGCTCGACGACCCGGCGGAGCTAGCGACACGGGTGGGTGAGCTGGTCGAGGCGTGGCGGCACACCGCGCGCCGCGTGGTCGCAGTGACCGACGAGGTCGGCTCCGGGGTGGTGCCGGCGTCGGCCGCCGGCCGACGATTCCGCGACGCCCTCGGTCTCCTCAACGCCGAGCTCGCCGCCGCCTCCGACGAGGTCTGGCAGGTCGTGGCCGGCACCGCGATCCGGCTACGCCCCCGAGCCGCGGACTCGTAAGCCGTCGACCGCGGATTCGAGCCCCATCCACCTCACCACAATCTGTCATCATGCCCGGGATTACACGTGTACACCGGAAGATCATTGGGCGGGGCCGTGGCTGCGATCCTGGTGGCGTCATACGCGCGGGCTGAAGACTTGCGGCCGGCCCGCCGCCGTGCGGCCGCCACCCGCCCGAACGCCCGCGCCGCCGGCGCGTCGAAAGGCAGCGGGTCGAAAGGCAGCGGGTCGAAAGGCAGCGGGTCGAAAGGCAGCGCGTCGAAGTCGGCCTCCGCCTGCTGAACATGAGCCTGGCGGGCGGCGCGCTCCCCATCCGTCGTCGCGACCAGCGGCCGGGCCGAAAGCTCGACCAAGGTGACCGCGGTGATGAGCGGCTCCGCCGGAAGGCTGGCCGGGTCCTCGATCCGCAACAAGATGATCTTGCTGCTCATGTTGAGGATGCCACGCTGCGGCCAGTGACAGCGAGTGCAGTCGCTGTGCACGCACCGGCAGTGACGCGGGTCGAACGCATCGAGACTTCGACGTTATGAAACGTGGTTCCGACCTATCGATCCAGGTGAAACGTTCATCCGTCCTTCACCTGGCCACGATCGAATGTTCCGGGGCGGGTCTTAGCGTGAAATTCGTGACCATGACCCCACAGAACACCACCCAGCCCGGACTCGCGGGTGACGCGCCACCCGGCTCGCCCGGCTCGCCCGGCTCGACTGGCTCGACTGGCTCCTTCGGCCCGATCATGGAGCACGTCCGCGCCCACTCCGCGTCGCTGTCGGCGGCCGAGCAGCGTGTCGCCCGAGCCATCCTGTCCGACCCGGTCGGGGTCGTGCATCTGTCGGTCAGCGACCTGGCCCAGATCGCCGGAAGCTCCCCGGCGACGGTGGTGCGGTTCTGCCAGGCGCTGGGTCTGCGGGGCTTCCAGGAGCTGAAGCTGGCGCTGGCCCGCGAGTCGATCCCGGCCGAGCGACAGCTGCTCGACGAGATCGAGCCGGGCGACGGTCCGGCCGAGGTGACCAGCAAGGTCCTCTCCGGCGCGGCCAATGCCCTGCAGTCGGCCGCCCAGTCGGTCAACTCCGAGGCGATGGGGCAGGTCGCCGAGTTGCTCGGTGACGCCCGTCGCATCGTCTTCGCCGCCGTCGGTACCTCGGCCTCGCTCGCTGGCGACGTCGCCTACCGCTTCACCACCATCGGACTCGACGCATCCTTCGCCGCCGACGTGCACATCCAGCACGTCACGGCTCGGATGCTCACCGCCGAGGATCTGTGCTTCGCGATCAGCCACACCGGCTCGACCGTCGAGACCCTGGCCACCGTCCGTGCCGCCGCCGCCGCGGGCGCCGCGACCGTGGCGCTGACCAGCTTCGCCACCTCACCGCTCACCGAGCTCGTCGATCACGTGCTCGTGGCCGGAAGTCGAGAAACCGCCTATCGCATCGAGGCGATGACCAGCCGCATCGTCCACCTGACCATTCTCGACGCGCTGTTCGTGCTGCTGGCCCTGCGCCAGCCCAACGCCCAGCTCGCCCTCGCCGAGACCGCCGACATCCTCATCGAACACCGCCTGTAACACCGCCTGTAACACCGCGTGTAACCCCCGCTGCACCCAACCAGTTCCGCCGACCGCCGTGACCCCAACGGCCATGCCGTGCTGCCCGAAAGCAGCGAGAGGGAGAAGCAATGCAAGGAAAAGTGCTCGGCGCACGGGGGGAGCCCGTCCCCAACGTGATGATCAGCGACGGCCAGACAATCACTCGCACCGGCACCGACGGCATGTTCAGCCTGACCCCCACCGGGCCGTTCGTGTTCCTCACCCGCCCGGCCGGCTTCACCGCGACCCCGTGGTTCGTTCCGGCTACCACCACCGACGTCACCTTCACCCTCACCCCGGGCGAGACCGCCGACAGTGGCGTCTACCGGTTCGTGCACGTCTCGGACCTGCACGTCTCGGTCGACAACGGCACGAAGTTCTACCCGCCGGGCTCGGAGATCGGTTCTCAGGACGCGCTGAGCCTGTTCCTGCGCGGGCTGCCCGAGCGGGCGGCCGAGGTGCAGTCGGTGATCGCCACCGGCGACCTCACCGACCTGGGCAGCGACGCCGAGTTCGACGCGCTGCGCCGGGCGGTCGACACCTCGATCCTGCCGGTGCACGTGCTGCCCGGAAACCACGACCACATGGCCGGCGGCGGCGAAGTCGGATTCGTCGTCAGTCGAAACAACTACGCGATCAACACCGGCGAGCCGAGCGGCTACGAACGCAACCTCGGTCCCCGCTGGTTCTCCTTCGACCTGCCGGGCCTGCACGTGGTGGCACTCGACTGGCACACCCACGAACTCGGCCTCGACGACGCGGCCCAGGACGCCTGGCTGCGGGCCGACCTCGAGGAGATCGGGCCGAACACGCCGTGGATCCTGCTCAGCCACGACCAGCCCTGGACCTCCATTCTTGACGGGCTGCCCAGCGACCCGGTAGCCACCTTCTCCGGGCACCGGCACACCTCCCGGGTGATTCGCCTTGGCAGGACGATCCACGTCAACACCCCGACGCCGCTGTTCGCCGGGCTGGACTACTCGCCGCCGTCGTACCGGATCGTGCGCTGGGACGGCGAGCAGCTCGGCCTGGAGACACGGGCCGTCGCCCGCACCGGCCTGGAGCGGGCCACCTTCGCGATGCCGGCGGCGATCCGCCTGCGCGCCGCCGAGGGTGACGCCGCCGAGGGTGACGCCGCCGAGGGTGACGCCGCCGAGGGTGACGCGGTCGTGCGCTGGCGCCACCAGCTCTCCGGAGCCGGTCACCGGGCGCCGGTCCGCGTCGAGGGCGACCGGGTCATCGCCGGCGCCAAGCGCGAGGACCTCCCCTCGGGCGCGGTCGAGGTGCTGTCGCTGCGCGACGGATCCCAGCTGTGGCAGGCCGAACTGCGGGCCTCGATCAAGGGCACGCCGGTGACCCACCACGGTCACGTCATCGCCGTCGAGGTGAGCGGCGACGTCGTCAGCCTGGACGCCGAGACCGGCGCCGAACGCTGGCGGATCCCGTCACCGGACCCGCTGCGGCTGTTCGCCTGGGCCGATCCGGTGATCGCCGACGGCATCCTCATCGTCGGCGACCTGTCCCACGTGCGGGCCCTGGACGCCGACACCGGCGAGCTGCGCTGGGAGCGCACCGACCTGTGCTCGTACCAGACGCTGGTCTCGCACTCGAACCCGCTCGCGCTCGGCGCCACCATCATCCTCTGCAACTTCCCGTCACCGATCGGCATCGCCGGCCTCGACCTGCACACCGGCGAGGTCACCTGGCAGCTCGGCGGCGACCTCACCGACCTCATCGGCAGCCTCTGGCCCATCGGCACCCCGCTCCACGACCAGGCCAGCGACATGTTGTGCGTACCGACCCCGTCGGGGTTGTCGGCCATCGACGCCCGCACCGGCGCGGGCCGCTGGAAGCTCACCGCCGAGCTGCCGTTCAGCCCGGCCACCCCGGCCTCGGTCCCCGACGGCATCGCGACCGTCTTCGCCGGCACCGACGTCGTGCTGCTCGACCGGGCCGACGGCTCGGTCCGATGGCGCACGCCGATGGAGTCGGCCTCCGAGCTCGCGATGGCCAGCTACACCCGCACTCCGCAGGTGCTGTTCGCCGGACCGGTACCCGTCCCGGTCGAGGACGGCTCGGTGCGGCTGCTGGTCTCCGGCCTCGACGGGCGCATCTACACCCTCGATGCCGCGTCGGGCAAGCGGCTGGCCGAGGTGAACGTCGGCGCCCCGGTCGCGGCGCCGGTGGCCGTCACCGACGAGCTGATCATCGCCATCGCGGTCGACGGCGTGGTCACCGCCATCGAACGAAGCGCCCTGATATGACGACCATCCTCGACAAACCGATGCCGTCGCCGGCCGCGGCCGACAAACCCATCAAGCCCATCGACCCCAACCGCACCCGCGCGACGCCCTACGTCTTCGTCGCCCCGGCGATGAGCGGCATCGGGCTGTTCGTCCTGCTGCCGGCGCTGCTCTCCTTCATCGGCAGCTTCTTCGCCATCCCGCTCGCCCCCGGCGCGAACTGGAAGTGGGTCGGCTTCGACAACTACACGTCCGTGTTCGGCGACCCGGCCGCGCACCGGGCGATCGAGAACACCCTGCTGTACTGCGCGATGACGATCATCCCGAGCCTGGTCCTCGGACTGCTGCTCGCGCTGCTGGCCGAGAGCCTGCGACACGGTCGGACCCTGGTGCGGACCGCGCTGTTCCTGCCGATGACGGCCAACCTGGTCGCGATGGCCGTGGTCTTCAAGTGGATCTTCGCCCTGCAGGGCGGGTTCGCCAACCAGGCGCTCGCCTGGATCGGTATCGCGCCGGTCAACTGGCTCAACGACACCCGGTACTCGCTGATCTCGGTGGCCCTCGTCGGGGTCTGGCGCGGTGTCTCGCTGACCATGCTGCTGTTCCTGGCCGGGCTCACCACCATCCCCGGGGCGATCCACGAAGCAGCGGCGGCCGAGGGCATCCGCGGCTGGGCCAAGCTGCGCACGCTGATCCTACCGATGATGAAGCCGACGATCGTCTTCGCCACGGTGCTCTCGATCCTCACCTCCATCCAGGCCTTCGACCAGATCAACGTGATGACCCAGGGCGGTCCCCAGGAGTCCTCGGAGACCGTCCTCACCTACACCTGGAAGGTCGGTTTCTCGTACTTCCAGCTCGGTAAGGCGTCGGCTCTGTCGTTCGTGCTGATCGCGGTGCTCATCGGCATCGGACTGATCCGCCGCCGCGCGTTCTCGGCGGAGCAGCGATGACCACCAGCCCAGTTCCCGCGCGGCTGATCAAATGGCTGCTGGTACTCATCGCCGTCGTTATCTCGCTGTTCCCCTTCTACTGGATGCTGCGGACCGCGCTCGCCCCGCAGAGCCAGCAGCTCGCCGACGGGCTGGGCTTCTGGCCCTCGCACCTGGACTTCGGCAACTTCGCCCGCGCCTGGAACAAGGCCAATCTCGGTCAGGCACTGCTCAACGGGCTCATCATCACCGGCGCGATCCTGCTGCTGCAGCTGATCACGTGCGTGCCCGCCGCCTACGCCTTCGCCAAGATCCGGTTCAGGGGCAGCGGCGTCCTGTTCGGGGTCGTGCTGGCCTGCCTGCTCATCCCGACCCAGGCCACCATGGTGCCCACGTTCATCGGCATCAACATCTTCGGGCTGGGTGACACCCGGATCGGGCTCGTACTGCCGTTCTACAGCAGCGCGTTCGGCATCTTCCTGCTCCGCCAGCAGATGCTCTCCATCCCCGACGCGCTGCTCGACGCGGCCAGGACCGACGGGCTCGGCCCATGGCGCACCCTGCTGCGGGTCGTCGTGCCGATGTCCATGCCCTCGATCGCCGCCTTCGCGGTCTTCTCGGTGTTCACCCACTGGAACGACTACCTCTGGCCGCTACTGGTGGCCCGCAGCCCCGACCTGGCCACTCCCCCACTGCGGCTCGCGGTGTTCCAGCAGGCCGACATCGGCTTCGACTACTCGGCCCTGGCCGCCGGCGCGGCCATCGTCACCGCACCCATCCTGATTCTCTTTCTGTTCGCCCAGCGCCGCTTTGTCCAGGGCATGGCCGGCGGCGAAATCGCCGGCTGACCGTCCCCGATCCGCCGAACCGCCGAACCGCCGAACCGCGCCAAGCGGTCCACGACTTCGCATTCACCTCCGCTCGCCCCCACGGAACTCCTCGCCGAACCCAAGGAGTAGGTCTGTCATGTCCACTCGTCGTTCTCTGCTCGGCACCGCGGCACTGGCCGCGGTCACCGCGCTGACTCTCGCCGCCTGCGGCAGCGGCTCCGGCTCGACTGCCGGCGCAGGCGGCCCAGCGCTGACGGGCACCGTCGCCAAGGCCGCCGACCTGGCCAACTGCAAGCCCGACGGCGTCACCCTCAAGCTCAACTTCGGCCCGCAGTCCGCGCCCGCGGTGAAGCTCGCCGTCACCGCGATGCAGCAGAAGTACCCGGGCCTGAAGTTCGACGCCAAGGCCTCGGCGACCGCTTCCTACAACGATCTGACCAAGCAGGTCGTCTCCGACGCCGCCGTGGGCAAGCCCGACGACCTGATCAACACCGGGCTGTCCCAGCTGACCTTCTGGGTCGACAGCTACCACCCGGCCGAGATCGACCAGAGCACGCTGCCCGCCGGCTACCAGAAGCAGTTCCTGGCTGCCGGCACCGCCAACGGCAAGGTCTACATCGCGCCGTTCCAGATCTCGGCCCCGGTGCTGCTGGTCAACCAGACGGCCCTGAAGAACGCCGGCATCGACCCCAGCACGCCGATCACCAGCTACGCCGAACTGATCAAGGCCGCCCAGACGCTGACCGCCAGGACCGGCAAGCCCTCGATCAACATCTCCACCGACGGGCTGCCCGACTGGTTCAGCCAGGGCTTCGTGCAGGCCGCCGGCGGAAAATTCGTCAACGCCGATGGCAGCGCCGGGTTCGGCGACGCCACCGGGGTCAAGGCGCTGAGCATCTGGAGCACCCTGGCCAAGGACAAGGTGCTGCTCAACGTCGGCGGCACCGACGCGATGGCCCAGTTCATGGCCGGCAACCTGCCGTTCATGGCCTACACGACCTCGATCGTGGCCACCATCGGAAAGGGCGTCGGCTCGAAGTTCCAGTGGATGCCGGTCGACCTGCCGACCCTCAACGGCACCGACGCCGGCCCCCTGCCCGCCGGCGGCAACGGCTGGCTCGTGCTGTCCCAGGACCCGTGCAAGGCCGCCTACGCCAACGCGATGATCTCGCTGATGCTCAGCAAGGACATCTCCCTGGCCGCCAGCGGCACCGGCTACAGCTACATCCCGGTGAACTCCGACGCCGCGACCGAGCTGCTGGCCGGATCGACCGCGACCCCGCAGCTGAAGTACGCCTGGTCCTACGACAAGCCGCTGTCGGTCTGGGGCGGGTTCAAGGGCAGTGCGACGAAGCAGATCTTCGACACGCTGACCACCACGACCCAGCAGCTGTCCACCGGTGCCGATCCGCAGACGACGGTGGCCTCGGCGGTCCGCCAGGTCAACAAGCTTGTCGGGAAGTGAGGACCGATGCCCACCGTGGAACTGCGCGCAGTCGAGAAGAACTTCGGCACGGTCAAGGCCCTGGACGCGATCGACCTGTCGATCGCCGACGGCGAGCAGGTGGCGATCCTCGGCCCGTCCGGGTCGGGCAAGTCCACCCTGCTGCGGGTCATCGCCGGACTCGAGACGCATGACTCCGGGACGCTGACCGTGGACGGCGTGGACCAGCGCGCCGTTCCGGCCCACCGCCGCGACATGGCGATCGTGTTCCAGCACTTCGCCCTTTACCCGCATCTGTCCTCGCTGGGCAACATCACCCTCGGCCTGCGGTACGGCCTCAAGCTGTCCAAGCAGGAGGCACGGGCGCGGGCCCACGACGTGGCCACCCGCATGCAGGTCGAGCATCTGCTGGACCGCAAGCCGCGGGAGATGTCCGGTGGCCAGCGCCAGCGCATCGCGCTGGCCCGGGCGCTGGCCCGCAGGTCGGGCGTCGTGCTGCTCGACGAACCGCTGTCCGGCCTGGACGCCCAGCTGCACGCCGCGCTGCGCGTCGAGATCGCCGAGCTGTTGCGCTCGGTGAACGCCACCGGGGTGAACGTCACCCACGACCAGGTCGACGCCATGGCCATGGCCGACCGGGTCGCCATCGTCAACCACGGCACGGTCGAGCAGGTGGGCACCCCGGACGAGCTGTACGCGGTGCCAGCCACCGTGTTCGTCGCGTCGTTCGTCGGCAGCCCGCCCATGAACCTGGCCCCGGTGGGCGAGGACGGCTCGTCGGTGTTCGGCGCGCGGCGGCTGCGGGTGGACGGGCCGGTCACCCTCGGCGTGCGGCCCGAACGTCTGCACTTCACCGCAGGGGACGTCGACCTCGACTGGCGCGCCCGCGGACGCGTCGCCCTGATCGAACCGAACGGGGCCGACCGGGTGGTGCACGTCGAACTCGACACTCCCGGCCCCCGCCGCACCTTCGCCGTGCGCTGCCGCTCCGGCGAGCAGCCCCCGCTCGGCGCCGCCGTCGACCTGAGCTGCGCACCGAACGACGTGCACGTCTTCGCCGGCGAGCAGGATCGACGTCTGGGCACCGTCGCCGAACTCGGCGGCGAACTGGCCATGGCAGGAGCCCAGTGAGCCGCGAACACCCCCTCGACGGCGACCATCTCCTCGACGGCGACCACCCTCTCGACGGCGACCACCCGAGGAGCCGGCACGCCTGCGCGGGCATCGAGGCCACCATGGGTGACCTGCTGGTGCTTTTCGACTGGAACGGCACGATCGTGGCCGACGCGGACCGGGCCCAGGCCGCCACCAACACGGTGCTGACCGGGCGCGGGCTGGCGGCGATATCGGCCGAGGAGTTCAGCCGCGAGTTCTGCCTCCCCCTCGGGGTCATGTTCACCGCGCTGGGCGTGCCGACCGACGAGGCGCCGAGCGCCGAGCGGCAGTGGAACCACCTCATGGCCGCCACCACCTCCCCAGCCCGCGCCGGGGCCGGAGCGCTCCTGGAAACGCTGCGTGCCCGCGGAGCGCGGGTCGGCGTCGTGTCCGCCGCCGCCGCGGAAACCGTCTGGATGGACCTCAAGCACCTACAGCTCGACGACCTGCTGCACACCGTCGACGCCGGAATCGTCGACAAGCTCACCACCCTCGCGTCGCGACGCGGCGAGCGGGTCCGAGCCGTCTACGTCGGCGACACCGAATACGACATGGTCTGCGCGGTGGATGCCGGCTACACCGCCATCGGAGTCTCCGGTGGCTACTGCCAACCCGAGCGGCTGTTCGCTGCCGGCGCCGAGATCGTCATCGACGACCTCGGCGAGCTGATCCCCCTGCTGGAAAAAAAGACCGTCCATGACTGACACACCGCCCCTCCCGCCCGGGCTGCTTCTCGACATCCAGGACGGTCCCAACCCTTGGAGCGGGCTCGGCCTGCCCACCTCCGCCCACCGGTTCAGCTTCGTACTGATCTCCGACCGCACCGGTGGCGCTCGGCCCGGCGTCTTCGAACGCGGCCTGGCCGTGACCGACCTGCTGGCGCCCAGCTTCGCCATCCAGCTCGGTGACATGATCGAGAGCTATACCAATGACCAGGCCGAGCTGGACACGCAATGGGCCCAGATCGACACCATGTTCGCCCGGATGAACACCGACGTGTTCCACGTGCCCGGCAACCACGACGTCTCCTCCGACTTCCAGCTGCGGACCTGGCGCCGCCGCTACGGCCGTACCTACTTCCACTTCCGCTATCAGGACGCGTTGTTCCTGCAGCTCGACACGCAGGACACCCCCGACGTGATCCCCGCCGAGGCACTCGAGGGCCTCGAGCGCTTCGCCCAAGCACAGAGCACCGATCCGATCGGGCTGCGCAAGAGGGTCACCGTCACCGTCACCGACCGCGGCCCGATCCTCGTCAACGTCCTGCTCGAAGGTGTCCGCGACATCGACGGCCAACCCGTGCTCCCCCTCGCCACCCGCACTGTGCCGATCATGTAGCGCGCGTCGAGAGGTCCTGGAGGCCGACCACGCGCAACAGTTCCAGCCGCTCGTAGGATCTGCTGCCCGGACGGGCGGTGTAGACGATCAGCCGCTGGTCGTGCTCCGGGTTCAGCAGTACCTCGCAGTCCAGCTCCAGGAGGCCGACGACCGGGTGCAGGAAGTGTTTGGTGCCGGCGCGGCGCACGGCGACGTGGTGGGTGTCCCACAGCGCCGAGAACTCCTCGCTGCGGGCGCGCAGCCGGCATACGAGCGCTGCCAGCCGCGTGTCGTCCGGGCGGCGGGCGAGTGTGGCGCGCAGATCCGCCACTGCTGCGCGGGCGCCACGGTCACGGTCCTCGGCCGGGAAGAGTTCCCGCGCGGCGGGGTCCGTGAAGTAGCGCCAGGCGACGTTGCGCTCCGCCTCGGGGCGGGCGGACGCGTCACCGTAGAGCGCCTTGGCCATCGCGTTCTGCGCGAGGATGTCGCCGCGGTCGCTCATCACCTGGGCGGGAGTGTCGGTCAGCCGGTCGAGGAGGAGAAGCAGGCCGGGGCGGACATGCCCGGTGGTCGGCTGGCTGCGTGGGGGCTCCTCGCCGGCCAGATGGAACAGGTGGTCCCGTTCGTCGCCGGTCAGCCGCAGCGCGCGGGCGACGGCGGCGAGCATCTGGCGGGACGGGCGTGAGCCCCTGGCCTGCTCCAGCCGCGTGTAGTGGTCGGTGGACATGTCCGCCAGCTGCGCCACCTCCTCGCGGCGCAGTCCCGGGGTGCGACGCCGCGCACCCTGCGACAGCCCCACGTCGGCAGGGGCGAGTCGGGCACGGCAGTGGCGCAGGAAGTCGGCGAGTTCGGTTCTGTCCACACCTCCACCATGCCCGGGACGCCGGACGCAGCCAGGGACTGCCCGTCCCCGGATAAGGACGTCTCTCCCGCTGGCGCCCGCACCGCCGCACGCTGGAAGCCGGACCGCCGGACCGCCGGACCGGCGGCGCCCCGCGGGTGCGAGAGACGATCTTTTTGCGGAGAAAGGGCAGATGTTGCATGCAGTACCGCACGCTCGGCCGGACCGGTATCAGGGTCAGCCCCTATGCGCTCGGCACGTTGATGTTCGCCACGTCCATCGGTAACCCCGACCCCGACGACTCGGCCCGCATCATCCACAAGGCGCTGGACGCGGGAATCAACCTCATCGATACCTCCGACGCCTACCGCGACTCCGAAGAGGTCGTCGGCAAGGCACTCAAGGGGCGACGGGACAATGTCGTCCTCGCGACCAAGGTGAGCCGCCCGATGGGCGACGACCCCAATCAACAGGGCACCTCGCGGCGCTGGATCGTGACCGCGGTCGAGAACTCGCTGCGCCGCCTGCAGACCGACCACATCGACCTTTACCAGATCCACCGGCCGGACCCCGGCACGGACATCGAGGAGACGCTGTCCGCGCTCTCCGACCTGATCCACAACGGGAAAGTCCGTGCGATCGGGACGTCCACGATGCCGGCGTCCGACATCATCGAAGCCCAGTGGGTCGCCGAGCGGCGTGGGCTGACACGGTTCCACACAGAGCAACCGCCGTACTCGCTGCTCAACCGCGGTATCGAACGCGAGGTACTGCCAGTCGCTCAGCGCTATCGAATGGGTACGCTGGTGTGGGGCCCGCTCGGGCAGGGACTGCTCACGGGGCGCGTCCGCAGGGGTCAGCAGAACGAACTGCGCCGCGCCGGCTTCTTCAGGCACCTCAACGACGAGCGCCGTCTCGACACCGTCGAGCAGTTCATCTCGCTCGCCGAGGAGGCGGGCCTGCCGCTGACCCACCTCGCCATGGCGTTCGCAATCGCGCATCCCGGCGTGACCAGCGCGATCGCCGGGCTGCGCACAATGAGCCACCTCGACGACCTTCTCGCCGGCATCGACGTGGCACTCACCGACGACATCCTCGACCGGATCGACGAGATCGTCCCGCCGGGCACCGACGTCGGCACGCTCGACCAGGCCTACGTGCCGCCGGCTCTCCAGCAGGCGAGCCTGCGCCGCCGGCCCGTCAGCGAACGCACCGCCGCCTGAACCTCGTTCGCCGCGGTCTGCGCCACCTCGCGTCCCGCCGACCGCAACAGGTACGCGTACAGGGTGCCGGTGACGCCGGATGATGAAAATGCCGGTACCGCTCGCCAGGTCGATCCCCACCGCGCGCTGTATCGAGACCGACCCAGGAGGTGCTGCCCGGCAGGCCGGAGCTGGCCGCGGCGCTCAACCAGCCGGCGGCCATCACTGCGTCGCGCAGCTTCACGAAGCACCGGCCCGTGCCCTCCGGCGACCGTCGCCGTGGAAAATCAGGTGCGCTGGGGAATGACAGCCGGGACTATAAAGGCGTGGTCTGGTTCATGACGGAGGACGTCGAGACGTATCTCGCGGTGGCGGGTGGTTTTCTGCTGTCGCGGCTGACGGAGAACACGGTGTTGGCAACTGTCGCCGAGACCTTGCGCGCGGGCAACGGCGCTGTGTTCGGGGACGCGGTTCCGCTGTTCGGTTGTTGGCGGTCGGACGGCGGCGACGTCGACGGCGCCTTCCTGCATGGCGGTCTTACGTTGTGGGAGGTCGACGGGGTGCCGGTCTCGATGGCAGGACTTACTCGCAGCGTGGCCGATATGGTCCGCGTCGGCCCGGTTTACACCCCGCCGCATACCCGCCGACGAGGGTATGCCGGGGCTGTCACCGCGGCGGTGAGCCGGGCAGCGCTGGACGCGGGGGCGAAGGAGGTCCTGCTGTTCACCGATCTGGCCAACCGGACGAGCAATGGTCTGTATCAGCGGCTCGGGTACGAGCCCGTGGAGGATCGCGTGGTCCTGTCCTTCACGTGAGCGGCGTCAGCGTCGTCATGGGGCACTTCACAATTCACAATGGCCTTGATGCCCACGATGATCCGGCCGAAGGGGGTGATCGATAGCCCGGCGGTCAGGTGTCGAGGTCGTAGCGGTGCAGGCCGGCCGAGCAGGCCAGGATGATGCCGCCGCCGAGCTCGGGTGGCAGCCAGGCGCAGTCGCGGGCCCCGCCGTCGAAACGCATCACGGCGGCGCAGGTCCAGATCGTCGCGTCCCAGACGAGCAACGCACCGTCGCCGCCCGCCGTGGCCAGCCAGGCCCCGTCCGGGGAGAACCGGGCCGAGCGCACGGTGTGCAGGTGGCCGGTCAGCGTCGCGACGGGCGCGCCGTCGTCGACCTGCCAGATCCGCACGGTGTGGTCGGCCGCGGCGGAGGCCAGCAGTCCACCGTCAGGGGAGAACGCGACGCCGAGGATGGTATCGGTGTGCCCGGCCAGCTCACGGTGTAGCCGGCCGGTCGCGGCCTGCCACAGCTGCACGGTCCGACCCTTTCCCCCCGCGGCGACCCAGCGTCCGTCCGGGCTGACCGAACATGCATCAACGGCACTGCGCGCCGCGGACGAGGTGGCCAGCGGCGGCAGCGGGCGTCCGGTGGTGGCGTCCCACCGCGGCAGCGTGCCGTCCCGGCAGGCGGCGACGGCCCAGGAGCCGGTGGGGTCGAGGGCGAAGCCGACGATCTCGGCGTCGGCCGTCAGCGTTCCCAGGACGGCGCCCGTCACCGGATTCCACCGGCGCAGCGTGGTGAGGTCCGCGGGGACGAGCACCCAGGCGCCGTCGGGACCGGTCGCGGCGCCGCGAACCCGGTCCGCGGCGCCGCCGATCGCGACGCCGGTGCGCTCACCGGTGTCCAGCTCCCAGACGGCGCAGCCCCGCATCGGTTCGTCCCGCCCGCCGACGGACGGTTTCGGCAGGTCGACGTCCGTGGCCCACAGCCGGATGGCACCGTACCGGCCACCGGCGGCCACCCACGTTCCATCCGGCGCGAGGGCACAGGCCCGGCTGGCGACCGCCCCGGACAGGTCGGCCCGGTGCGCACCGGTCGGCGCGTCCCACAGCCGGATCGCGCCCTCCCGGCTCGTCGTCACCAGCAGCCGGCCGGCCCGGTCGACCGCGGCGGCGTGGATCGCCCCGGCATCCTCCCGGATCAGGCCGATCTGGCGGCCGGCGGGCATCGCCCAGCGGCGGAACGTGCCGTCGCGGCCCGACGATCCCAGCCAGGCGCCGTCCGGCGCGACGGTCAGCGACAGGACGGACCCGACGTGACCGGTCAGGGTCGTCGTCGGGCGACCGGTCGACGGGTCGCAGATCCGGATCACGCCGTCGTCGCCGGCGACGGCGAGCCAGCGGCCGTCCGGAGCCATGGCGCAGCATCGCAACGGTGCGTCCGCCAGTGTGACGGCCAGCAGCGGGCCCGCGCCGAAGGCATCCCACCCGCGCAGGGTCCCGTCGGCACCGGCGGACAGGACGCGGGCGCCGTCCGGACTGAACGTGCAGGCGGTGACCTCGCCGCGATGGCCGTGCAGCACCTGCGGCACGGCCGACCGGCCTGGTCGCCCCGGCTGATCCGGCTGATCCGGCTGGCCAGGTCGAACCGGGGAGCCGTCGTCCCACCGCCTCGGCACCGCCCAGATCCGCACCGTCCCGTCCGCTCCCACGGAGGCGAGCGCCCGGCCGTCCGGTGCGAACACGCAGGCGGAGACGTCGCCGTCGTGCCCCGCCAGCACCGCCTGGCCGCGACCGTCGGGCACCTCCCACAGCCGCACGGCGCCATCGCCGCCGGCGGAGGCCAGCAACCCCCCGTCGGGGGCGACGGCAAGCCCGTTCACCCAGCGCCGATGCCCGCTGAACGTGCGGCGCAGGGCCGGATGCGGCTGGTCGGGGCGCGACCATCGGTTGGTCAGCCGCGGCCTGGCGACGTGGGGCGCGAGGTCGGCCCGGGCGGCGTCGAGTTCGGCGCTGCCATCGAGCCGGCTGAGCAGGATCGCGCCGAGCGACTCCGGGCGCTGCGTCGGGGCGAGCAGGTGGGCGTTGCGCAGAACGGCCCGCCGCAGCGCGGCCAGCACGGGCGCATCCGCCACGACGTCCGCCGCGAGGGCGAGGTCCGCCTCGACCGCCACCGGACCGAACTGCGGACGCTCCAGCTTGGCCAGCGTCCAGCGCAGATCCCCGAGCAGGGCGGCCACCTCGGCCGTGCGGCCCGCGCCGACGAGATGACGGACGAGGTAGGTCCACACGTAGTCCGCCGACTCCGGCAGCAGCCACCACGGATCACCCGGCAGGAACTCGGACGGCGGGAACTCGGGCGGCGCGGCGGGCAGGAGGGTGTCGCGCAGGGCGTCGCAGAGCAGGGCGTCGAACTCGCGCAGGCGCTCCGACCCGACCCGCACCCGCAGGTAGCTGCGCAGCACGTCCTGGAGCAGCAGCGCGGGCGGGGACCGGCGGTAGGCGACGACCAGGCAGAGGTCCGCCAGCTCCTGGCAAAGGTCGTCGACCTCGTCCGGGTCCAGATCGCCCGTGGCCCCCCAGTAGGCGTCGAGCACCCGGCGCGGGATCTCCACGTCCTCGGGAAAGACCGCGAGCTCCAGGTAGCGTTCCAGGCGGTGCCCGGTCAGCAGGCCGAGGCTGGCCGCCAGGGTCGCCTCGACGGCCTCGCTGCGCCGCGCGGCGCGGCTGACGTCGAGCCTGGTCGGGCCACGCCGGTGCATCCGGCGCAGCACCCGCTCGGCGGCCCGCGGGACACTCATCCCATCGCGGACGTGCCGCACGAGCGCGCGGTTGACCAGACGCAGCAGCACCGGCCAGCGCCCGGTCACCCCCAGCAGCCGGCCGGCCGCCTCCGGCGCCTGCGCACCGAGGTCGCGCAGCAGCAGGGTCATGGCCTCCTCGGGGAGCATCGCCGGAATCTCGATCATCCGGGCTCGGGGCACGAGGTCACGCAGCCGGGTGGTGACGAGCCGGACGGTACCCGCCCCGCCCTGCAGGAACGGCTGCAACTGGGCCGGGTTCCACACGTCGTCGACGACCAGCAGCCGGGACTCGTCGCCGAGCAGCGTCCCGAGATGGAAACCGGCCTGTTCCGGGTCGGACAGGGTCGGCCGGACGCCGCAGAGCGCCTCGCTGAGATCGTTGATCCGGTCCGCCAGTCGAGCGCCGTCGAGCGTCTCCCCGATGGTCACCCAGAGCAGTCCACCGCCGAACGTCTCGGCGATCTCCGGTTGCCGGCAGACCTCCCGGGTCAGCGTGGTCTTCCCCATGCCGCCCGTGCCGTGCAGCACGACGGGTCCCCGGACGGCGCCGGGCCGCACCCCGCTCGCCGCGCCTACCAGGCCGGCCACGTGCACCGCGGCCGCCACGTGCAGCGCACTCGCGAGCACCTCGGCGAGAACGACCGAGGTAAGCGCCGGGCGGGGCACGACGTCGTCGCGGTCGCCGGGAAGCATCCACGGGCGATGCTGGCCGCCGGCGCGCGGGATCCCCGCAGCGCCGTCGACTGTGGCCAGGGCAGCGCCGCCCATGCCGACCACGCGCCGTTGGCTCTCCCGCAGCTTCACCAGGGCGTCGAGGACCGCCGTCTCCAGATCGCCGGCGCCACGAAAATCGGCAGTGATGATGCCGGAATCGCGCAGTCGGCTTCGGAACTCCTTCTGGCGTTCCGCGTGGCTCTCGTCGACGAATTCACCGAACGGAACCTCGGCGAGATAGTCCAGGAGGAACACCAGGCGGGGTATCCCGGCCTGCGTCGCCGTGTCGAACTCCAGCTCGGTGTAGGACGTCTCGGGACGCCCGGTCACCAGGGAGCCGTACCGAAATCCGATGAGCCCCAGGTAGACGTCCGACGAACGGACCGTCCGCACGCAGAAATCCGCCGGATCCGCGTCCCTGGCGCCGAAGTACTCCATGTCGATCACCCGGTCGCCCGCCAGCGCGACGGCCCGCTCGGCGGCGGCGACGAACGAACGCTCCCGCGGAAACCGGCGCAGCTCCGCGGTATGGCTCAGAAACACCCGCCGCTCGCGTTCGACCGGCAGTCTGCCGTCGGCCGGCGCCGAGCCGGCTGCCCGAGTTCGATCCGAAAACAAATCAATCGAGACCGACACATCTCGCAACGTATCCGATCGACTCCGTTGCCCGCATCCTCCGCCCGCCTCTACCGGCCTCTGCCCGGTCGCCTGAGAACGGGTCGACCGCCCGCGCCGGCCTCTCGTGGCCACCGGCTCGGTGCCGGCACGCCTCGGCCCGCCGTGGCCCGCCGTGGCCCGCCGCCGGCCCGCAACGGATCAGGTGGTGCGGACGCGAGGACGACGATGATCCGCAGGCGGGCGCCAGCTTCCCGCGACGGATCAGGTAGTAAGGACCTCGTGGATTCCCATGACACCAGCGGTGTCGTTCCCGCCGTACCCGCCGTCACCGCCGTGCCCGTCGTCCCTGGCCTGGACAGCGACGCGATGGCGGCGGCCCGGCGCCGGCAGGGCGAGCTGACCAAGCCACCGGGCGCCCTCGGCCGGCTCGAGGAGCTGTCGATCTGGCTCGCCGGCGTGCAGGGAGTCTGTCCCCCGCGGCCGTTCGACCGGGTCCGGGCGATCGTGATCGCCGGCGACCACGGGATAGCCCAGCTCGGCGTGTCCGCGTTTCCCAGCGACGTGACGGCGCAGATGGTGGCCAACTTCGCCGCCGGCGGGGCGGCGGTGAACGTCCTCGCCCGTCAGGTCGGGGCCGCCGTGCGGGTGGTCGACGTCTCGGTGGACAGCCCGTACCCCACCACCGTGGGCGGGGTCGACGGCACCGCACCGCCCGACCGCTACCGGGTGCGGCGGTCGAGCGAGCGCATCGACCGGACGGACGCGGTGAGCGTGGCCGAGGCGGAGCGGGCGTTCGCCGTCGGTCGGCTCATCGCGGACGAGGAGATCGACGCGGGCGCGGATCTGCTCGTCCCCGGCGAGATGGGGATCGGCAACACGACCCCCGCGGCGACGATCGTCGCGTTGCTGTGCAACCGCGAGCCCATCGAGGTGGTCGGGCGGGGAACGGGCATCGACGACCGTCGCTGGATGGTGAAGACGGCCGCGATCCGCGATGCCATGTGGCGGGGCCGGCCGTTCGCCAGCAACGCGCAGTCGATGCTGCGGGTCGTCGGCGGTGCGGACCTGCTGGCGCTCACCGGTCTGCTGGTGCAGGCCGCCGTGCGGCGGACCCCGGTCATCCTCGACGGCGTGATCGTCTGCGCCGCGGCGCTGGCGGCCGAGCACATCGCGCCGGGCGCCAGGAAGTGGTGGGTGGCGGGCACCCGGTCCCCCGAGCCGGCGCAGGCGATCGCCCTCGGCGCACTCGGGCTCACGCCGCTGATCGACGTCGGTCTGCGCCTCGGTGAGGGCACCGGGGCGCTGCTGGCGGTCCCGCTGGTGCGCGCCGCGCAGGCGACGCTCGCGGAGATGGCGACGTTCGACCAGGCGGGCGTCAGCGGTAAGTCCGAGGCCGTCGGCGGCCCTGACGCCATCAATGGCACGGCGGTCGACGTCACGTGATGCTGGCGGCAAGAGCCGCGTTCACGCTGCTCACGATGCTCCCCCTGCGCGGCCCGCAGCGGCTCGACCGACGCCTGGCCGGCCGAGCCATGGCGCTGGCGCCCCTGGTGGGCCTGGTCCTCGGGCTGATCACCGCCGTGATCGTGGTCACCATGCGAGTCACGACGGGGACGCCTGGTCACCGCAACCAGAGTCTGCTGCCCGCCGCGGTGGGCATCGCCGTCCTCGCGCTGGCCACCGGGGGTCTGCACCTCGACGGCCTGGCCGATCTCGGGGACGGCATCGGCGCCCGGCGGGTGCGGGGGCGGGATCGCGCCCTGGAGATCATGCGCGAGTCGACGATCGGCGCCTTCGGTGTGATCAGCGTCGTGTTCGTCGTGTTGTTGCAGGTCACGGCGCTCAGCGCGGCCATTACCGTGCACCGCGGCACGGTCTCGATCCTCGTCGCCGCCATGACCGGGCGGCTCGCCGCGACCCTTGCCTGCGCCGCCGGCACCCCGCCCGCGCATCCGGACGGTCTCGGCGCACTCGTGGCCGGCACGGTCCGCACCCGGGACGCGGCGCTCGCCTTCATCGGGGTCTGCGCCCTGGCTGCGCTCGCCGGCCGCCTCGACTTCGACGGCGGGGACATCGGCCGGGCCCTGCGCGCCGTTGTCGCGGTATGCGTCGGGACTGCCTTCTCGCTGGCGCTGCGGCGCTATCTGACCAGCCGCTTCGGCGGCCTGAGCGGTGACATGCTCGGTGGAATCATCGAGCTCACCACCATGGTGACGTTGGTCGTCATGGCGATGACGCTGCCGACTCCCGCACTGCGATTCCTGGGTCGGTAGCGATCTCTCGTCGCTGCGCCGACAATGCCGCGCCGCGCCGGCACCGGCGCGCTCCACGGGCCACGAACGAGGTCAGTACACGGATCTCTTGAGGAATTTGCTGCACGGCGCTTTGCGAATGACGTGCCGGAGCGCACCCATCGACCGACCGGTTGTATGCTTTCCCGTCGAGAGGTTTTGCGCGGGATTTCTCTGGACGGGGGACGGGCCGGCATGGATCTGCTGTCCGGGCACAAGCGTCAGCGAGACAATGTCCACCGGCGCACGCAGGCGTCTGACCAGCACAATCATGCTGCGCCGGCCGAGGATCGTGGCAATCGAGGCCGATGATGCCCGAGCAGCCGATCCTAGCCAACGTCACTTGCAGCGCTACCAGGCATCCGGGGGTCGGCCGGTTCGGTCGGCAGGGGGCGAATCTCGAGCTGAAGGGCGTGTCCCGGCAGCGCCCCGACAGCGTGCTCCCCATGTCCGGCTCGCAGACGCAGGCGACGGATGGCGGCTCCTTCACCATCAGCGCGGACTATCGCGGCTGCCCTAGCTGTGGCGCAGACAACGTCGTCCGGTGCAGTCGGTGCCACCAGCTCGCGTGCTGGGACTCCTCCCAGCCGGTCTTCCACTGCCCCTCGTGCGGCAAGAGTGGTCCAGTGACAGGAGTGATCACCAGGTTCTCCACGCTTGGCGGAGGTTGATCGACATGGAGACCGTCGCGGGAAGCTGGGGAACCTATGCCGTCGAGAAAGACGAGCTGGGCAGGGGCGGCGTCGGCTCGATTCACCGGACGAGCGATCCGGACTTCGTCTTCAAGCGCTACTTCGACCCGGCCAAGGCGCCCGCCCGCAAGGATCTCGAAAAGCTGGTCGAGGTGGGCCGCGAGGTCCTGGTCAGGCAGCGCCGCAAGCCGGGCGAGACCCCGGAATCCTCGGTGAACTGGCCGGTCGACGTCAGCGTCGACCAGTACGGTGCGGTGACCGGCGTCCTGCTGCCGATCATCCCGCAGGTGCTCTTCCACGAGGAGTTCGGCGGCGTGCGCACGCTTGATTTCCTGGTGATGGCCCGCGCGAAGCCGCCGACCGCGAAGGGGCGCATCGTCCTGCTCCTGCGGATGGCGGAGATCTTCAACTTCGTCAACGCGCGGGGCCTCGTGCATGGCGACGTGAACGGCAAGAACCTGGCCTGGGCGGTGCAGCCGCAGCCGGTCATGTACCTGATCGACTGTGACGGCATGGTCCCGCAGCAGCCCGCGCCGAAGGCGGGCGTGCAGGCGATGGGGTGGGCTGACCCGCGGGTCGTCGAACGCCGCATCCCCGCGCACGACCACCTCAGCGACTGGTACGCCCTGGCCCTGGCCATGTACCGCGGCCTGCTACTCACCCCGGGCAAGCTGGACCGCGCCGCGGACGGGAGCTGGCCACCGCCGCAGAAGATCCCGAATGGCTTCCCGGTGCGACTGGCCGACCTCCTCCGCAGGGGGCTCGAACCGACCGACGCCGCGCGGCGCCCCGCACCGGATGAGTGGGTGCGGGCGCTGCGGGAGACCTACCTGCCGAACAACCGTTTCGACGATGCCGCGATCACGGCGCTGGACACGATGAGCGCCCCGGCCAAGAAGGCCCCGCCGCCGACGTTCACCCCGTTGCCGGCCACGGACTGGACGACGACCGTCCGCCCGGCTCCCAGCAGGCCGGCGACCGGCCGCCGGCCGGTGAATCCGCCGCGCCAACCGCCCAGGCCCGGGCCACCCACTGCGCGCCAGCCGCCCCCGCCCCGTCAACCGCCCGCAACCGGACAGCGCTACCCGCCGCCGCCGTACCAGTGGCCGAGGCCCGGATCCCCCTACCGTCAGCCCCCGCCATACCAGCCGCCCAGAACCGGGCAGCAATACCAGCAGCCCGCACCCCCTCGGTACCAGACCGGCCCGGTGATGCCGCCGCATCCGTACCAGGCGCCCGGATACGGGCCGCGGTACCAGCCCGGGCCCTCACCCGGAAACCCGGGCGTCGGCGGCCGAGTGCCCACCGGCTGGTTCGCGCTCACGGCTCTGCGCGGCAGGCTCGGCTGGTATGCCATCGGACTGACGGCAATATGTTACTCACCTTTCGGTCTTGGCTACTGCATCCTCGCCCTGATCCAACTGCGCGGCGTCAGTCCCGCATCTTATCCAAAAGTCCGGCGGACGCGTATATCGCTCATTGCCTTCGCGGGGCTCTACCTACTCGTGGTGGCTTTATCCATCGAAGCTTCCGGCTGACCCTGAGAACGTGAAAGGATTCCGCGTGGCCGACGAGAGTTCCGAGCTCTACACGATATTTCCGGTCTTCATGGTGCTG
This sequence comes from Frankia gtarii, assembly GCF_025403375.1. Taxonomy (GTDB): domain Bacteria; phylum Actinomycetota; class Actinomycetes; order Frankiales; family Frankiaceae; genus Frankia; species Frankia gtarii. The sequence goes on from NZ_JAMPTM010000007.1 coordinate 61,685, forward strand.
GACGTGAGCGCGTCCATGGCCGGCGGCCCGTTGGAGGCGCTCAACGATTCCCTGCCGGCGCTGCAGAAGGAGATGCAGTCCAATCCGACGGTCGGTGAGATCGCCCGGATCAGCATCGTCACGTTCTCCGACGTGGGGCGGACCGTCGTGCCGCTGTGCGACCTGGCCGAGGTCTACCTGCCAGAGCTCATGGTCGAGGGCGGCACGAACTTCGCCGCCGCGTTCCAGGAGACCCGGCGGGCGATCGAGGGAGGGCTGCGGTCGCTGCCGAAGGGAACGCCGATCTACCGGCCGGTGGTGTTCTTTATGAGCGACGGGGAGCACCAGGCACCGGGTGACTGGGCCGCGGCGCTGAACGACCTGCGGGACCGGTCGTGGCGGTTCGCCCCGGAGGTGGTCGCGTTCGGCTTCGGTGACCAGGTCAACGTCGACAGCATCCGCCGGATCGCGACCCGCTTCTCCTTTCTCGCCAAGGACGCCGACCCCGCGATGCAGGTTCGGGAAATCATGAATGCCCTGATCGGCAGCATCCGGACCACGTCGACGAGCTTCCGCGACCCGAGCCAGGCCGATGGTCTGCACCTGGAAACACCCACCGAGTTCTTCACGCCGCTCCCACCGATGACGCTGTGATGTCCCGGTTCCGAGACCTCCGCGGCCACTGGGCCGATCCCGCGGAGCACCCGCCGCCCGACGACGCGGAGCACCCGCCGCCCGACGACGCGGAGCACGACTGGCCGCTCCACCCGGGCGGTGCGGCGCCCGCGCGGAGTCGGGGGGCTGGCGAGGCTCCCGAGGCCCTGGATCATGCCGCTGCGCCGGACACCCCGGCCGCGCCGCGGGCGACCGCGGACGCCGCCGGCCCGCCGAGTGCCGCCCCCTGGGAGCAGCCGGCCGGGCTGCCGCCGGCGGCGACAGCCGGACCCGGTGCCCCCAGGCCGCCGGAGGCGGACAACCCCGGACCGGCACCGGACGAACCGGCACCGGGCGGGCTGGCACCGGCCGGTTCGGCCGAGGCGCCACCGGCCGGTTCGGCCGAGGCGCCGGCGGGCGAGCCCACCCGACCCGCGGATCCCTGGCGGCTGCACAGCCCGCCAACGGCCGCGCCCACCGTCGGTAAGGTCCTGCCTGCGCCGCGGCCGGTGCTGGCGCCCGCGACGGCCTTCCGCCGCTCGATGCTGAGCCTCGACAGCGTCTTCGTCGGCGGCTTCCACGTGGCCGCCGGTTCGCTGGTGGGAACCGCGCACCTGGTGTCCGGCTCCCCCTGCCAGGACGCCTACGACTTCGCGGTCAGCCCCGGCGGCCGCCTGATCGTCGCCATCGCGGATGGACTGGGCTCACGCCCCCACTCGCAGGTCGGGGCCCGTTCGTTCTGCGAGGGAGCCGTTCAGGCGGGGTTGGCACGCGAGGAGCTGACCGCCGCCGACCTGTTGGCGTACGCCGCTCGGTACGCCGAGAGCCAGGCCGGCGCGCACCGGTTGGCGCCACGGGAGATCGGGTTCGTCGGCGCGGTGGCGGTCTTCGCCGGCAGCCGCGGCGAGATCGCCCGCGTCGGTGACGTCTCGGCCTTCGCGCTGGCCGACGGGGAGTTCCACGAGCTGCTGACGAACGCCCCGGACGAGCACGTCAACATCGTGACGGACGCCCTGCCCGAACAGCCACTGCCCGCGCCGGAAGTGCGCCGCCTCGAGGCGGTGCGGCGCGTCGTGCTGTGCACCGATGGTCTCGCGACGGACCTGCGCAACTCCCCCGGCGTGCGGAGCTGGCTGGCCGAATCCTGGGAGGCGCCCGGTGACGTGCACGCGATGGGTGAGGCGTTGCGGTTCCGGCGCCGTGGCTCCCACGACGACCGGACCGCGGTCGTGATCTCCGTGCTGGAGCGTCCCGTCGTCGCGGACAGCCCCGCCACCAGCGCCTAGACAAACGATCTCCCCGGCGAGCGGGGTCTACTTGGGCGAGGACGGGACGAAGGGGGGGCGCACGACGGTCATCGGGCTCGGGCGCCCACGGACGTCGACGTTCACCGTGTCGCCCGCCGAGACGCCGCGGTCCAGCAGCGCCAGGCCGATGCCCTGGCGCAGCGTCGGGGAGAACGTTCCGCTGGTGACCTCGCCGACCGGTTCGCCGGAGGAGGCGGTGACGGCCATGTGCGGTCGGGGAATGGCCCGCCCGGTCGATGTCAGCCCCCAGAGCAGGCGCGCGGCCCCGGCGGCCCGCTCGGCGAGCAGCGCCTCCCGACCCCAGAACCGCTCCTTGTCCCAGCCGACCGCCCACCCGGACCGGGCCTGCACCGGCGTGATCTCCCCGGACAGGTCCTGGCCGTGCAACGGGTATCCCATCTCCGTGCGCAGGGTGTCGCGGGCGCCGAGACCGACGGGCGACGCGCCGAGGGCCTCCCCTGCGGCGAACAGCGCATCCCACAGCGCGGGCGTGTCGTCCCAGCGGGGCAGCAGCTCGTAGCCGCGCTCGCCGGTATAACCGGATCGGCAGACGATCACCGGCCGTCCCTGCCAGGTCGCCTCGACGAAGCTCATGTAGGCCCCGTCGGTGGGCAGGCCGAGGGCCGCCACGAGGGCCGGGGCGGTGGGGCCCTGCACCGCGAGCACCCCGAACCCGGTGTGCCGGTCGGTGACGGACACGCCCGCGGGGGCGGCCGCGGCGAGGCGGGCGACGACCTCGGCGTTGTTCGCCGCGTTGGGGACGAGCAGGACCCGTTCGGCGGAGAAAAGGTAGGCGATCAGGTCGTCGACGACCCCGCCGGCCTCGTCGCAGCACAACGTGTACTGAGCCTGTCCGGGCGAGATGCGACCCAGGTCGTTGCTCAGGCAGGCGTTGACGAAGTCGGCGGCGCCCGCGCCGACGACCTCGGCCTTGCCGAGATGGCTGACGTCGAAGATTCCGACCGCGCCGCGGACCGCCTGATGCTCGGCGAGCACTCCGCGCCCGGCGTATTCGATCGGCATCTCCCAACCCCCGAAGCCGGCCAGCTTCGCGCCGAGATCGACATGACGGCCGTACAGCGGAGATCGACGCAGGTCTGCCATGGCGGACAGCCTAGTTTGACTTCCCCGGCCACCGCGATCCGGACCGGAACCGGCAAAGGAGGCGCGAGGAAGCGCGAGGAGGCGCGAGGAAGCGCGGAGAGCAGCGAAAGCCCGGCTGCGGCGCCCCGGGGGGCGTCCGTCGACCTTGTCGTTCAATACGCTCACCGCATGACCAGCATCGCGCCCAGCTCAGCAGCCCTAGTCGATCTCGAGACGGATGCGGTGGTGATCGGCACCGCGGTCGGCGAGAACGGCCTTGTGGTGACCGGCGGCGCCGCCGAGGTGGACGCGGCGCTCGGCGGCCGGCTCGAAGCGGTGCTCACCGCTCTCGGCGCGACCGGGAAGGCCGGCGAAACCGTTCGCTTCGCGACCCTGGGGACGCTGCCGGCGGCGACCGTCCTCGCGGTCGGGCTCGGCCCGCTGGCGCCCCCGTCCGCTCCGCTGGACGCCGAGGTCCTGCGCCGCGCGGCGGGCGCGGCCCTGCGGGCGCTGGCCGGGACCGGATCCGTGGCGCTGGCCCTGGCCGCCGCTCCCGGGTCGATCACCGCGGAGTCGGTCCGGGCGGTGGCCGAGGGCGCGCTGCTCGGCACTTACTCCTTCGACCGGCTGCGCACCACCTCGGCGAAGGGTCTGCCCACCCCCGTCGGCGCACTGACGCTCCTCGTCGACGGCGCGTCCCTGCCACTCGCGCAGGCGGAGATCGACCGTGCGGTGGTCGTCGCCGAGTCGGTGGTCCTGGTCCGGGACCTGGTGAACACCCCGCCCAGCCACCTCTCCCCCGCCCTGCTCGCCGACGTCGCCGTCGAGCAGGCGACCGCCGCCGGGGTCACCGTCGAGGTGCTCGACGAGGTGGCGCTGGCCGAGGGCGGCTTCGGTGGAATCGTCGGGGTCGGCCAGGGTTCCGCCAATCCGCCCCGACTGATCCGCCTCGAATGGCGCGGCGGCGGCGAAAGCTCGGCGCTCGCGCTGGTCGGCAAGGGCATCACCTTCGACTCCGGTGGCCTGTCGCTGAAGCCCCCGACGGCGATGGAATGGATGAAGACGGACATGGCGGGCGCGGCCGCTGTCCTCGCCACGGTCGTCGCCGCGGCCCGCCTGCGGCTGCCGGTGACGGTGACCGGCTGGATGCCCTGCGCGGAGAACATGCCCTCGGGCGACGCGATCCGGCCTTCGGACGTGCTGACGCTGCGCGGCGGCACCCGCGTCGAGGTGCTCAACACCGACGCCGAGGGCCGGCTCGTCCTCGCCGACGCCCTCGTTCGGGCGGCCGAGGAGGCCCCGGGTCTGATCGTGGACATCGCGACTCTGACCGGCGCCCAGATCGTCTCTCTCGGCCAGCGCACGAGCGCGGTGATGGGCCGCGACGACGCGGTCGAAGCGGTCACGACGGCCGCCGCAGCGACCGGGGAGAGCGTCTGGCCGATGCCGCTGCCGCCGGAGCTACGCAAGGGGCTGGACTCCACGGTCGCCGACATCGCGAACGTCCCGCCCGGCGGCAGCCGGGACGGCGGGATGCTGGTCGCGGCGCACTTCCTCGCCCATTTCGTGCCCAACGAGGCGAGCTGGGCGCATCTCGACATCGCCGGCCCGTCGTGGAACGGCGGCCAGCCCTACGGGCATACGCCCAAGGGCGGCACCGGCGTGATTGTCCGCACGCTCATCCAGCTCGCCGAGGACCTCGCCGGCCCGCCGTCGGACCAGGGTTCCACGATCGCCGGCTGACCGGTCCGCGACGGAGTGGCCGAGCGTCGATAGCGGCCACACCCCACGCGATGCAGCACACTCACCCATCCGAGCAGAAGGCGGCCGACGGCGTGAAAGACTGGGCTCGGACCGACGTGGTGTGGCGAGTCGTGGCCTGAAACGCCGGCCCGCAGGGCACGTCGATGCCGGTGTTCCCGGCCGTGCGCGGTGACGATCGCCGCCGGCGCGGCCGGCCGTGTCACCGGCGTCGCGAGCACGCGCGACACCGGTGGGTACGGGTCACACTCCCGGCATCACCGGCACAACCATAGAAGTCAACGAGAAGGGACCCCTGGCGTGGCGGATTCAGCGGCCGGTCCCGTCGATCTGGTCATCCTCGGTGGCGGCAGCGGCGGATACGCCGCCGCGCTGCGCGCCGCGGAACTCGACCTCAGTGTCGTTCTGATCGAGAAGGACAAGCTCGGCGGCACCTGCCTGCACCGAGGCTGCATCCCGACCAAGGCACTGCTGCATTCGGCGGAGATCGTCGACAACATCAAGGAGAGCGAATCCTTCGGGATCCGGTCCACCTTCGACGGCATCGACATGACGAAGGTCAACTCCTACAAGGATTCGGTCATCGCCGGCCTGTTCAAGGGGTTGACCGGCCTGATCAAGTCGCGCGGCATCGAGGTGGTCGAGGGATTCGGCCGGCTCGCCTCGCCGACGTCCGTTGCGGTCGGTGACCGGATCATCGAGGGTCGGCACGTCCTGCTGGCCACCGGCTCGTACTCGAAGTCCCTGCCCGGTCTGGACATCGACCACGACAGGGTCATCACCAGCGACGATGCCCTGACTCTCGACCACGTGCCGGCATCCGCCGTGGTCCTCGGGGCCGGCGCCATCGGCTGCGAGTTCGCCTCGGTCTGGCGTTCCTACGGCGCCGAGGTGACGATCGTCGAGGCGCTGCCGCATCTGGTGCCGCTGGAGGACGAGTCCAGTTCCAAGCTGCTCGAGCGCGCCTTCCGTAAGCGTGGCATCGCCCAGCATCTCGGCGCCCGCTTCGCCGGCGTGAAGACGACCGACCACGGGGTCACCGTGTCGCTGGAGAGCGGCACGACCATCGAGGCCGAGCTGCTGCTCGTCGCGGTGGGCCGTGGACCGGTCTCGGCCGGCCTCGGCTACGAGGAGGTCGGCATCGCGACCGACCGCGGCTACGTCCTCGTCGACCGCAACCTGCGTACGAACGTCCCCACCGTGTCCGCGCTCGGCGACCTGCGGCCGGGCCTGCAGCTGGCCCACGTGGGCTTCGCGGAGGGCATCTTCGTCGCCGAACAGCTCGCCGGGCTCAACCCGGTGGCGGTCGACTACGACAACGTCCCGCGGGTCACCTACTCCCACCCCGAGGTGGCGTCGGTCGGGTTGACCACCGCGGCCGCCCGGGAGCGCTTCGGCGACATCCGCACCGTCACCTACAACCTGGCGGGCAACGGCAAGTCGCAGATCCTCAAGACCGCCGGTGCCGTGACGCTGATCGCGGTCCCCGACGGTCCGGTGGTCGGCGTCCACATGGTCGGCGACCGGGTCGGCGAGCTCATCGCCGAGGCCCAGCTCATCACCAACTGGGAGGCGTTTCCCGCCGAGGTCGCCCAGCTGATCCACCCACATCCCACTCTGTCCGAGGCTCTCGGCGAGGCGCACCTGGCGCTGGCCGGCAAGCCTCTTCACGTCCACGGCTAGGGCGATCACGCTCGGGGATCGCCGCCGCACCGGGTTCGCTCCGCGGCTCGATCCCGCCCAGGTACTCACGATCACGCCATAGCATGAGCGCCTCCGGCCGGCCGCTTGCGCGGTGCATGCCGGACGCGACGAAGGAGTCGTTCCAGCATGTCTGTATCTGTCACGATGCCCCGGCTCGGGGAAAGTGTCTCCGAGGGAACCGTCACCCGTTGGCTGAAGCAGGAGGGTGAGCGCGTCGAGGCCGACGAGCCGCTTCTCGAGGTCAGCACGGACAAGGTCGACACCGAGATTCCTGCCCCGGCCTCCGGTGTCATCAGCTCCATCAAGGTCGCGGAGGACGAGACCGTCGAGGTCGGCGTCGAGCTCGCGGTCATCGACGACGGCTCCGGCGGCGGCGGTGCCGCGGCCGAGACCGCCGAAGCCCCCGCCCCCGCCGCGGAGCCCGAGCCGGAGCCGGAGCCGGCCAAGCCC